>CAZIXP010000094.1:15280-16335 GCA_964543245.1 uncultured Starkeya sp.
GCAATCCGCGGGTGCGGACCTAAATTACCGAACGAAAGGGAGCGGCGCCGGCATCGGCAGGCCCCCCGCGTCGGGGCTCGCCCGGCGCCGAAAGGATAATGATGAACGCCAATATCCGCAATTTTGCCCTCTGGGTGATCATCGTTCTCTTGCTGCTGGCATTGTTCTCGCTGTTCCAGAACCCGGGCCAGCGTCAGGCGGCGAACGACATCAGCTTCTCCCAGCTGCTGAACGAGGTCGACCAGGGCCGCGTGCGCGACGTGCTGATCCAGGGACCGGAGATTTCCGGCACCTTCAGCGATGGCCGCACCTTCCAGACCTACGCGCCGAACGACCCGTCGCTGGTCCAGCGTCTGTATGGCAAGGGCGTCTCCATCACCGCCAAGCCGCTGCAGGACAATGTGCCGTGGTTCGTCAGCCTGCTGATCTCGTGGCTGCCGTTCATCGCGCTGATCGGCGTGTGGATTTTCCTCTCCCGGCAGATGCAGGGCGCCGGCGGCAAGGCGATGGGGTTCGGCAAGAGCCGCGCCAAGCTGCTGACCGAAGCCCATGGCCGCGTCACCTTCGAGGATGTGGCGGGCATCGACGAGGCCAAGAGCGACCTCACAGAGATCGTGGAATTCCTGCGTGACCCGCAGAAGTTCCAGCGGCTCGGCGGCCGCATCCCGCGCGGCGTGCTGCTGGTCGGTCCGCCCGGCACCGGCAAGACCCTGCTCGCCCGCGCCATCGCCGGCGAGGCCAATGTGCCGTTCTTCACCATTTCCGGCTCCGACTTTGTCGAGATGTTCGTGGGCGTCGGCGCCTCGCGCGTGCGCGACATGTTCGAGCAGGCCAAGAAGAACGCGCCCTGCATCATCTTCATCGACGAAATCGACGCGGTCGGCCGGCATCGTGGCGCCGGCCTCGGCGGCGGCAATGACGAGCGCGAGCAGACCCTCAACCAGATGCTGGTGGAGATGGACGGCTTCGAGGCCAATGAGGGCATCATCCTCATCGCCGCGACCAACCGCCCGGACGTGCTCGACCCCGCGCTGCTGCGCCCAGGCCGTTTCGAC
>CAZIXP010000095.1:0-16299 GCA_964543245.1 uncultured Starkeya sp.
CCGGCATGCCGTATTTCAGCATGGCGATGCGGTCGATGCCCATGCCCCAGGCGAAGCCCTGGTACTCGTCCGGGTCCAGCCCGCAATTGCGCAGGACATTCGGGTGGACCATGCCGCAGCCGAGAATCTCCAGCCAGTCCGAGCCCTCGCCGAAGCGGATCTCGCCGGGGCGAGAGCGGTCGCACTGGATGTCGACCTCCATCGAGGGCTCGGTGAACGGGAAGAAGGACGGGCGGAACCGCATCTTCACATTGTCCACCTCGAAGAAGGCCTTGCAGAACGCCTCGAGGATCCACTTCAGGTGGCCGAGATTGGAGCCCTTGTCGATGACGAGGCCTTCCACCTGATGGAACATCGGGGTGTGGGTCTGGTCGCTGTCGGAGCGGTAGGTCCGGCCGGGGCAGATCACCCGGATCGGCGGCTTCTTCGTCAGCATGGTGCGCACCTGCACCGGCGAGGTGTGGGTGCGCAGCACGAGGCGGGAGCCGTCCTCCCGGGTCGGGAGATAGAAGGTGTCGTGCATCTCCCGCGCGGGATGGCCTTCGGGGAAGTTCAGCGCGGTGAAATTGTGGAAGTCGTCCTCGATGTCCGGCCCTTCGGCGACCGAGAAGCCCATATCGGCGAAGATGGCGGTGAGTTCGTCGATGACCTGGGTGATGGGGTGGACGCGGCCGGCCTCGGCCGGGCTCTCCCGCACCGGCAGGGTGACATCGACCCGCTCGGTCTCCAGCCGCAGGGCGAGGGCGGCGGCCTTCAGCGCGGCGCGGCGGCCGGCGATCGCCTCGTTGAGGCGGTCGCGCAGGCCGTTGATGGCGGGGCCGGCGCTCTTGCGCTGCTCGGGCGTCATGCCGCCGAGGCTCTTCAGCAGCTCGGACACCGACCCCTTCTTGCCGAGGGCGGCGACGCGGACCGCCTCCAGCGCGGCTTCATCGGCGGCGTCGGTGACGGCGGCGTGCAGCTCGCCTTCGAGGGCGGCCAGATCGGGCAGCGTTTCGGCGGACATGATGGTTGTTCTCGGCTGGAAGCGGACGGCAAGGCGGGACGTCGGCGGGGCGGGAGGCCGGCGCCGGCGGGCTTATAGCCGGGCCGGGCCGCATCGCAAAGCCACCAACGCAAAGAGCCCCGGCGCTGGCGCGCGGGGCTCTTTCGTGTCGGGTCCCGGCAGGTCGGGAAATCAGGCCGGCTGGGCTTCCAGCGCGGCCTTCGCCTGATCGACCAGGGCCTTGAAGGCCTCGGGCTCATGGATGGCGATATCCGAGAGCACCTTGCGGTCGACCTCGATCCCGGCCTTGCCGAGACCGTCGATAAATCGGCCATAGGTGAAGCCGAGCTCGCGGGTGGCCGCGTTGATGCGCTGGATCCAGAGCGCGCGGAAATTGCGCTTCTTCACCTTGCGGTCGCGATAGGCGTATTGCTGCGCCTTCTCCACCGCCTGCTTGGCGACGCGGATGGTATTCTTGCGGCGGCCGAAATAACCCTTCGCGGCCTTCAGCACCTTCTTGTGCTTGGCATGCGAGGTTACGCCGCGTTTGACACGGGCCATGGGAGATCTCCTGGGCTAACTGGCGAGGCTGGCGTCAGCCGTTGGGCAGAAAAAACTTGCGAACGTTCTGGGCATCACGCTCGGACATGACCGTGGTGCCGCGCTGGTCGCGGATCTGCTTGTTGGTGCGCTTGATCATGCCATGGCGCTTGTTCGCCTGGGCCATGATCACCTTGCCGGTGCCGGAGAGCTTGAAGCGCTTCTTCGCTCCGGACTTGGTCTTCATCTTGGGCATTTGGCTCTGTCTCCACGGCCGGCAGCTCCCCCGAAGGGGCGTCCGGCCCAATTTAGTGTGAGCGTTCGAACCGCCACGGCAGCCCTTGTAGCCGGTCGGTTCGGTAAGGCCGCTCCCTCTACAGGAGGCGGGCCGTGATTACAAGGCCCGCGCGACGCCGGGCGGTGGAGAGTGCCCGGCGTGCCGTTCGGCACCGGAGGGCGGCCGCGCGCGCCGTGCCGCTCAGTCGCACACCGAGCCGGGAAAGCGCTGGCATCCCCCGGTCTTGTCGACGCCGCGCCCGCGCACGGGCTGCTTCTGCCCCTGCTGCTGCTGCTGCTGCTGTTGAGGCGGCTGCTGCTGTTGGGGCTGTTGCTGCTGCGGCGGTTGCTGAGGCGGCTGTTGTTGAGGCGGCGGCTGTTGAGGCTGCTGTTGCTGAGGCGGCTGCTGCTGCGGGGGCTGCTGCTGCGGGGGCCGGCCTTGTCCCTGCTGCGGCTGACCCTGGCCTGGAGGCGGGTTCTGCGGAGGCTGCCCCTGACCTTGCGGAGGCTGGCCCTGCCCCTGCGGGCGGTTCGGCGGCGGGTTCCCGCCCTGTCCATTTCCGCCCTGTCCATTCCACCCCTGGGGCGGGCGGCCATTGCCGTTCCAGCCGCCCTGCGGCGGGCGGTTGTCGTAGCCATTGTTCCACCCCTGGGGCGGGCGGCCATTGCCGTTCCAGCCGCCCTGCGGCGGACGGTTGTCGTAGCCGTTGTCCCATCCCTGGGGCGGGCGGCCATTGCCGTTCCAGCCGCCCGGCGGGGGGCGGTTGTCAGAGCAATCGTCCCAGCCCTGGGGTGGGCGGCCATTGCCGTTCCAGCCGCCCGGCGGGGGATAGCCGGGGCGACCCCAGCGGTCCTGCGTGGTGTACCAGGGCTGCCGGCGGTAATAGCGCCCCCAATAGTCGTTGAAGCTGAAGGCAACGATCGGCACCCCCGCCCGGGGCGCATAGTCCGGGAAATCGACCGGGCGGCCCTGGTAGTAGTAGCCGATATAGCTGCCGGCGACCCAGCCGCGGGAGCCGCCGAGCTCGATGTCGCACCACGAGATGTCCTCGAGGCAGCCATGGATCTCCAGCGGCGTGCCCTTCGGCAGCACCGCGACGGGCGGGTACGCCGTGCCGGGGCCGGCGCGCAGATTGACGTTGGTGGTGACGAATCCGCTCGCGGCCAGCGCCGCGCCGGTGCCGGAGAGGAGGGCCAGGGCAGCGCCAAGGCCGGCGGCGACGATTCTCATCAAGACACTCCCTGCGTGCCCAGCACGCCCCTGAGACTTCGTGCGAAGCAGGCCCTGAACACGCCGCTTCGCAAAGCGTTCCTTCCGCGCCGACGACACGATTTCTCAACGCCCGTGCGGCGGCTTCGTGGTGCCGCGGTGTCGGGCCTGCGCCCGAACCGGGGTAACTCGACGCTACGGCACATTGCCTGCATGTCGTGAAGCGGACAGGATGCGCAGATCATCCTCCCATCTTCCCTTCCCGACGCTCCTGATTCCCGGAACCCCATTACATGCTCGGCACTCTGCTCGAAGCCCTCCTGCTCGGCCTTCTCGAAGGGTTGACGGAGTTCCTCCCGGTGTCCTCGACCGGCCACATCCTGCTCGCCGGCTACTTTCTCGGCTTCGAGAGTGCCGGCAAGACGTTCGAGGTGCTGATCCAGCTCGGCGCCATCCTCGCCATCGTCACGGTGTATTTCGGCCGATTCTGGCAGGTTCTGGTGACACTGCCGACCAGCGCGCGCTCGCGCAACTTCGTGCTGGGCATTCTCATCGCTTTCCTGCCCGCGGCGATCATCGGCGGGCTTGCCCATGGCTTCATCAAGAGCGTGCTGTTCGAATCGCCGGCGCTGATCTGCATCATGCTGATTCTCGGCGGCATCGTTCTGCTGTGGGTGGACACGCTGTCCTTCAAGCCGCGCTACACCGACGCCATGGCCTTCCCGCCCTCGCTCGCCTTCCGCATCGGCCTGGTGCAGTGCCTGGCCATGGTGCCGGGCGTCTCGCGCTCCGGTTCCACCATCGTGGGCGGGCTGCTGATGGGGGCGAGCAAGCCGGCGGCGGCGGAGTTCTCCTTCTTCCTCGCCCTGCCGACCATGGCGGGCGCCTTCACCTACGACCTCTACAAGAACCGCGACCTGCTGACGCTTGATGACGGGCTCATCATTGGCGTCGGCTTCGTTGCCGCCTTCGTCACCGCGGTCATCGTCGTGAAGGGGCTGATCGCCTTCGTCTCCCGCCACGGCCTGACGCCGTTCGGCTGGTGGCGCATCCTGGTCGGCGGAATCGGCCTGATCGCGCTGGCGCTGGTCGGCTGAGGCACGCCCGATCTCGCGGAAACGAAAGAGGGGAGGCGCAAGCCTCCCCTTTTCACATTACGGGCTGAAGCCGCGAGCCGGCAGGCCGGGATTCAGGCTTCCTCGGCGCGGCTGAACTGGCCGGCCTTGCGGTAGCGCCAGAGATAGCCCGGCAGCACCGCGCCAAGCGTCGCCGCCTGCAGGCCGAGCCCTTCCAGCGTCCGGCCCTCGGCCCGGGCGGTCTCCGACACCACATTGTCGTGGGCCAGCAGCTTCACCTGGTCGCGTGTCAGCAGCGGGTTCGGCAGCAGCTCCAGCAGCCGGGCCTGCAGGTCGGCGATCCCGAAGGGCAGCGGCAGCAGCACCCGCTTGCGGCCGATCGCGGCCAGCATCGTCTCCATCAGCTCGCGGAAGCTGCGCACTTCCGGACCGCCGAGCTCATACACCGTGCCGGGGCGGCCCTGCTCGTCCACGGCCTTGAGGATCGCGGCGGCGACGTCGCCGACGAAGACCGGCTGGAACCGGGTGTGGCCGCCGCCGATCAGCGGCAGCGCCGGCATCAGCCGGGAGAGGGCGGCGAACCGGTTGAAGAAATCGTCTTCCTGCCCGAACTCGATGGTCTGGCGTAACTCCCCTGCGTCCGGCCGGGCCTCGAACACCGCGGCCTCGCCCGCCGCCTTGGTGCGGGCATAGGCGGAGTCGGACTGCGCGTCGGCGCCGATCGCGGAGAGGTGGATCAGCCGGGCGCCGGTCTCGCGGGCCGCCTGCGCCACCTGGCGCGCGCCGAAATCCTGCACCGCCTCGAAACTCTGCCGGCCGCTCTCATGCAGGATGCCGACGAGATTGATCACCACCTCGGCGCCCTCGGCCGCGCGCAGCACCGAGGCGGGGTAGCGCAGATTGGCCTGCACCGGGGCGATCTGGCCGACCATGCCGAGCGGCTGGAGGTGCCCGGCCAGATCGGGCCGCCGCACCGCCACCCGCACCCGCCAGCCCTGCCGGGCCAGCGCCCGCACCACATGGCGGCCGATGAAGCCGGAGCCGCCATAGACGGTGACGAGCCGCGACATCGGCGCCGGCCGCGCGAGCAGCTCCGCCTCGCTGGGCAGGGGCATGTCGTCAGACTTCACAGGCTCGGCCATCGCGTTCTCCCGGCGCTTTTCCTAAGCTGGAACGACGATTAGCGCGCCCTCGCGCAAGCGTCCAGCACCCGCCCGCGCCGGTGCGCGCTTCTGGCGCAAATGCCGGCCGGCCGGGTTGGCGGAACCCCGGCGCCCGGCCGCCGCGCGGGGCCACGCCCGCCCCGCAGGGCGCTGCCGCCTGGGGCGCGCTCGGGCGATTAAATATGACGGCCATGTGGATCGGTGCGAAGATTTCCATCAGCCTCGTTGACAAGGTGGAGCGCGCCCGACTATGTGTCGCCCCGCTCGCCCGACGAGCACGTGCCCAGGTGGCGGAATTGGTAGACGCGCTGGTTTCAGGTACCAGTGGGTAACACCGTGGAGGTTCGAGTCCTCTCCTGGGCACCATCCATCAAAAGATAAGCTATTTCCGACAAGGACTTAGCTGCGTTTTTTGTCCCACTTTTCGGCTTTTCAAAATCCGGTGGGACAGTTGTTTCCGGAGCCAGTTTCGAACTGGCGGCTTTGGCGAGTCGCTTCTGACTCGCCGACCGGGTATATCGATCCACCTCCTTCGACGTTCGATGACCGGTCATCGACATGATTTCACGGTCGCTGGCGCCGTGTTCAGCGAGCGTTGCTGCGAAGTGCTTCCGCAGTCCGTGTGCTGAGCGGTCCTTCAGGCCTGCATCTCGGCACCAATCCCGGAAACGGTTGCCGAAAGCCGCGGTCGAAGCGAAAGGTTGCCCCCGCTCGTTGACTAGGAACGTGGTGCGGCCGGCTGGCAGGGAATCGAGCACACGCTGAAGCCTGTCGCTCACCGGCAGAGTGAGCGTCACCGGCTTGCGCCGGCGGTTCTTGTGCTGGGTGAACGTGATCGCGCCGTTCTTCATCATCGCCGGGCCGAGCCGGTGGATATCAGAGATGCGCTGCCCGAACTCGACGAACAGCAGCAGGGCGAGCCGCGCCATGGTTCCCGTCGGGTGCTTCGCCTCGAAGGCTTTGACGTCCTCGTCACTCCACGCCGGAATGCCATCGGGTCGGACCGCTGGCATGTACGGTACATCCTTCGCCGGGTTTGCATCGGCGAGGTCGGCAGCGATACCGAAGGTGAATAACTGGCGAAGTGCCTTGACCAGCGAGTTGGCTGCACCGGGCGTATCCGCCCGCCTGTCGCGCATCAGGCGTACATGGCGGGGCAAGATCGACTTGAAAGGCAGGTCGCCGGACAACTTGCCGGACGGAAGGGGGTCCTGGCAAAGCCGCTCCAGAATGGAACGGCGAACGCGACGGGTCGTCTCGTCCAACCCCTTGAAATCCGCGCTTCTGTAATAGGCCTCACAAAGAGACCGCAGGGAACCTGAGGCCGCCGCGACTTTTTCGATGCGTCCGGTCGGGTCGGCCGGGAGGCGCCCGGCACGCGCGTCACTGTAAGCCTCCCAAAAGGCAGGGGTATCATATTCGTGGTGGACCCGGATCTTCCGCTTGCCGGGCACGCGCACATACCACCGCACGTTTCCGTGCCGGTCGACGTCGCGGGTCAGATAGGGCGGGTTCGGCTTCGGCATCTCAGTTGGCCAGCTCATCCCAGGGGTTCGGGTCCTCGCTGGCCGTGGCCGGCGGACGATCTTCGATAGTCGCAATGCCTTCCTTCTCGGCGATGTACTCGAAGCGACCGTCCCGTTCGACTGCGCGCACCCGTCCGAAGCCGGCGCCGAGCGCCGATTTCATGAAGTTGGTGGCGTCGGACTTGCGGATGCGAGAGGGGCGCTTGGTCATTGTCACTCCTCCCCGTACACAAAAGATGCGGCCTTGCTCGCCTTGACCCCGCAACGGGCGTGAGCCCCGGCGCGGAGAGGGGAGGCGAACTTTCCGTTGTTGGGCCGGCCGCTGGCCCTCAATGCGTCTCTCCGCGCCGATCTCATGTCACACCCCCTTCGACGAGAAGATGCGGACGGACTGCACCGCTCGGCCGCCGTTCATGCGCGCGATGCGCTGCTCAAGGTGGGCAGCAACACGCTCCATCTCCGCCACCGAATAGAACTCGTGCGAGCGCCCGTCGCTGTACTGCACCTTGCGCACGCCCTGAGCGAGCGAGGTGCGTAGCCTATCAAGCTGCGCTTCAAGGGTGGCGACATCCTCCGCCATCGTCAGCCCCCCGACTTGGAGCTGTACCAGCCGCGCCAGTCGACGAAACCAGCGCCGAAGTCGAGCCGGACCTTGACCTTGACACCGTCGACGTCGAACCCGGCCTGCGTCTCGATCTGCGGCCCCGGCTCGCCCTCGAGATAGGCATATTCCAGCCCGTCGATCTCCGCCGGGTCGGCGGCAAGATACCAACGACCCGTATCAGCCAGCCGCGGCTCGACGATGGGCGTCAGCTTGGCGGCGAAGACATTCACGTCCTCGACGCTCGGCGCCGTCACCGCCGCCACCAGCGTCTCCGCCACCGTCTCCAGCTCCGGCGGCACCAGAATATACTTCGGCGTCACGGCGATCGGCTCAGCCACCATGCCTTTCTGCTTGCGCATCGCCAGCCGTGCGGCGCTCAGTGAAGCGAGGCTGTCCAGCGCGAGGGTGCCCTTGTTGCCGTGGCTGGCATGGAACAGGGCATTGCCGTCACTCAGCGTCGGCCCGGCGCCGGCAGCGGTGGTCAGCAGGTCGACGAGGAACTGGTTTTCGAAGGCCGCTGCCGCCCGCCCAAGCCGGCGGGAGACGTCCGCGAACGCACCAAGGTCGTCGTTCACCATCGCCTGACGGGTAAAGGCGATGATCTTGCCGAAGGTGTCGATCTTGTACGACTCCTTGGCTTCCGCCAGCCCGCCATACCGGTACTCGCCGCCCTCGTTCACCTTCTCCAGCGTCGGAGCCTCGGAGAGCTGCAGGCGGTGCTTGGCGCGGAAATCCCGGTTGGTGGTCTGACGCCCGAGCTGGCGCACCGCCGCCTGTGCCGTGCGATAGCCGTCGCGCAGCGTCCGGCCGACCGTATCCCCGAGGATCAGCGGGAAGTCGCTGGTGGAGAGCGCCCGCTCGATCACGGTGGCTGCCGACAGTGCCGTGGTCTGGATGCCGCGGGTGCGGAGGCAGTCCCGGGCGATCTCGGGAATGGACAGGCCGATATAGGACCGGGCCGCTTCCGAAGGGGTGTGCCCTGGATTGGCGCGGGTGTAGAGCGCTTCGCCGATCGCGGCAGCGCGCACGATCGGATCGTTATGGTCGATGCCGACGCTGATCGTGGTGGTGCGCACCATGCCGGCCGACGCCGAGCGGGTGCGGATGGCGTCGAAGGCGGCGGCCCGCGCGGCATCCGTGGTCACGCCGGCGTCGATCTGGCCATCGGTCCAGGCCTGATCGAGCCCGGCAATGGTGGCGATAGAGCGGATCTCCTGATTGACGGCGGCCCGGTCCGCGGACGCCGTGGTGTTGGGGGCCGCCGCGGCGGGCGGGTTCGCCGGAGTGGCCTCCGGCTGGGCAGGTACCGTCATGGTCTCACCTCGTATGGTGGCCTGGCGGTCGGCGGGAATGGGGACGATGGACAGCTCGACCGGGGTCCAGCGCACGGCGGTCTTCACCCGGCGGCCCTCTTCGATCGTCTCTTTCCACTCGTGAACGATGTAGCCGACGGAAACACCGCGCAGGTGCCCGTCGAGGATGTCCTGAATGATGGGTTCGACGTCCGCCCGCCGGGACAACCTGATGATGGCGCGGGCCTCACGGTTCCCGCCGACCGTCCATGCCTTTTGGACGGAGCCCAGCACATCTGTCAGGTCGCCCCGGCGGTGGCTGTTCAGGACCGGCGCGCCGATGAAGGCAGACCAGTCCTGCGCCAAGTCGAGACGCTCGATGTAGGCGCCGCGCGCGTCGTAGCGCGCCACGTCGGCCCCGGTCGAGAACGTCACCTCCAGGGTGCGTTCGTCGGGGTTCCAGCTCGTCGCCGTCAGCGGCGCGCGCCGGATGATGATCTCGGGGGGAGCGTTCATGCGGCGGCCCCTTCGCTGTCCGCAGTGGAAGCCGCCGGGCCCGGCGCCGTGGTGAAGGTGAGGCCCAGCGTCGCCGCGTGGGCGTTGTCGGCCGCGATCTCGGCGTCCAGCGTCTCCAGATCGTAGCCGCGGGCCGCCACCGCCTGGCGGCGGCTCATGAGGCCGGCACCGATGGCGGCGATCTCCGCCTCGGCGTCCTTTTTCGGGTCGACCCATTCCTGACGCGGGGTGATCCAGCGCGCGGCGAGATAAGGCTCGGGGTCGCGCTCGAAGCCGGGCGCGGCGAGCCGGCCGGAAAGCACCTCGGCGGTGACGAAGCGTCGCCAGATGGGCCGGCAGAACTGGAACACCAGCACGTTGTGCTGCAACGCCTCAACCCGGCGGCGGAATTCGACGAGGCCGGCGCGGATGCTTGAATAATTGGTGCCGGAAAGGTCTCCCGTCAGCGTTTCATAGGGCACGCCGAGGCCAGCGGCGATTTCACGGGAGGTCACCTTCAGGAAGTCGATGACCTCCGGGCCAACCTTGGCGGGATCGGAAAAGCGGATGTCCTGGCCGGGAGTCAGCACCGTCAGCGTACCGGGCTCCATGCCGACGTTGAGATTGCCGGCGGCGTCGCCCTGGCCCGCGAACCTGGCGGGCTCGCCATTGGGATCGATGATGAAGCCGGTCAGCAAGGCCGCCACCCTCTGGCGGACCAGCTGGGCATCCGAGGCGGAGTCGTAATCGGCGAGGCGCAGCAGCACCGGCGCGAACCACGAGAGGCCCCGCACCTGGCCCGGCACGTCCGGGCGGAACAGGTGGCACACATCCTCCGCCGGCAGCCGCACCGTATCGAGCGAGGTCCCGAGCGGCAGCCCGGGACGTTCGCGGAAGGCATGGTAGGCCAGCCGGCGGCCGGTGGCGTCGAACTCGACGCCTGCGACGATGCGCACGCCGCTACCCAGCTCCCGGTGCCGGGCGGGGTCGATCTGCTCGGCATCCAGCAGGCGCACCTTCAGGGCGCCGCGCTCGTCATGCGGCAGGGCAGCGAACGACTCGCCGTCGATCACCATCCGGCGGGCGGCAAGCGCCTGCAGGGCGTAGAAGTCGCCGAGACCCTCGGCGTCCGCCGCATCGGTCCAGCGCTCGAAGGCGGCGTTGAGCGCCGCGCGCACATCGGCATCCGGGTGGATCGACTGCGGCTTTATGCCGGTGCCCACCAGCGCCGAGACCCAGCCTTCGACACCCGACGCGGCAAGCGGATTGTTCGCGACCAGAGCGCGCGCCCGCCGGCCGACCGGGCCACGGGCGGCAAGCTGCGCCGCGAGCTGGTTGGGCATGTCGGCGAAGCCGCGCCAACGGCGCCCGACACCCGCGGCGTCGTAGCTGCGGGTGGCGGTCTTGCCGAGACCGAAGAGGCGCGAGAGGAGCGGGTGCATCAAATCGTCCCGCTGTGGTGGCGGTCGGCCGCGGCATCGATCATCCGCCACGCATTGTTGATGCTCACCATGGTGAGCGTCAGGACGGTGCGCAGACCATCAGGCTGGAATTCGAGGCGCTTCAGGTCGATCGGCTGGTGGTCAAACAGCGGATCTTCGTCGCAGTGGATGGCGAACTTCACGCCCGGGCTCACCGCGCTCGTATCGCGAGCAACGAAGAGATAGTTCTCAGAGACATCGCCGGATTCGCTATCGCCGATACGCTCGAGGACCGCCTGCACCTGCGGGGACAGCGCCACCCGGAAGGCCTCCGCCAGCGTGTAGCCGTGCAGGGAGATTTCCTTGCCGATGAACAGCATCACCGCCTCGCGGAATGAATACTTGGTGGTGTTGCCGCCTGGCGCGCCGAGGCTGACATAACCTTCGTGACGCCAGAGGCGCAGGGTTTCGGGATTGATACCCGCGATTGCAGCGATATCGCTGGGGCCAAACGAGCGGGACATATCTCTCTCCGTTATGGTCTATAACGGTTATTGTTACCGTTTTAATCCATAACGGTCAAGCCCGACCGTTCGCATGCGACCACCGGCGCCTATTCGCGTTGTCAGCCCCCCGGCGTTACCCGGCGCGCCGCTGTCCGACACCACCCCAAAGTTACGATGATCCACATTTTGCCGAACTCTCGATGTGTATCCGCGAGAGCTGGTCGCAGGGCGGGCCGGGCCAGAGTTCGCTGTCGCCTTTGCCATCATGGAGCCTCGCGGAAAGCGACCATTCACCGCCTTTTGGCAATCGCGCCAACCTCGGCCGGCGGCCCCTGCACGATCTCCGTGAGCACCCCGGAAATCGCATTCACCCGCTTCTGCAGAATGGATGCGAGGAAGGCGATGCCGCTCGCATGCGCGTCCGCATCGAATGCGGGGTTGGCGGCGGCGTTGCCGAGCAATCCCAGAAGGTCGCTGACGATTGCGAGTTCGTCGCGGCAGCGAAGGGCGCTGTTCACCTGGAGGCCTGACCAGCCGTCAAAGCTGGCGTCGATGGCTTCCGTCCGGCCGATGATCATATCGCCACCCCCGACCATGTGGTGTGGTCCTGCTCGATCAGGCCATCCATATCGGCGATGCCGTCCTCGGCCTGGTCCCATTCGGCGTCGTGGCTATCCTCGGCGTCGTCATGGCCGGCATAGACGAAACCCGCCCCCGCCCGCTCCGGCGCGGTGTATTCGCGGTCGGTGTCCCGCCCCTCCGGTTCGTCGCCGGCGTCCTGCTCGAGGTCTGTGTCATCGTAGCGGCGGATGCTGTCGTCCCAGGGTGCGACGAAGAAATGCCGGCTGGGCTGACCGCCTTCCCAGCCGAGGCTCGGCTCGTCGTCGTTGGCGGATTCGAGGTCGGCGTCGCCCTCCAGCTCGTCCAGCAGGGCCAGCAGGCTCTCGATCGCCGCCTCCATGCGCTGGCGCAGCGCCTGGCGCTCTACCATCACGAACTCGCGGATATGCGTCTCCCGTTCGCGGACATGGGTGCCCATGCGCGTGCTCCTGTGTTAAATTGCGAAATCGCGACTGTGTTGCGAATTATATGGCCCGATAAAATCGCAACGTCAATGCGATTTCGCAGGATATGAGCGATGACGCCTGAGCAAAGCAAAATGGCCCGCGCCGGCTTGGGAATGAGCGTGCGCGATCTAGCAGAGCGGGCTCAGGTCTCGACGAACACCATTTCCCGGTTTGAGGCCGGTGAGGAGCTGAAGCCGCGCACGGTCGAGGCGATCCAGCGTGCGCTGGAGGCGGCAGGCGTGATCTTCGTCGAGGAGAATGGCGAGGGGCCGGGGGTCAGGCTCAAGAAGCGGTAGCCTGTCTCCATGCTCACAGTGACACCGGATGGCAGCATGGTTCTTAAAGCAGAAGCAGAGAAGGTTATTCGGCACCTCGCGATAGAGTGGATGCACGAAACCGGATATGAGCAGAAGGTGGGCTGTTACCCCAGCTTTCTGGGCTTTCGCTCGTGGCTGGAAGATAAGGGCTACGGGCGATATCTCGAATTCAAATCACAGATCGCACCGCGCCATATCGCCCAAGGCTGGTTCGAGGATGAGATTCGTAAATATTGGCAGGCTCGCGGTTGGCCACATGAGGGAAGCTGACGGCCATCATCGCTAAGAGCCTAGCGGGGCCAGATCGCGATCAAGGAGGGAGAATACAGATGCTGACCGACACTGAGGTGTTGTCGTGTGTCGAGGAGATCTGCAACTGGCTGGAGCGCGAGCCGAGCGACTTAGCCGAGGGCGGGCGCAGCGCCGTTCTCAACTTGCTACGCGATATCGAGCCCCGGATACGTGAGCGAAATCTCTCATCGGATTTCGAGCTCACGGCCAGTATCGTCAAGGAAATTAAACCAGGCTCCCGCCCTCGCCAAGAGACACTGGATCGAGCCTATCGGGCCGCTTATGGCATGAAGATCTCGGTAGGATCGGGCGAGTCATAAAGGCACCCCCCATATGACCAATTTAAGAGGAGAGGCCCACAAATTCATACTCGATGCCGCATCTTACTGGAATGCTGCAAGAGTAACGTTGCAAAGTGGCATTTCAACGTCCAAACTCATGTGGCCAAACCTCTACCTTTTGTCAATGAGCACTGAATTGGCTCTGAAGGCATACCTCATATCCCGAGGCGTCAGGAGCGATACTCTGAAACGAAAGCCATATGGGCATCATCTTCAAAATCTATTGGAAAAATGCTTCGTCGATGGTTTGAAGATAACCCGAATGGAAGCTGAGATTGTCGTCATCATGCATCAACCCCATTTGGATCATTTTTTCCGGTACGGTTCGACACGACCTTATGGGCACCCTGATGCACTGTTGATGCCTCACGATAGGTTGGCTCTTGTCCATACTGGATACTTGATTGATCATATAGCAGAAGGGCCGTTTGTTCTCAGAGATAGATTTGGTATCGGGGAAACATTCCTTGAATGGCCGATTTCTTCATATGATTTTACTGCAATTACTTCATATGAATACAATATTTTAAAAGAATCTTATATTGATAAGCTGGCAGATCTGACGAAATGCGGAACGAAATTGCCGCGCGGCATGGATACCCGTCTTGAAAGGCCGCCGGTGCGACCGAGTGAGCGGTTATCACGGGCGATCCATGGAGCCTTCAGCGTTCAGCATCGGCGTGGAGCTTTATTACGGAGCGCAGCTCCGGCAAGAGGGCGCCGAACGCGCATGCCTCTTTTTGTACGTACGTTTTTGATTGACGCCTGAATTATTCGTATGTACGTTTATTCTCATGAAGGTCACCAGCCACCCCGCCAAGCGCGAAACGACCCTTCGGGAACGCGGCCTTGATCTTGAGGCCGACAGCGCCGAAGCCTTCGCCGGCCCGACCCTGACGCAGCGCGATGACCGCTTCGACTATGGCGAGGATCGGTTCCAGACCTACGGCGTGGTGCGGGGGCGGCTGGTGATGATCGTTTGGACCCCGCGCGGCGAGGACCGCCACGTCATTTCGATGAGGAATTGCCATGACAAAGAAGCCCGTAAAGTCCTCCCCCGCATGGGTTGATCCCGACGACGCGCCGGAATGGACCGAGGATCAGCTTGACCGAGCCGAGTTCGCCATAGGGGGCAACGTCATCCGCGAGGCGCAAGGAACCCTCACCAAGCCGCGCGGCCGCCCACGACTCGACCAGCCCAAGAAAAGCGTAACGGTGCGCCTGGATCCCGATATCGTCGCCGCCCTGCGCGCCTCCGGCCGCAACTGGCAGACCCGGATGAACGACACGCTGCGCAAGGCGCTGGGATTGTAGGGCTTCAGCCGGGACGTCTCCCCAAATTTGGGGAGACGTCCCGGCACACATCAGAAGGTATCTTCGGTCGCCGGAAAGGTGCTCGGGAGGCTTATATGACCGGCTTGTGGCTGTATGCCTATGTCGTGCTGCCTTGCATCGTCGTCGCGGTGGGCTATGCCGCCGTGCGCCTCACCGAACGCGGTCCCCACGCCGGCCCGGCGGAATAGGCTGAGGCACCCTCAATACCGCACCGCTAGCCGAGCGGCGCGTCCATCGGTTCGCGGGCCCGGTCGGGCCAGCGCCCGACCACACGGCAGTGAATCATCTCGGCGTCGACGGTGGGCAAATTGGCCCTTGGCGACGATCTCCGCTCCCATTTTAGCACCTGTCTCGCCCGTTTAGGCCCTCTTTAGGCTGGCTTTAGACTTTAGGCTCTCGAAACTTACCCCCACTGCACCCCCTTCGCGCTTCCGCCGCCCGCATACACCCTAGGTCGGGAGGACCCGCGCCAGCCGCCGCAGGTCGGCTTCGATCTCCGACTTCGCCTCGTGGAATGCCTCAGGATCCCGATGGCTCGGCACCAGCCGCCGCACCCGGTTCGCCAGTTCCACCAACTGCCCGGCCGGAGTGGGTGTGACGGGACACGGGACATCCCCTTCAGGGGGATGTCCCGTGTCCCGCTGCCACCGGGACAGACGGGACGTCCCGACCGGGACATACATGTCCCGCTTCATTGGACGATCCATGCATATGGCTCCCTGATCGCTACCAGCCCCTTGCTGGAGAGGTTCTCCCGCGCGCGCTGGAAGGCCTTCTTCTTGGTCTCAGGCGTGTCGCCGATGCCCCTTCGATAGGCGCAGTCCCGCCAGACATCGACAGGCACGACGCGCACGCTGGTGGGGATGTGCCCGCCAGGGGAGGGAACGCCCATCTCGTCGATGGCCTGCTTCAGCGCATCGAACCCGATCTGCGCCGTGTCGGAGAGCCTCGGCGTGCTGCGGTTCTTGCCCCTCGTCTCGCTGGTGCTCGCATCCGTGGGCGCAATGACGCAGGAGGTGATGTCCTCCCCGTCCTCATCGATCCCGAGAACCGATTGCAGCAGCTCATACTTGAAGGGCGCGATATCGCCGCCGTCCTTGACCTTCGCGATCTTGCCTTCGCACACACCCGTTTCGTGACGGGTGATCTCGATCGCCGCGTCCACGGCGCCGAGCAGGGCATTGGAGCCCCGCGCGCCGCGATCGCGGTCCTTGCCGGAGTGGTGCACGATCAGGACATGGCAACCCAGCTCGCGCTGGATACGCTCCGCCCGCTGCACCACCATGTTGATGGCCTGCGCCTTGTCCTCGTCGCCCGATCCGATCATGCGCGACAGCGTGTCGAGCACCACCAGCCGCAGCGGCTCGCCCATCCGCGCCTGATGCTCCTTCACGTCGGCAACGAGGGTGTCGGCGCCATCGTCATCGTCGAACAGGTTCACCGATGCGGGAATGAGGACAAAGGGCCGGCCGGCTTCGCCACCCTTCTCCTGCCGCCACGCCCGCATGCGCTGACGCATGCCAGAACCGCCCTCGCCGGAGACGTAGACAACGCCGCCGGCTGCCACGCGCCGGCCGAACCAGTCCCGCCCATGGGCCACATGCAAGGCGAGGTCGAGCACGAGGAAGCTCTTGGAGGTGCCGGGCGGGCCGTAGACGGTGGAGAAGCCGCCATCGATCAGCAGCCCCTTCACCAGCCATGACAGCGCTGGCCCCTTTTCTTCCTCGCCCCACCACACGGACGGCAGCCGGGTCGTCGCGGGCGGTCGCCAGTCCGGAGCGGCGTCGGCCAGGTGCTGCAGGTCCTCGGAAGTGCCGCCGGCGTTCAGCCAGTCCGACACGTCGCCCTTGCGCGGCA
>CAZIXP010000096.1:0-9574 GCA_964543245.1 uncultured Starkeya sp.
CCGGAGCGCAGGTGAGAAGCTCGCCGTCGGCGCGCACCTCAGAGGTCTCCGGGTCAATCTCGATGGTCGGCGTGGCGTCATTATGGATCATCGAGGCCTGGCCGATGCCGCCCCGCACATTCTCGACCGCCACGAGCTGCTTCTGCAGCCCGAGCCGGGCGCCGACGCCGCGCTCCACCGCCGCCTGCGAGACGAAGGTGAGGCAGGTCGCGGTGCGGGCCTTGCCATAGGCGCCCCACATCGGCCGGTAATGCACCGGCTCCGGCGTCGGGATCGAGGCGTTGGGGTCGCCCATCTTGGCCGCGACGATGGCCCCACCCTTGATCACCATGTCCGGCTTGGTGCCGAAGAAGGCCGGCGACCACACCACGAGGTCGGCCAGCTTGCCGGGCTCCACCGAGCCGATATGGCGGGAGACGCCGTGCGCAATGGCCGGGTTGATGGTGTATTTCGCCACATAGCGCTTGGCGCGAGCGTTGTCGTTGCGCTCGCTGTCGCCCGGCAGCAGGCCCCGCTGCAGCTTCATCTTGTGGGCGGTCTGCCAGGTGCGGGTCACCACCTCGCCGAGCCGGCCCATGGCCTGGCTGTCCGACGACATCATCGAGATCGCGCCGATGTCGTGGAGGATGTCCTCCGCCGCGATGGTCTCCTTGCGGATGCGGCTTTCGGCGAAGGCGAGATCCTCGGCGATCAGCGGATCGAGGTGGTGGCACACCATCAGCATGTCGAGATGCTCGTCGAGCGTGTTGATGGTGAAGGGTCGGGTCGGGTTGGTGGAGGACGGCAGCACATTGGGCAGGCCCGCCACCTTCATGATGTCCGGGGCGTGACCGCCGCCCGCGCCTTCGGTGTGGAAGGCGTGGATGGTGCGCCCCTTCATGGCGGCGATGGTGTCCTCGACGAAGCCGCTCTCGTTCAGCGTGTCGGTATGGATCATCACCTGCACGTCGTAGGCGTCGGCGACGGTGAGGCAGTTGTCGATGGTAGCGGGGGTGGTGCCCCAGTCCTCATGCAGCTTCAGCGCGCAGGCCCCGGCCTCGATCATCTCGACCAGCGCCGCGGGCTTCGCGGCGTTGCCCTTGCCGGAGAGGGCGAGGTTCACCGGGAAGCTGTCGAAGGCGCGCAGCATCATCTCGATGTGCCAGGCGCCCGGCGTGCAGGTGGTGGCGTTGGTCCCCGCCGCCGGGCCGGTGCCGCCGCCCAGCATGGTGGTGACGCCCGACATCAGCGCATGCTCGATCTGCTGGGGGCAGATGAAGTGGATGTGGCTGTCGAAGCCGCCGGCGGTGACGATCTTGCCTTCGCCGGCGATGATCTCCGTACCCGGGCCGATGACGATGTCGACCCCCGGCTGGATGTCGGGGTTGCCGGCCTTGCCGATGGCGTGGATGCGGCCGTCGCGCAGCCCGATATCGGCCTTCACCACACCCCAGTGGTCGAGGATCAGCGCATTGGTGATGACGGTGTCGACCGCCCCTTCCGCGCGGGTCGCCTGCGACTGGCCCATGCCGTCGCGGATGGTCTTGCCGCCGCCGAACTTCACCTCCTCGCCATAGACGGTGAGGTCCTTCTCCACCTCGATGATGAGGGCGGTGTCGGCGAGCCGGACGCGGTCGCCGACGGTCGGGCCGAACATCTCGTTATAGGCGGCACGCGAAATCTTGATGGACATGGCGCATTCCGATCGAAGCGGGATGGGGAGGACGGGGCAGCGGCGCGGTGCGCTCAGAGCTTGCCCATCACCTCCTGGCGGAAACCATAGACCTCGCGGCGGCCGGCAAAGGCGACCAGCGTGACCTCCCGGGTCTGGCCCGGCTCGAACCGCACCGCGGTGCCGGAGGGAATGGCGAGCCGCATGCCGCGCGCCGCCTCCCGGTCGAAATGAAGCGCCGGGTTGGTCTCGGCGAAATGGTAGTGGCTGCCCACCTGGATCGGGCGGTCGCCGGTGTTGGCAACGACCAGCGAGAGGATGTCGCGGTCCGCCAGCAGGGTGATCTCGCCCTCCTCCATCAGGACCTCGCCGGGAATGACGTGCTGCCCGGCGGCGCGGATCGGCTCGTGCACCGTCACCAGCTTGGTGCCGTCGGGAAAGGTCGCCTCGACCTGGATCTCGTAGATCATCTCGGCGACGCCCGGCATCACCTGGTCCGGGGTGAGGATTTCGGCGCCAAGGCTCATCAGCTCCGCCACGGTCTTGCCGTCGCGCGCCCCTTCCACCACGACGTCGGTGATGAGCGCCACCGCCTCGGGATGGTTCAGCTTCACGCCGCGCTCCAGGCGTCGACGCGCCACCATGGCGGCCATGGAGACGAGGAGCTTGTCCTTCTCGCGCGGGCTGAGATTCATCGGTGTTCTCCGAAAAGGGGAGCGATAGGGCTGGAAAACGGATGGGCTGTCAGGAATGCCAGATGCGCGGGGTCTCGGCGAGCCCCAATTCGCCCATCAGGCGGCGAACCGCGCCCTCCAGCGCGGCGCCGTGGCGGGCGAGCAGGCGCACCGACAGCATGCCGTCCCAGGCACTGGCGCCCGCCTCCAGATCGGCCGGCAGCGCGTCGGGCAGGCCGAGCGCCGCCCGCACCGCCTCAAGCCGGGCCTCGGCATCGGGCGCCACCAGCAGAACCGTGGCGAAGGCCGGCCAGCCCGCGGCCACCGCCGGGCGGCGCAGCGTCGCCCCCGCATCGTGGCCGAGATCGAGGCCGTCGGCATAGATCAGCCGGCCAGCGCGGCGCACCCGCCACTGGTCCCGCAGGCGGCCGCGCTCGAAGGTCTCGCCACGCGCCGTGCGCCCCAGGATCACCTGCTCGAGGATCAGCAGCCGGGCGTCGGCCGCCACCTCGGCGGCGATGGAGCGAACCACCCGCGCGGCGTCGAACAGGATGGTGGGCTGCGGCATCCAGTCCATCCGCGCGCCGGCCTCGACGGTGAGCCCGACATGCAGCTCCGCCTCCGACCCGTCGGAGCGGTACACCTTCTCCGCCGCCTGCGAGGTGACGACGAGCCGGGCGCCGGGGCGCACGGTGACGGCATGGGCCAGGGTGTCGCCGCCGGCAATGCCGCCCCCGGTGTTGAGCAGAACCGCCTCCAGCGCGCCGGTGCGCCGGCCCGAGCGCGGGAAGCGCACCCGGGCATGGCCCGCCTCCGTCACCGCCCCCGTGACGGTGCGCGCACCCAGGGTACGGGCTTCGAGCGTGAGGCGGCTATGGGCGCGAAGCGCCGGCGGGATGCGCGCCGGCGCGGCGTCCTCAGACGGCAATGCGGTTGCGGACATCCGGATCCTCGAGCGCGACGCCATCGCCCGACATCACCACGGCCCCGCGCTCCATCACGATGAACTGGTCCGCGAGCTCCTTGGCGAAGTCGAAATACTGTTCGACTAGCACGATGGCGATGTCGCCCTTGCTGCGCAAGTAGCGGATGGCGTTGCCGATATCCTTGATGATGGAGGGCTGGATGCCCTCGGTCGGCTCATCGAGGACGAGCACCTTGGGCCGCATCACCAGCGCCCGGCCGATGGCGAGCTGCTGCTGCTGGCCGCCGGAAAGGTCGCCGCCGCGCCGGCGCATCATGCTGTCCAGCACCGGGAACAGCGAGAACACGTCGTCGGGGATGGAGCGGTCGGCCCGCTTCAGCGGGGCGAAGCCGGTCTCCAGATTCTCCGCCACAGTCAGCAGCGGGAAGATCTCGCGGCCCTGCGGCACGAAGGCGATGCCGCGGCGGGCGCGGTCGGCCGGCGCCATGGCGGTGATGTCCTCGCCATTGAACAGGATGCTGCCCTTGGCGACGGCCTGCCGGCCGACGATGGCGCGCATCAGGCTGGTCTTGCCGACGCCGTTGCGGCCGAGCACGCAGGTGACCTTGCCCGGCTGCGCCGTGAGCGAGACGCCGCGCAGGGCCTGCGCCGCGCCGTAGAAGAGGTTGATGTCCCGAACTTCCAGCATCCGCTCAGCGCCCCAGATAGACTTCGATGACGCGCTCATTCGCGCTCACCTGGTCGAGCGTGCCCTCGGCGAGCACCGAACCCTCGTGCAGGCACAGCACCCGCACGCCGAGGTCGCGCACGAAGGTCATGTCGTGCTCCACCACCACCACGGAATGGCCGTTGGCGTTGATCTCGCGCAGCAGTTCGGCGGTCTGCGCGGTCTCGGCGTCGGTCATGCCGGCCACCGGCTCGTCGACCAGCAGGAGCTTGGGGTCCTGCGCCAGCAGCATGCCAATTTCCAGCCACTGCTTCTGGCCGTGGGAGAGCGCGCCGCCGAGCCGGTGGGCATGGTCGCCGAGCCGGATGGTCTCGAAGATCTCCTCGATCTTGACGCGCTCCTCCGCCGTCTCGCGCTTGAAGATGTTGGCGAGCGCGCCGCGCTGGCCCTTCAGCGCGAGGCGGAGATTGTCGATCACCGTGTGGCTCTCGAACACGGTCGGCTTCTGGAACTTGCGGCCGATGCCCAGCGTGGCGATCTCGGTCTCGTCCAGCTTGGTGAGGTCGGTGGTGCCGCCGTTGAAGAAGACGTCGCCCTTGTCGGGCCGGGTCTTGCCGGTGATGACGTCCATCATCGTCGTCTTGCCGGCGCCGTTCGGGCCGATGATGGCGCGCATCTCGCCGGCATCGACGGTGAAAGACAGCGCGTTGAGGGCGCGGAAGCCGTCGAAGGTGACGGTCACGCCGTCGAGATAGAGCAGCGCCTCGGTGAGGTTCTTCTCGGTCATCGCCTTGGGCGGCGCGGCGGCCTCGGCGGGAAAGGCGGCGATATCGGTCATCGTTTTCCCCTCACTCGGCCGGCTTCGGCGTGATGCCGGGCGCATCCGGCGCGTCCGGCTCCGGGCTGCCGGCGCTGCGGCGCGCGCGCCACTCCAGGAAGGTGCCGAGAATGCCCTTGGGCAGGAACAGCGTCACCGCCACGAACAGCCCGCCCAGCATGAACAGCCAGTAGGGTGCCAGCATGCCGGAGGTGAAGTAGGTCTTGGCGTAGTTCACCAGCACCGCGCCGAGCGCCGCGCCGGCAAGCGTGCCGCGCCCGCCCACCGCCACCCAGACGATGATCTCGATCGAGTTGGCCGGGGAGAACTCGCTGGGGTTGATGATGCCGACCTGCGGCACGTAGAGCGCCCCGGAGATGCCGGCGAGGCAGGCGGAGACCACGAAGGCGGCGAGCTTGTAGTTCTCCACCCGGTAGCCGGTGAAGCGCACCCGGGTCTCGGCGTCGCGGATGGCGATCAGCACCTTGCCGAAATGCGAGCGCACGAGGTAGCGGCACAGCACATAGCCGCCCGCCAGCGCCAGTGCGGTGAGCGCGAACAGCGCGGCCCGGGTGCCGTCGGCCTGGATGTTGAAGCCGAGGATGTCCTTGAAGTCGGTGAGGCCGTTATTGCCGCCGAAGCCCATGTCGTTGCGGAAGAAGGCCAGCAGCAGCGCGAAGGTCATCGCCTGGGTGATGATCGAGAGGTAGACGCCGGTCACGCGGGAGCGGAAGGCGAACCAGCCGAACACCAGCGCCAGCAGCCCCGGCGCCAGCAGCACCATGGCGGCGGCGAAGGGGAACCAGTCGAAGCCGTACCAGAACCACGGCAGTTCCTTCCAGTTCAGGAACACCATGAAGTCCGGCAGCACCGGGTCGCCATAGACGCCGCGGGTGCCGATCTGGCGCATGAGATACATGCCCATGGCGTAGCCGCCGAGCGCGAAGAAGGCGCCCTGCCCCAGCGAGAGGATGCCGACATAGCCCCAGATCAGGTCCACCGAGAGCGCGAGCAGGGCATAGCATAGATATTTGCCCAGCAGCGAGACCAGATAGGTCGGCACATGCAGCGCCGACCCCGGCGGGACCAGCAGGTTCAGCGCCGGCACCAGCACGGCGAGGCCGATGACGATGGCGAGGAACAGCGCGCCGCCCGTGCCGAGCAGGGCGGGCTTGCGGGTGTCGGTCTGGCTCATGCTTCGATCGCCCTGCCCTTGAGCGCGAACAGGCCGCGCGGTCGCTTCTGGATGAAGAGGATCACGATGACCAGCAGCGCGATCTTGCCGAGCACGGCGCCGGCATAGGGTTCGAGCAGCTTGTTGGCGATGCCGAGCGACATGGCGCCGACCAGCGTGCCCCAGAGGTTACCCACCCCGCCGAACACCACGACGAGGAAGCTGTCGATGATGTAGCTCTGGCCGAGGTTGGGCGACACGTTGTCGATCTGGCTCAGTGCCACCCCGGCGATGCCGGCGATGCCGGAACCGAGGCCGAAGGTCATGGCGTCGACCCAGTTGGTGCGGATGCCCATCGAGGCGGCCATGCGGCGGTTCTGCGTCACCGCCCGCATCTCGAGGCCGATGCGGGTCAGCCGCAGCACGGCGAGCAGAGCGAGGAAGACGAGGATGGCGAACACGATGATCCAGGCGCGGCCATAGGTGACGGCGAGATGGCCGACATCGACCGTGCCCGACATCCAGCTCGGCGCGCCGACTTCGCGGTTGGTGGGACCGAAGATGGTGCGGATCGCCTGCTGAAGGATGAGCGAGATGCCCCACGTCGCCAGCAGCGTCTCGAGCGCCCGGCCATAGAGGAAGCGGATCACCGTGCGCTCGATGATGACGCCGATGAGCCCGGTGAAGAGGAAGGCGATCGGAATGGCGATGAGCAGCGAGGCGTCGAACAGCGCGGGATTGTAGGTGCGGATCAGTTCCTGCACCACGAAGGTGGTGTAGGCGCCGAGCATCACCATCTCGCCATGGGCCATGTTGATGACACCCATCACGCCGAAGGTGATGGCAAGGCCGATGGCGGCGAGCAGCAGCACCGAGCCGAGCGAGAGCCCGTACCACACGTTCTGCGCCACGCCCCAGACGGCGAGGCTGCGCTGGATGCCGGCGACGGCGGCGGCGGCGGCGGTCTTGACGCTGGCCGGGGTGTCGGCCGGCAGGTTCTGCAGCACGGCGAGCGCGTCCTGGTCGCCGGCATCGGCGATGGTGGCGACCGCGGCGATACGCTCGGCCTCCGGCGCGGCGGAGGAGCCGATGACGATCGCGGCGCGGGCCGCGGCCAGCGCCTGCCTGACCGCCGGCACCGTCTCCTTGGCGAGCGCGGCGTCGAGCGCCGGCAGCACGCTGGCGTCGCGCGACTTGAACACCGCCTGAGCGGCGGCGAGACGCTTGGCCGGATCGGGATTGAACAGCGAGAGCGCACCGCTGGCGGCCGCAATGGCGCCGCGGACGCGGTTATTGGCGCGCACCGCCTTCAGCGCCGCGGCGTCGACGCCGGCGGCGGCCTCTCCGGTGGCGGCATCCACGAGGCTGCCGTCGGTGCCGCGCACATAGACCCGCCCGGCGGCGGGATCGACCAGCAGCCGGCCGTCGGCCAGCGCGTCGACCACCTCGACCGCCCGCGGATTGCCGCTGGTGGCGAGCAGGCCGAGGCCGGCCGCGGTGTCGGCATAGGATTCCGTGGTGAACTTCGCCAGCGCGTCCTCATAGGGACCGGCGTGGGCGGCACGCGGCGCCAGCGTGGCGAGAAGGGCCAGCCCGAGGAGGAGAACGGCGAACGGCGAAAACAGGCGCATCGGGCATCCCCGGTTTTGGGTCGGCGGGAGGCCGGGCGGGGCGCAGTCCCCGTCCGTCCGTCTCGGCCCCCGGAAGGCGGCGGCCGGGCGGAGCCTGCGCCCCGCCGAGCCGCCCGCCCCCGGAAGGGACGTCAGGAAGCCGGGCTCACGAGCCGCCGCACTTCTTGGTCACGGTGTTGTAGTTGCCGCACTTGAGGGAGACCCAGTCGGCCTGGAGGTCCTTGGAGCCTTCGAGGAAGTCCGACCAGGCGTCGCCGGGGACGAGGCCGTTGCTCTTCCACACCACGTCGAACTGGCCGTTGTCCTCGATCTCGCCGATGAAGACGGGCTTGGTGATGTGGTGGTTCGGCAGGACCTCGGCGGTGCCGCCGGTCAGGTTCGGAACCTTGATGCCCGGCAGGGCGTCGATGACCTTGTCGGGATCGGTGCTCTTCACCTTCTCGACGGCCGCGACCCAGGCGTTGAAGCCGATATAGGTGGCTTCCATCGGGTCGTTGGTCACGCGCTTGGGGTTCTTGGTGTAGGCCTGCCACTCCGCGATGAACTTCTTGTTCTCGGGGGTGTCGATCGACTCGAAGTAGTTCCAGGCGGCGAGATGGCCGACCAGCGGCTTGGTGTCGATACCGGCGAGCTCTTCTTCGCCGACCGAGAACGCCACGACCGGGATGTCGGTCGCCTTGATGCCCTGGTTGCCGAGCTCCTTGTAGAAGGGAACGTTGGCATCGCCGTTGATGGTGGAGACCACGGCGGTCTTCTTGCCGGCCGAACCGAATTTCTTGATGTCGGCGACGATGGTCTGCCAGTCGGAATGACCGAACGGCGTGTAGTTGATCATGATGTCTTCCTTGGCGACGCCCTTCGAGAGAAGGTAGGCCTCAAGGATCTTGTTGGTGGTGCGGGGATAGACGTAGTCGGTGCCGGCAAGCACCCAGCGCTTCACCTCGCCGCCGTCCTTCGACATGAGGTAGTCAACGGCCGGGATCGCCTGCTGGTTCGGGGCGGCGCCGGTGTAGAACACGTTACGCTCGCTCTCCTCGCCCTCGTACTGGACGGGGTAGAACAGGATCGAGTTGAGCTCCTTGAAGACCGGCAGCACGGACTTGCGGGACACCGAGGTCCAGCAGCCGAACACCACGACGACCTTGTCCTTGGTGATCAGCTCGCGCGCCTTCTCGGCGAAGAGCGGCCAGTTCGACGCGGGATCGACGACGACCGCCTCGAGCTTCTTGCCCAGCAGGCCGCCCTTCTTGTTCTGCTCGTCCACGAGGAACAGCACGGTGTCCTTCAGCGTGGTTTCGCTGATCGCCATCGTGCCCGAAAGCGAGTGGAGCACGCCGACCTTGATCGTATCCTCAGCCTTTGCCGAAACGGACGCACCGATCGCCAGCGCAGCCGCGCCTGCGGCCACGCGGCCGGCGATGCGGCCCGCATGGGAGAACAGCTTCAACATTTTCGTTCCCTTCTGGA
Source organism: uncultured Starkeya sp. (assembly GCA_964543245.1). GTDB lineage: Bacteria > Pseudomonadota > Alphaproteobacteria > Rhizobiales > Xanthobacteraceae > Ancylobacter. Next base: position 9,007 of record CAZIXP010000096.1, read on the forward strand.
GTAGACACGCAGGACCCCCGTCCGCGTGCTGGACGAAAGTTTTGCAACGTGCGTGCCAAAAGGCCGGCGAAGGTCCCCGGCCGGTAAAGCCGTATACAAATCGGGGCGAAAGTCGAAACAAGGCACCGGGCCTGCCCAATCGGAAGGCAGGTGACGCAGCTTTGCACACGAACAGGCCGACCCCCCGAGAAGGCGCCGCGCCCGCGTGCGGCGATGAACGCGGCCGGGAGGAGGCCCTACCCGCGCCAGCCGGCCAGCCGCGCCAGCGCCAGGTCGAGCGTGGCATCGGTCTTGGCGAAGCACAGCCGCACCACCCGGCGCACCGGGTCCTGGGCGTAGAATGCCGAGACCGGAATGGCCGCGACCCGGTGGCGCTCCACCAGAAGCCGGCAGAACGCCTCGTCGTCGACGCCAGCCCCCTCGCCGAGGTCGAGGGCCTCGCGCCGGCGCGCGGCCCTGTCTAGCGCTACCGCGCCGGCCCGGCGGGCGGCCCGGCCGACCGCGCGGCGCCCAGCCCGGTGGGACGCCCGCGCACCGCGCCGGCGGCGGGTGCACCGCCCGGCCTGGC
>CAZIXP010000096.1:9584-16076 GCA_964543245.1 uncultured Starkeya sp.
AGCCCCCGCGCCGAGGTCGATATTGACGAAATAGGTGCCGGCACAGGGCAGCACCGGCAGGCCGAGCGCGTCGAGCCCGGCGACCAGCCGGTCGCGCGAGCGCTGCAGCCCGGCGCGCATCGCCTCGAACCAGCCGTCCTCCTTGGCGAGCCCGTAGGCAACCGCGTGCTGCAACGCCGGCGGCGTGGTGAAGGTGAGGAACTGGTGCGCCTTGGAGAGCACCGCCATCAGCTCCGGCGCGGCGCAGACGAAGCCGACCTTCCACCCCGTCATGCCGAAGATCTTGCCCGCCGAACCGATCTTCACCGCGCGGTCCCGCAGCCCCGGCAGCGTGAGCACCGAGCGGTGGCGGCGCCCGTCGAACACGACGTGCTCCCACACCTCATCGCTCACCAGCACCGCGCCGCTGCGGCGGCAGAAGCCGGCGAGCAGCTCCAGCTCGTCCGCCTCGAACACCCGGCCCGTGGGGTTGTGCGGGTTGTTGAACAGCACCACCCGGGTGCGCGGGGTGAAGGCGGCGGCGAGCGCGGCCTCGTCCAGCTGCCAGTGTGGCGGGGCGAGCCGCACCAGCCGCGGCACCCCGCCGGCCCGCAGCACCAGCGGCAGATAGGCGTCGTAGAGCGGCTGGAACAGCACGACCTCGTCGCCCGGGGCGATCAGCGCCAGCAGCACGCCGGCAATGGCCTCGGTGGCGCCGGAGGTCACCATCACTTCGGTCGCGGGATCAAGATCAAGCCCCTGCCAGCGGGCATAATGGGTCGCCACCGCCTGCCGCAGCTCCGGCACCCCCATCATCGGCGGGTACTGGTTCCAGCCGTTCAGCACGGCGTCCGCCGCGCGGGCCCGCACATCCTCCGGCCCGGGATCGTCGGGAAAGCCCTGGCCGAGATTGACCGCCTCGTGGCAGCGCGCCAGCGCCGACATGGTCTCGAACACGGTGGTGGGCAGGCTGGCGAAGACGGGGTTCATCGGCGGGTCCGTCGGAGCGGGAACGACACCGCCTTATCTACGCCGATGCCGGCAAAGGAAAGGGCCGCGGCCACGCCGCCGACGTTTGTGCGCGAGACCGCAGCCCGCACGGGACCGCGCACGGCGGCGGCCAATGCGACGACCCGCCGGCATCGCGCCGCCGGCATCGCGCCACCGGGAGAGGTATCACGTCACGGCAGCGTCACCGCCGCGGCCTACCCCGTCGGCTCCACATGCGGAGCGGAACATGAGAACTCTCCTGATGGCCTCGCTGGTCCTGTCGGCCCTCCTGCCCGGCGCGGGCCGGGCGGCCGAACCGACCGAGCTGACGGTGATGAGCTTCAACATCTGGGGCGGCGGCAGCAATGACGGCAAGCCGGTCGACGAGACCGTCGCCGTCATCCGCGCGGTCGGGCCGGACATCATCGGCGTGCTGGAAACCCGGCCGGAACCGGACCCTTGCGACGCCGAGAACTGCGTGCCGACCGGCCCGAGCGTCGCCAAGGAGATCGCCGGCAAGCTCGGCTATTTCTATTACGATCAGGACAAGCGCAATCCCGCTCTCTGGGCCGGCGCCATCATGAGCCGCTACCCCATCGTGAAGGCGACCGAGAACGACCTCGGCGTCGAGATCGACGTCAAGGGCCGCAAGGTCTTCGCCTATTCGCTGCACCTGCCGGATTTCCCCTACCAGCCCTACCAGCTTCTCGGCATCGAGTATGGGCCTGCGCCCTTCCTCAAGACCGCCGACGAGGCGGTGGCGGCGGCGAAGGCGGCGCGCGGGGCGGGCGTCGACCTGTTCATGCACGACCTGAAGGAGGCCGACGGCGCCGATGCGGTGTTCGTGTTCGGCGACTTCAACGAGCCCTCGCATCTCGACTGGACCGAGGCGGCGGTGAAGACCGGGCGCCAGCCTCTCGCCGTCGCCTGGCCCACCTCGCGGCGCCTGGCCGAAGAAGGCGGCTTCCTCGATCTGTTCCGGGTCGCCTGGCCCGACCCGGCGCAGAAGCCTGGTATGACCTGGACCACCACCACCGAACCGACCGACCCCGCCGACCACCACGACCGGATCGACTTCACCTATGGCCGCGGCGCGGGCATGACCGTGCTGAAGGCCGGCATCGTCGGCGAGAAGGCACCGGAGGCCGACATCGTGGTGACGCCCTGGCCCTCCGACCACCGCGCCACCATGGCCACCGTGCGGTTCTGAACCCGTCCCGGCCCGCCTGACAAAAGGGCCGCCCCGAGGGGCGGCCCAGTTGACGGCGATGACCGGCACGAAGCGGTGCGGGCGGATCAGAACCGGTAGTTCAGGCCGGCGCGCACGACGTGGAACTTGGTTTCCACCTCGGTGCTGAGACCGGCGCCGTCCCCGGCCCAGTTGTAGGTCTGGTTGCCGAGATCGACGTAGAGATACTCGGTCTTGAAGGTCCAGTTGGAATTCAGCGCGTATTCGAGACCGCCGCCGAGCGTCCAGCCCCATTCCACCTCGTCGTTGGAAACGCTGCCGGAGAACACCTGCGCCCCGCTGTCGTCCTGCAGCGAGAGGCTGGCGTGCGACTTGACGCTGCCATAGGCGAGACCGCCGGTGCCATAGACCAGCAGCTGGTCCCAGGCATAGCCGAGGCGGGCCCGCACCGTGCCGAACCACTCGACCTCCGAACCCGCCTTGGCGCCGAGCGTGCCGACATAGTCGTCGAACGCATAGAGCGCGGTGCTGCCGGAGACCTCGCCATCGATGCCCGACCACATGATGTCGGCCTCGACGCCGACCACGACGTTGTTGTCGAGCTGGAAGTTGTAGCCGATCTGGCCGCCGCCGAGGAAACCGCTGGCATTGGTGTCGATCGAGCCGTTCGCGTCGAACGGGCCGGCATAGGCGGTGTAGGGATAATCGAAATCGCCGCCGCCATAGCCGGCATTGGCACCGAGATAGAAGCCGGTCCAGCTGAACACCGGCACGATGACCGGCGCAGGTTCAGCTTTCACCGGATACGCCATGTCGGCAGCCGACGCGCTGGCAACCGGGAGCAGCAGCCCGAAGGCGGCGCTCGCGAGCAGAAACTTCTTCATGTGTCATCCTCCGACCAGTGGATGACAAGGAGTAGCGATGCCGCAACGACAATCCTAGTGCATCACGGCAACAGCAAAGTCCGATAAAAGTCTATAAAACGACGAGCGAAAACATCATATGTTATATTTTGGTACTTTGTCACCATTTAGGGGTAATGGTGTAAAGTATTCAATTCGTATTACATAAGAACCAATGTCGCATGATTATCGAAGCGCGGGCCGCCGCCGCGACGGCTGACCACGCCGACCGACGTGCCATCGGTCGCCAGCCGCACCATCTCGCCGAGCCCGCTGGTGGCGAGGAACGCGCCGGGCGTGCGGGTGGGCGCGAGGCCGCAGCCGTCGACCAGCGTCACCGCGCCGATGAAACGCCCGTCGCGGCGCCACACGCTCACCCGGTTGCCCCGCGGGCTGGCTGCGGCGACATAGGCGCCGGACACATCGAAGGCGATGGAGCCGATATAGGTGCGGAAGGCGCGCCATTCCGCGTCGGGCGCCTCGAAGGGGGTGAGCCGGCCGTCGGCGCCGACGCCATGCACCAGCGGGCGCGCCACCCCGTCGGCGAGCACGTCCTGCGCCGCGACCACGACGAAGCCGTCCGGCGCCACGGCGAGGTGGCGCAGCGAGAGCGAGGCGAGATCGGGTTCCAGCCTGCCGAGGGCCCGGGTCTCGCCGGTGGCGCGGTCGAGCAGGGCGACGCCGGACTCCGCATCCTCGGCGCCCAGCGCTTCCGGCATGCCGGGCTCCAGCCCGCCATTGGCCACCACCAGAACCCCGCCGGTGCCCAGCATGTCGTGCGGGCCGATGCCGGAGGAGGCCCACTCGCCCCGCAGGGCGAAGCGGTCGGCCGGGTCGCGCAGGGTGACGGTCCCCGCCCCGCTGGCGCGGTCGATCTCGACGGCGAGGAAGCGGCGGCCATCGGCGCTGAAGCGGCCATGGCCGGAGAACACCCGGCCGGGGCCGGGCTCGAACGTCTCGACCACCGCGCCCGACACCCGGTCGAACACCACGGCGGCGGTGCCGGGCCGCCGGGCCACGGCAACGGCATGGCGCCCGTCCGGGCTGGGCTCCACCCAGTGCAGCCGCTGCGCGCCGCGGCCGATCGTGGCGGGGTCGAGCCCCGGCGACAGCACCACGGGGGCGAAGCCGCCCTCGACCGCCGCGGTGGCGAGCCACTCGGCCTCGAGCGCGGGGCTTTCGGCATGATCCCGCGCGTGAGCGGCGCCGAACAGCACCCGTGGCGCCAGCACCAGCCCACCAAGCCGGGCCAGCAGCGAGCGGCGGTCGGTGCGGGGCGAGGCCGCTCCGGAAAGGGGATCGTGCATCATCGGGTTCCGGCTCATCGCGGCCTCCTCAGTCGCCATCCAGGGCATTGAAGCCGAGCGGCACGCCGAGGCCGGAGGCGAGCGGCTCGGCGATGCTCTTCTGCGCGGTCTTCAGCGCGGCGACCGCGGCCTCGATCTGCCGGCGGCCCTTGGCCTCCTGCGCGGCGGCGCCGATATCGGGCGGCAGCGCGGCGACGGCCGCGGTGGCGGCGGCGGCATCGCGGTCGACGATCCCCTTGCCCTTCGCGTCCAGCCCGGCGGCGAAGCGCTCCGCCAGCGCCTGCGCGCTGGCGGTAACGGCGAGGATGGTCTCCTTCGCCCGGCCGCTGCGGCGGCGATCCGAGAGGGCGGGCTTCGCCTCGGCGGCGCTCTTGCCCATCACCACCAGCAGCCGCTGGTCCACCACGCGCTGATAGGCGCCGGCGAGGTCGGTCACCATCTGGCTCAGCAGCGCATCCGGGTCGGGAAAGAACACCGGGTCGGCCTTGCCGCCGGCAAGCTGGCCCAGCAGGCCCTGCGTGGCATCGCCCCAGCCGGAGCGGATGCTGGTGGCGATCTCGTCGAGATTGCCGGCGATCGCCGCGCCGATGGCGCAGCGCCGGGCCGATTCCGCGCCCGAGAGCAGCGCCGCCTCGGCGCCATCGTCATAGAGCAGGCGCTCCAGCGCCGGCAGCCCCTGCACCGCCGCGCTCAGCCGGGCGAAGCGCTGCGGCTCCAGCCGCTCCGCCGTCGGGTCGGCGATGAGCTCGGCGAGGCCGCGCGCCACCGCGTTGCGGCGCTCGGGGAAAAGGTTGAAGCGATCCGCCCGCAGCGACAGCACCACCGGGCCGAAGGTGACGAACTCCACCGCCGCCCAGGCATCGGAGGTGGCGGCGAAGCTCTCCTTCAGCGCCGCGACGCCCGTCGGCGCCGGGGCGGCGCAGAAGGCCCGCCAGGCCTCCTTCTGCCGGGCGGCGGCTGCGGCGAGAGCGTCGTAGCGCGGCAGCAACCAGTCGGCGACGACCTCGGTCGCCTTCACCGGCGCGGCCTGCGCCCGGCCGCTGAAAGCCTGCGTCAGCACGGTGGCGACAAAGGCCATGCCGGGCAGGCTCTGGCCGATCTGGCCGGCCAGCGCGACGATGAGCGCGAGAAGGGGACGGAACATCGGCGACATCCGCGTTCAGAGGGAAGAGACATAGGCGAGAAGACGGTCCCGCTCGGCCGCCGGCAAGGCGTCGAAGCGGGCGCGGGCGCGCTCGGCCTCGCCGCCGTGCCAGCGCACCGCCTCCGCCACGGAGCCGGCCCGCCCGTCATGCAGCAGTCCGGAGCCGCGCGCCAGCGCCAGCGAGAGCCCGGCGAGCGGGGCGGTGCGCCAGTCGCGCGGGCCGGCGCCGGGTTGGCCCACCGGGTCGGCGAGCCCCTCGCCCATGTCGTGCAGCAGCACGTCGGTGAAGAGCCGGGCCTCGCCGCCGCTGCGGGTCGGCAACGCCGGACGGTGGCAGGCGGCGCAGCCGGTGGCGGTGAACAGCGCCGCGCCGGCGCTCGACGGGCCGCTCGCCCGTGCAGCCGTCGCGTCGTCGCCGGGCCGCGGCGGCGGCACCGGCAGGCTGCGCAGATAGTCGACCAGCCGCGCCACGATGGCCTCGCCGATCTCCGGCTCGCCCTCGCGCTCCTGCCCGTGCGGCGCCTGCCGGCACGCGGTCTGGCGCTCGGTGCAGTCGCCCCATGGCTCCAGCCGCAGCGGGGTGGAAAGGCCGAGGTCGAGCGCGAAGGCTTCCGAGGCCTGCCCTTCCAGCGTGGCGTGGGCCGCCTTCCAGCCGAACCGGCCGATGCGCGAGCCGCCCTCCGGCGTCTCCAGAAGCCGGGCCCGACCACGCACCCCGTCGCCGTCGCGGTCGTCGGGATCGGCACCGGCGAGGATGGCGGCGTCGCTCACCTCCTCCAGCCGGCCGCGCCCGCGCAGATCCGGCGCCGCGCGCAGCGACAGGCCGGTCGCGGCGTCGAGCGGGCCATAGCCGGGCTCGGTGATCGCCGGCACCCGGCGCCCGTCCGGCAGAACCCTGACCCGCACCACGCCCTCCGCGGGCACGCCGGGCAGCGTCATGGTCTCCAGCCGGTGGCCATAGGCGGGGTCGCCGGCGCCGTC
>CAZIXP010000097.1:0-15997 GCA_964543245.1 uncultured Starkeya sp.
AAGCGGCTTCGTCGCCTGGATCTCAAGCTTACCAGGTCGGGGCAGACGGTGGTAAACCAGAGCCCCGGAACGCAGATCGTCAGAGATATAAGAAGCCATCCCGCCCTTCCCTCGCAGCCGGCGCACGCGGCGCGACAATACGAACTTTGACATGGGGTACAACGACTTTCGCCCGCTGTAATGCCCCTCTTTCGACGGTTGGTGTAGCGTAGCCCCCGGCGGCGCGGGGACGGCGCGCCGCGTGGGCTTCAACTCGGGTCACAATGCATGCGCAAAACGGCGATCGTCCTCCTGGCACTGCCCCTCCTGGCGTTCGGCGGGTATTTCGGCATCACCGCCTATGCCAATCACGAAGCGCAGCGGCAGGTCGACGCAGTGTTCCACGGTATCGCCGCCGGCGGCGTCGAGGCGCGGCACGGCACGGTGTCGTTCGATCTCTTCACCGCCCGGCTCAGCGTCGCCGACATCAGCTTCGTCTATCCCGGCGAGCGGGGGACGACCCGCATCGGCCGCATCAGCGCAGCGGGCCTTGGCGCAGCGGGCGGCGACCGGGTGACGGCGGAGCGCATCGAGTTGGCCGATCTCGCCTTCGAGGGCCGCTCCGGCCCCGGCATGAGCGCGGCCTTCCGCGCGCCGGCCATCGTGATCGAGCGCTATGACGGCCCCGCCGAGGTGCGCGCACCCAGCGGCCAGCCCTGGCAGATCGCCCTCGCCTTCCTGCGGCAGGCCAGCATCGCCAGGATCGAGGTTCCGGCCGCCACGCTGACGACGACCCTCGCGCAGGGCCAGGCGAGCCTCTCGACCGAGATCGCCTATGGCGCGACCAGCCTCGAGACCATCGCCGGCGCGGTCATCCAGCGTGTCGCCATGGCACCGTCGACGGTGACGCTGCGGACGGCGCAGGGCGACGGCGGCGGGCGCATCGGCGCCATTTCCGGCGAAGGCATCGACGTCGGCGCCTGGATCAACGCGGTGACCAATGAGCCGATCGCCGCCGGCGAGGTGGGCACGCTGGCCCGGCGCTACAGCATCGACGGCTACGAACTGGCGGTCGGCGACAAGATGCGCCTCAAGGGCGGCCCGGTCACCCTCACCGGGCTCGCCATCGCCGCGCCGGGCATTCCGGTCGCCGAGATCACGGCGGCCGAGCAGGAAATTCAGGCGCGCGAGCAACGCGGCGAGACCGTCGAGCCCGCCGACCTCGACACGCTGCTCACCCTGCTGGCCTCGGGCGTCGATGCCCTGCGACTCGGCAGCTTCGATGCCGGCGCCATCGAGATGGCGACGCCCGACGCGGCCAAGGCACGGATCGAGACCTTCCATGTCGGCGGACTGACCGATGGCGTGCTCGGCGAGGCACGGCTGGACGGCTTCAGCGGCACCGACCCCGCGGGAAAGCCGGCCAAGCTGGACCGCTTCGGCGTGTCCGGGCTGCGCATTGGCGATCTGATGCGGCAGACCGCGGCCAACCTGTCCCAGGACGACCACGCCGGCAGCGCGCCGCCGCCGCGGCTCGACATGGTCCAGGGCATCGAGCTGCTCGGGCTGGTCGCGCCGTCCGATACCGGCGACGGCCCCTACCAGATCGATCGCCTCACCTTCTCGACCGACAGCTTCGTCAACCAGATTCCCCGCAAGGCGACGGCCTCCCTCCGCATGGCGGTGCCGACCGCCACCTTCGCCGACCAGCAGCTCTTCGCCCTGCTCGCCGCCAATGGGGTGGCCCGCGTGACCCTCTCGGGCGATATCGCGTCGAACTGGGACGACAGCAGCGGGGTCGCCGTCGTCGCCCCGATCGCGCTCGACATCAGCAATGTCGGCTCGATCGCCGGGCAGCTCCGCATCGGCAATGTGCGCGCGGATTCCTTCTCCGGCGACAGCGCCACCGCGCTGGCGGCGGGACGGCTGGAGACGCTGGAATCCGCCTCCTTCACCCTGAAGGACGCCGGGCTCTACGACATGAAGCTCAAGCAGCTCGCGGAGGAACAGGGCGCCAGCCCCAAGGCGGTGCGCCAGCTGCTCACCGGGGTCGCCGCCTTCATCGTCAACCAGTTCGCCGGCGACCGGCCGGCACTGGAGCCGGCGGGCCGGGCCCTGATCAGCTTCCTCGACGGCCCGGGCGGCACGCTGACGCTGAATCTGCGGCCGCGCTCCACCCTCACCTTCGGCGCCATCATGGATGCCGCCCATGGCGACCCGCTCGACCTGCTCGACAAGCTCGACATCGAGGCGAATGCCAGCCGCTGAACGCCACGCGCCGCGGCGGCCTTCCGGCCCCGCGGCGCGTGATATCCCAACAGCGGTTGAGGCGCCCTGCTTCTGCGCGCCTCACTTCTCCGGCAGGTTGGTGCGGATGTGCAGCTCGCGCAGCTGCCGCGGCGTCGCCTCCGAAGGCGCGCCCATCAGAATGTCCTGGGCCTGCTGGTTCATCGGGAAGATCGAAATCTCGCGCAGGTTGGTGGTGCCGCAGAGCAGCATCACGATCCGGTCCACGCCTGCGGCCATGCCGCCATGGGGCGGCGCGCCATACTGGAACGCCCGGTACATGCCGCCAAAGCGCTCGATCACGGTCTGCTCGTCATAGCCGGCGAGCTCGAACGCCTTCACCATCGCCTCCGGGCGATGGTTGCGGATGCCGCCGGAGGCGATCTCATAGCCGTTGCAGGCGATGTCGTACTGGAACGCATTGATCGAGAGCGGGTCCTGCGTCTTCAGCGCCTCAAGCCCGCCCTGCGGCATGGAGAAGGGATTGTGGGAGAAGTCGACCTTCTTCTCGTCCTCGTTCCACTCGTAGAAGGGGAAGTCGACGATCCAGGCCAGCTCGAACCGGTCATGGTCGACCAGCTTCAGCTCCTCGCCGACCCGGGTACGGGCGCTGCCGGCGAACTTCACGAACTTCTCGGGATCGCCTGCGACGAAGAAGGCGGCGTCGCCGGCGGCGAGGCCGAGCTGCTGGCGGATGGCCTCGGTGCGCTCGGCGCCGATATTGTTGGCGATCGGGCCGGCGCCCTCGGCAGCGGCGGCTTCCGCCTCGCGCCACATGATGTAACCCAGCCCGGGCTGGCCTTCACCCTGCGCCCAGGCGTTCATGCGGTCGCAGAAGGCGCGCGAGCCGCCGGTGGGGCCGGGAATCGCCCAGACCCGGTTCTTCGGGTCCTCCAGCATGCGGGCGAACACCTTGAAGCCCGAGCCGCGGAAATGCTCCGAGACGTCCTGCATCTCCAGCGGGTTGCGCAGGTCCGGCTTGTCGGTGCCGTATTTCTGCATCGACACGGCGTAAGGAATGCGCGGCCAGTTCTTCGAGACCGGCTTGCCCTCGGCGAACTGCTCGAACACCCCGGTGATGACCGGCTCCACCGCGGCGAAGATGTCCTCCTGCTCGACGAAGCTCATCTCGAGGTCGAGCTGGTAGAACTCGCCCGGCAGGCGGTCGGCGCGCGGGTCCTCGTCGCGGAAGCAGGGCGCGATCTGGAAGTAGCGGTCGAACCCGCTCATCATGATGAGCTGCTTGTACTGCTGGGGCGCCTGCGGCAGGGCGTAGAACTTGCCGGGGTGCAGGCGGCTCGGCACCAGGAAGTCGCGCGCGCCCTCCGGGGAGGAGGCGGTGAGGATCGGAGTCTGGAACTCGAAGAAGCCCTGCGCCTTCATCTTCGCGCGCATGGCGTCGATGATGGCGCCGCGGGTCATGATGTTCTTGTGCAGCTTCTCGCGGCGCAGATCGAGGAAGCGGTAGCGAAGCCGGGTTTCCTCCGGGTATTCCTGATCGCCGAACACCGGCAGCGGCAGCTCGCCGGCGGGGCCGAGCACCTCGATCTCGCGGCCATAAAGCTCGACCGCCCCGGTGGGCAGGTCGGGATTTTCGGTGCCGGCCGGGCGGTTGCGGACATTGCCGTCCACCCGGATCACCCATTCCGAGCGCACCGTCTCCGCCAGCTTGAAGGCCGGGCTGTCGGGATCGACCACCACCTGGGTGAGGCCGTAATGGTCGCGCAGGTCGATGAACAGCACGCCGCCATGGTCGCGGATGCGGTGGCACCAGCCCGACAGGCGGACGGTCTCGCCGACATCGGCGCTGCGGAGGGCGCCGCAGGTGTGGGTGCGGTAGCGGTGCATATGGCTTTTCCCGAAAGGCGCAGGAACCGAAGGATCGGAATGCGGGGCCGAAGCCCGGACGACACGAAAACACCCCGCCGCGGGGGCCGCGGAGGGGTGCATCCCGGTCGAGGATTTGTCAAGGACGGCGGGCTTTTCCGCCGCCGTGCCGGAGCAAGGTCCGAGCCTTCCGGCTCAGGGCTCGTAGGTCAGCGTGAGCTTGGCGACGCCCAGCGCCAGCGAGGCACCGACACTGCCCTCCACCGACAGTGGGTTCAGCGCGAACGACTTGTCGGTGCCGACCAGCGCATTGGCGCCCACGCCGATTCCCATGGCGACATCGGCGGAAACCCCGTCATAGCTGCCGGCCAGGGCGCCGGGCGCCACCTGCTTCGTGACCGCGGCGACGCCCCAGGTCATCATGCCTGCGCCGGTCACGCCGAGGTCGAGGCCCACCCGCTCGATGGTGCCCTTGTAACTCGTGCTCGGCCCCTCGGTGGGATTGAAGGTGCAGTTCAGCTTCTGCTTGGATTCGACGATCATCGAGATGCTCGCGCCGACCTGGCAGACCAGCACCCCCACATCCACCCGCGTCGCGGCATGGGCGGGAGCGGCAAACGGCGCCATCGACAGCAGCGCGGCGGCGAGGATGCGGAGTCCGGTGCGGGCCTTCATGAACGTTCCCCCAGGGGTTTATCGACGCATGATGAAGCAGCGTGTCGGCGTCGATCGGCATCGCCGCGCGTCGAATCGGATTATATCTACTCAATCTTTATGGCAGCGGCATTCGTCTTGCTTTTTGCGGTCGTCTGCGACGTTCGATTTCGGTAGCAATCTTTCGCATGGATATGATCACGACGACCGACGCCCTCGAAGCCGCCTGCGGGCGGATGGCGCGTCACTCCTTCGTCACCGTCGATACGGAATTCCTCCGCGAGACCACCTTCTGGCCGAAGCTGTGCGTGGTCCAGCTCGCCAGCCCGGAGGAAGCGGTGGTGATCGACGCCCTCGCCGACGGGCTGGACCTCAAGCCGTTCTTCGACCTGATGGTCGACGAGAAGGTGCTGAAGGTGTTCCACGCCGGGCGGCAGGACATCGAGATCGTCTGGCACCTCGCGGGGGTCATTCCCCACCCGGTGTTCGACACCCAGGTGGCGGCGATGGTGCTCGGCCATGGCGATTCCATCTCCTATGACCAGCTCGTGCAACGGCTCACGGGGCAGGTGCTCGACAAGTCGCTGCGCTTCACCGACTGGTCGCGCCGGCCGCTCTCCGCCGCCCAGATCACCTATGCCGAGGCCGACGTCACCCATCTGCGCGACGTCTACCTCAAGCTCGACGCCGATCTCGTCAAGCGCGGCCGCAGCGAATGGGTGCGCGAGGAGATGGCGGTGCTCACCTCGCCGGACACCTATCGCCAGGAGCCGGAGAATGCCTGGGAGCGGCTGCGCTCCCGCGTGCGCAAGCCGCGCGAACTGGCGGTGCTCATCGAGGTGGCGGCATGGCGCGAGCGGGAGGCGCAGGGCCGCGACATGCCGCGCTCCCGCATCCTGAAGGACGACGCGATCGGCGAGATCGCCTCGCAGCAGCCCAACACCGCGGAAAAGCTCGCCCATCTCCGGACCATTCCCAAGGGCTTCGAGCGCTCCCGCGCCGGCGAGCAGATCATCGAGGCGGTGAACGCCGGCCTCGCCCGCGACCCCAAGACACTGCCGCGCATGGAGCGCGACCGCCCGCTATCCAACGGCGCCTCGGCCACGGTCGAGCTTCTGAAGGTGCTGCTGCGGATGACCTCGGAGCAGCACGGCGTTGCCGCCAAGATTCTCGCCACGGTCGACGATCTCGAGCGCATCGCCAGCGAGGACGAGGCCAATGTGCCGGCGATGAAGGGCTGGCGGCGCGAATTGTTCGGCGAGCGGGCGGTGGCGCTGAAGGCCGGCCGGCTGGCCCTTGCCATGCAGAAGGGCCGGGTCATCGCGCTGACGCCGCCGGGCGCGGGCGAGCCCGAGGCCAAGGGTTGAACCCCGGGGCCGGGGCTTGAGCCGAGGCCGGGGCTGCCCCTCCGGGAGCGACATGTGCCGGCACCGGCCCGGCTTGGGCCGACGTTGGCTTACAGCCTTTCCGGCGAACGACGGTTCGCCGGAAAGGCTTCAACGCCTGATTATGCGGAAAATCCGCGCCACGCCTCCGCGGGAGTGGCTCTAGCCGGCGATGACCACCGCTTCGCGGCCGATCAGCCGGCCGAGCGACTTGAGCCGGGACGTCATGCGATCCCCGGCGAGTTCCGCGAGGCTGCCGGGCAGGTTCAGCACCAGCTTGCCCCGCGATACCGCGAGCGGCGCGCCCGGCAGCGTATCGGGCATCGAGGCCGAGACGAGATAGGCCACGCGCAGCGCCGCGCCGATGATCCGGGCGTGGTCGAGCAGCCGGGTGGAGACCAGTTCGCGGATGCGCGGGGACAGGTCGTCGTCGATCAGCCCGACATGGCGGTAGAAGATCGACAGCGCCAGGAACGCCCGCCCGGGATGGTCGACCCCGATGAAGGCGGCATGGGCGATGATGTTCAGGCTCTGCTCGCCGCGGTAGTCGGGATGCGCCCGCCAGCCAATGTCCGACAGCAAGCAGGCGGCGTGGCGCAGGCGCTTTTCTTCGGCGGTTTCGTCGATGCCGCTCGAGGCCATGAAGGCGTCGGTCCAGTCGATCAGCTCGACGCCATGGCGCGGCGAGCGCGAGCGCAGCCAGTTGAGCTCGGCGGCGGCCACGATGAGCGGATCAGCCTTCTGATCCTCCTCCGGCAGTTCCTCGTAAAGCAGCCCCTCGCGCACGCCCTGGGCCGAAATGAAGACGTTGCTCGGCTTGCCGAGGCGGATGATGTGCTCCAGCACCAGCGCGCCATAAGGCAGCAGCGGCCGGCGCACGTCGGCGACCGTCTCGATCTTCGACAGGGTGTCCACCGGAACCCGGCGGATGAGGCGGCAGAATTCCAGCGCTTCCTTGGCCGGAATGACATAGCCGTGCATCACATGCAGCGGGTAGCCGCGCTGGAACATGTGCAGCCGGGCAAGCGCGCGCCAGGTGCCGCCGACCGCGTAGAACATCCGGCCCTTCAGATGCTCGAGATGCGGGTCCTTGGCGAGGGCGTCCTTGACGATCTTGTCCGCCTTCTTCAGCGAGCGCCCTGATGCGTCCTGCAGCGCCAGCCCGCCGAGGGGGAACGTCACGCCGGAGCCGATGCGATGGCCGTGCAGATCGGCAAGTTCCAGCGAGCCGCCGCCGAGATCGCCGACCACACCATTGGCACGATGCACGCCCGACAGGATGCCAAGGGCGGAAAGCTGGGCCTCCCGCTTGCCGGACAGCAGCTGAACCTCGGTACGGCATATCTCGGCGCACCGGGCCACGAATTCCTCGCCATTGGCGGCGTCGCGGGCGGCGGCGGTGGCAAGGACATAGAGCTTGCCGACCGCCATCCGGTCGCACAGCGCGCGGAAACGGCGCAGCAGGACCAGCGCCTTCTCCACAGCCTCCGCGTTCAGCCGCCCGGTGGTGGCGACGTCCCGGCCGAGGCCGCAGGAGGCCTTCTCGTTGAAGATCGGCGTCGGGCTTCGGGACAGTTTTTCGTAGACGACGAGACGAACCGAATTCGAACCGATGTCGATCACCGCGATCGGGGCCCCATCGACGAGGCGCCCGGGCGCATCCTGCATGACCTGCATCATGCCGTCACGCGCGGCCGCGGCGGCGGGTGAGGTTTCGAGGCGACGATTCTTTGAGCGACTTGCCACGTCCCGACAGGCTCGGATTGGTCATGAAATACTGCTGGGCGTTGAAGGCATCGTCACCCGGGGCCGGCACTATGCGTTCAGACGTGCCGTCGGGCAACAGCCGCCAGCTTTGCTGGTTGTCTTCGAGATTGGCAACCATGATCTGGTCGAGGATCTGCATATGCACCGTCGGGTTGGTGATCGGGCACAGCGCCTCGACCCGGCGGTCGAGGTTGCGCTGCATCAGGTCGGCCGACGAGATGTACACCGCCGCGCGGGAATCCGGCAGCCCATGGCCGTTGCCGAAGCAATAGACCCGGCCATGCTCCAGGAAGCGGCCGACGATCGACTTCGCCCGGATGTTCTCCGAAAGGCCGGGCACGCCGGGGCGAAGGCAGCAGATGCCGCGCACGATGATCTCGATCTGCACCCCGGCGCTGCTGGCGCGGTACAGGGCGTCGATGATCATGGGGTCGACCAGCGAGTTCATCTTCAGCCAGATCGCCGCCGGCCGCCCGGCCTTGGCGAAGGCGATCTCGGCATCGATGTGGTCGAGGATGCGCTGCTTGAGGGTCAGCGGCGACACCGACATCGCCTCCAGCTCGGCCGGCTCGGCATAGCCGGTGATGAAGTTGAAGATGCGGGCGACATCCCGGCCGATTACCGGCTCGGCGGTGAAGAAGGAGAGGTCGGTGTAGATGCGCGCGGTGATGGGATGATAGTTGCCGGTACCGACGTGGCAGTAGCTCGCCAGCGTGCCGCCTTCGCGGCGGACCACCAGCGAGAGCTTGGCGTGGGTCTTCAGCTCCAGGAAGCCGAACACCACCTGCACGCCCGCCCGCTCCAGGTCGCGCGCCCAGCGGATGTTCGCTTCCTCGTCGAAGCGCGCCTTCAGCTCGACCAGCGCGGTCACCGACTTGCCGGCCTCGGCCGCTTCCGCCAGCGCCTTGACGATCGGGCTGTCGGAGGAGGTGCGGTAGAGCGTCTGCTTGATTGCGACGACATTGGGGTCGCGCGCGGCCTGGCGCAGGAACTGCACCACGGCGTCGAACGATTCATAGGGATGGTGGACGACGAGGTCCTTTTCGCGGATGGCGGCGAAGCAGTCGCCGGCATGGTCGCGGATGCGCTCGGGGAAGCGCGCATTGTAGGGCTTGAACTTCAGGTCCGGCCGCTCCAGCGAGACGAGCTGGCTGAACTCGTTCAACGCCAGCACGCCATCTACCAGGAAGATCTCGTCCTCAACGACGCCCAGCTCGCGGGCGACGAAGGCACGCAGCTCTTCCGGCATGGCCGATTCGACCTCCATGCGGATGACCGAGCCCCGGCGCCGGCGCTTCAGCGCGCTTTCGAACTGCCGAACCAGATCCTCGGCCTCTTCCTCGACTTCGAGGTCGCTGTCGCGGATCACCCGGAAGCCGCCCAGCCCCTTGACCTGATAGCCCGGGAACAGGCGGCCGATGAACAGGCCGATCATCTGCTCCAGCGTGACGAAGCGCGCCGCGCCGGAGGCATCGTCGGGAAGGCGGATGAAGCGTTCGATCTTGGCCGGCACGCGGATCAGCGCGTTCATCGCCCGCCCGTCGGCGATGCGGGAGAGCTGGAGAGCGAGCGAGAAGCCCAGATTGGGAATGAAGGGGAAGGGGTGGGCGGGGTCGATGGCAAGCGGCGTCAGCACCGGGAAGACGTGGCTGAGGAAATACTCGTCCAGCACATGGCGGTCGGCCTTGGTGACGTCCGCCCCGTCGACCAGCACGATGCCGACATCGGCGATGGCCAGGCGCAATTCGCGCCAGCGGGCCTGCTGGTCGGAGGCGAGCTCGGCAACCTCGGCCCCGATCAGCGGAAGCTGCTCGGCCGCGGTCAGCCCGTCAGGGCTCTTCGAGGAGAAGCCTTCGCGCACCTGCTCCTTGAGGCCGGCGACGCGGACCATGAAGAACTCGTCCAGATTATTGGCCGAGATCGACAGGAAGCGCAGCCGCTCCAGCAGGGGATGATCGCGATTCGACGCCTCTTCGAGGACGCGGCGGTTGAACTGGAGCCACGACAGCTCACGGTTGATGAAGCGTGCCGGCGAGTGATGGAGATCGTCGGCGGAATGCGCCGGAGCTTCCTGCGCCTCGATTTCCACCGCGGTCTGCTCTTCCGTCTGGCTCACCGTCGCGTCTCCCCTTGGATCACCTGCCACTGACCGGCCGGACCTTCGCCGTCCTTCATGACGGCTCAATGACGGACAGATGTCGCATAGCTGAAGGGCTTCCGCCTAGATGGGCTGCCGCGAGACGGCGCAGGCGGATCATTGTCGAGGCACCGGCGGCCGCAGCCGCCGGCACCGAGTCCACGCCCCCTGCTGCGCCGCCCCGCGACGGCGCGGCAGGGACGAGGGCGGCCGATCAGCGGCTCAGCGCCAGCGTGCCGTAGCAGGAAGGCCCGCGCCACTTGCCGGTCAGGGCTTTGCCGGAGATGGTGCCGGAATGGGTGAAGCGGCCGTCGCTCGCGGAGAAGGCGCCGTTCGCCGCCACCTTGCCGGAGAGCGTGACCGAGCCGCCATCGGCCACCGGCACGGTGAGGGCGATGGCGTCGCCCTTCACCGTGGCCTTCACCTTGAAGGTGCCCTTGCAGAAGGGTTTCGAGCCACCGTCGGTGGCACCGGTGCCGGCATAGGTACCGTCGAAGCCGGCCGCTCCGGCGGGGCTGGCCAGCGCCGTCAGAACGGCGAGGGTCGCGGCGGTAAAAATCGGCACGGCGGATTTCGGATGGCGTGGCATGGTCGTCCCCCAATGCGCCCCAGATGGCGCAGCGGCGAGTTTGGACGGCCCCCGGCGCGACGCAAGCCGTCGGTAGCCAAAAACCGGTCGGTCGTGCGGGTTCAGTCCGCGCCCGCGGCGGAATCGTCCGGCTGGCCCTCGCGCCGCAGCAGCTGCGAGGCCAGCGCCCGGGTCAGCGGCCGCTTGAGCGCCAAAGCCTCGCGATCGAGCGCGGCGACGACATCGCGCACCGCGACCACCGAGCGTTCCACCCGCGCGAGGAGATAGGAGACGAGCCCCTCGTCCGGGATCATCTGGCGGTCGGCGAACAGCTTGAGCATGACCGCGCCGAGCAGCGCGTCGTCGGGCGCCTCCACGGCGACCACCGGCACCGCCCGCAGCCGCGAGGCGAGATCGGGCGTCGCCAGGCGGGTGGCGAAGGCCGCCGGCGCGTCGCGGGCGGTCAGGAGAAGAAAGGCGCCCTGCTCCGCCACCAGATTGAGCAGGTGAAACAGCGCGGCCTCGTCCGGCAGGGCGGCATCGACATCCTCGAGCACCAGCACGCCCGCCGCCAGCGCCCCCGGCACCGCCTGCGCCTCCAGCCTCGCGGCGGACATGGAGACGGCGCCCGCCTCCTCCGCCAGGATGGCGGCGAGGTGGCTTTTGCCCGCGCCCTCCGGCCCGACCAGCGCAACGACCCGCGCCGGCCAGTGCGGGAAGCTGTCGATCAGCGCGAGCGCGCGCTCATTGCCCGCGCCGGGCAGGAAGTCGGCCCTCGCCCGGCTCTCCCGATGCGGCAGGTCGAGCGGCAGCTGGCGGGCGAGGGTCATGGCTCAGGTGATCTCGCCATCGCCGGCAAGGGGTTCACCGGTATACATCGGGCTCTGGAGGTACTGGTCGAGCGCGAAGCGCACCAGCACCCCGAGCGCCGCGGCCAGCGGCACCGCCAGCAGCAGGCCCAGGAAGCCGAGCAGATAGCCGAAGGCGAGCAGGGCCAGCATCAACCACACCGGGTGGAGCCCGACGCTGTCGCCCACCAGCTTGGGCGAGAGGATATAGCCCTCGAGAAACTGTCCCAGCAGGAAGATGGCGATGATGATCAGCACCATGCTCCAGTCCGGGAAGAACTGGACGATGGCGATGCCCACCGCCAGCACGAAACCGGTGAGCGAGCCGACATAGGGAATGAAGGTGATGATGCCCGACACGATGCCGATGACGAGGCCGAAATTCAGCCCGGCAATGGTGAGGCTGATGGCGTAATAGGCGCCGAGCAGGAAGCAGACCAGCGCCTGCCCGCGGACGAAGCCGGCGATGGCGCGGTCCATCTGCCGCGCGATCTGGCGGATGGTCTGCCGGTTCTTCACCGGCAGCCAGGAATCCACCTTGGCCACCATGCTGTTCCAGTCGTTCAGGATATAGAAGGCTACCACCGGGGTGATGACGATGATCGAGAACAGCGAGATCAGCGCCTGCCCGCCGCTCCAGATCGACTGGACCAGGGTGAGGAGATAGCTCGCCCCCTGCGAGACCAGCTGCGAGAGCCCCTGCTCGATGCTCGGCATGTTCTTGCCGACGATCCCGCGCAGCCACTGCGCGCCCTCCCCCGCCGCGAGGCGCTGGAGCTTCACGATGTATTCCGGCAGGCCCTGAAGGAAGGCGGCGAGCTGGCTGCCGAAGATCGGGATGACCAGCAGGAACAGCAGCAGCAGCACGAGGATGGCGCAGGCAATGACGATGAGGCTCGCCACCAGCCGCTTCATCCCCCAGTGCTCCAGCCGGGTGGTCACGGGGTTGAGGAAATAGGCCAGAGCCAGACCGGCGACGAAGGGAAGCAGCACGCTGCTGAGCAGCCATGCCAGCAGCACGAACAGGCCGAGCACGGTCAGCCAGAAACGGACCTGGGGATGCAAGATCATTGTGCCGTTCGCCGCTCCGCCGCGTCCCGCCAGTCCTCGCTCACCGGGTGGACGGAGGACCTTGATCCGAGACTGGCTGATTTTTCATACAGGACAATGGCGAATCCCGCGACGTCATCGCCCGTCTTTTGCCCGGTCTTCACCTTTTCCGTCCCCGGAAGGCTTCATATGGCGGGCCCAGTCCACCAGATAGGCCAGCGCCGATCCCGCCGTGAGCGCCCCCACCAGCAGGACGCCGACCTCCTGCGCCCCGCCGGGTACGAAGCCGAAGCCCTGCGCGGCGAGCAGGAAGGCGGCGAAGCCGATCTGCGCCGTGGTGTTCAGCTTCGAGACGATGAGCGGGCGGATCGGCACCGGCTTGTCCAGCACCCATGACAGCAGCACCGCGCCGACGATCATGATGTCGCGCGCGACCACGGCGATGGCGAGCCACAGCGGCAGCACGCCGGCATGGGCGAGCGTGACATAGATGGACACCAGCAGCGCCTTGTCGGCCAGCGGGTCGAGATAGGCGCCGAGTTCGGTGGCGAGGCCGAAGCGTTTGGCGATGAAGCCGTCCACCGCATCCGATACCCCGGCCAGCAGGAACAGCCAGAAGGCCAGCGCCATCTCGTCCGCGCCGATCGCCCACACCACCGCCGGCACCAGCAGGATGCGACCGAGGGTTATGGTGTTGGGCAGGTTCACGAGGCCATCCGGCGCGTTGCGGTAGCGGCGAGATAAGCTTGCCGGCACCGATTTGCCAGCCGGCCTGCGGCCCGCACGGTGCCAAAGCGCCGCCCACCCGCAACCGGCAACCAGCAGCCGGCAAGGCCGTGACGTGCCGCCCCGCCCATGGCACAACGGGGCATCCTTCCTCGACCTGCCGTGGTTCGCATGCGCCCTTCCATCGTGATTTCCGCCGTCGTCGCCGCTCTGGTGGGGTTCGGCGGCACGCTGGCCCTCATCGTCGCCGCCTCCCAGGCCGTCGGGGCGAACGAGGCGCAGACCTCCTCCGCGGTGATCGGCCTGTGCCTGTCGATGGCGGTGACCACGGCCTGGCTCAGCACCCGCTACCGGCTCCCCATCATCACCGCCTGGTCGACCCCGGGAGCGGCACTCATTGCCGCCTCCTCCGGCCTGACCCCGGAGAGCGCGGTCGGCGCCTTTCTGTTCGCCGGTGCGCTCATTCTGGTGACCGCGGCGGTGCGCCCGCTCGGGGCGCTGGTGCAGCGCCTGCCGGTGCCGATCGCGGCGGCCATGCTGGCGGGGGTGCTGTTCCACTTCGTCACCTCGGTCTTCACCTCGGCGCAGGCAAATCCGCTGCTGGTGCTGCCGCTGGTGGCGCTGTTTCTGCTCGCGCGGCGCTTCAGCCCGTTCGGCGCGGTGCTGGTGGTGCTGGTGGTGGGCATCGCCTATGCCTTCGCGCTGGGCGAGGTGAAGCCGCTCGCCGCCGCGCTGCATGCCCCGGCGGTGACGCTCATTCCGCCGAGCTTCGACCCCCAGGTGCTGCTGGGCATCGGCGTGCCGCTCTACCTCGTCACCATGGCCTCGCAGAACCTGCCGGGTTTCGCGGTGCTGCGGGTGTCGAGCTATGAGCCGCCGGCGGCGCCGATCCTCGCCGTCACCGGCCTTGCCTCCCTGCTCACCGCGCCGATCGGCTCGCTGCCGAGCAATCTGGCGGCAATCACCGCCTCGATCTGCACCGGGCCGGACACCCACCCCGACCCCGCCAAGCGCTGGATGACCGGGCCGTTCTACGCCGCGACCTATCTCCTGCTCGCCATTGGCGGCGCCTCCATGGTGGCGCTCATCGGCGCGCTGCCGGCGGCTCTGGTGGCGACCTTCGCCGGGCTCGCGCTGACCGGCTCGCTGACCAACGCGCTCGCCACCGCGATGGGCGAAGCGTCCTTGCGCTTTCCCGCCGTCATCACGCTGGCGGTCACCGCCTCGGGCGTCACCATGGCCGGGGTCGGCGCGGCCTTCTGGGGGCTGGTGGCGGGGCTGGCGGCGCTCGCCCTCGATCATGCCGGGCGTCGGCGGGCGTGAGGGCGCGCGGATATTGCCTCGCCCCGCGTAAGCGGCTAAGCCGCACGCTCATGGCCGGGGACGAGACATGGGCGAACAGGACAAGGGTCTGAGCTACCGCGACGCGGGTGTCGACATCGACGCCGGCAACCGGCTCGTCGACCTCATCAAGCCGCTGGTGAAGGCGACGCGCCGCCCCGGCGCGGATGCCGAGATCGGCGGCTTCGGCGGGGTGTTCGATCCGAAGGCGGCCGGCTTCACGGACCCGCTCATCGTCGCCACCACCGACGGCGTCGGCACCAAGCTGAAGATCGCCATCGAGACCGGCCAGCACGACACGATCGGCATCGACCTCGTCGCCATGTGCGTCAACGACCTCGTCGTGCAGGGCGCCGAGCCGCTGTTCTTCCTCGACTATTTCGCCACCGGCAAGCTGGCGCCGGACGTCGGCGCCCAGATCGTCGCGGGCATCGCCCGGGGCTGCCGGGAGTCGGGCTGCGCGCTCATCGGCGGCGAGACTGCCGAGATGCCGGGCATGTATGCCGAAGGCGACTATGATCTTGCCGGCTTCTCGGTGGGTGCGGTCGAGCGCGGCGCGCTGCTGCCCCGCCCCGGCATCGGCGCCGGCGACGTGCTGATCGGCCTCGCCTCCTCCGGCGTCCATTCCAACGGCTATTCGCTGGTCCGCCGCATCGTCGGCCTCTCCGGCCTCGGCTGGAACGACCCGGCACCCTTCGCCGACCGCAAGAGCCTCGGCGAGGCGCTGCTGACGCCCACCCGGCTCTATGTCAAATCCGCCCTCGCGGTGATCCGCGAGACCGGCAAGGTGAAGGCGCTGGCCCACATCACCGGCGGCGGACTGACCGAGAACCTGCCCCGCGTGTTGCCCAAGGGTACCATCGGGCGCATCGACCTCGACAATCTCCATGTGCCGCGCGTCTTCCGCTGGCTCGCCCAGGTGGGCAACGTCGCCCCCGAGGAGATGCTGCGCGCCTTCAACTGCGGCATCGGCATGGTGGTCGTCGCCGACGCCGCGGACGCGGAAGAGGTGATGGAGGCCTTCGCCGACGCCGGCGAGGAGGTGATCCACCTCGGCGTGATCGAGCCGGGCGAGGGCGCCGCCCATGTCGTCTATGACGGCGCGCTCAACATCGAGCTGCCGCTGTGATGCGCGGAGACCGCCCGTGAGCCGGACCCGCGTCGCCATTCTCATCTCCGGCCGCGGCTCGAACATGATGTCGCTGCTGGAGGCGGCGCAGGCGCCGGACTTCCCCGCCGAGATCGTCGCCGTCATCTCAAACCGCCCGCAGGCGCAGGGCCTCGCCCGCGCCCAGGCCGCCGGGGTGCCGGCGCTCGCGATCGACCACAAGGCCTATCCCGACCGCGAGAGCTTCGAGGCCGCGCTCGATGCGGCACTGCGCGAGGCCCGGGTTGGCATCGTCTGCCTCGCCGGCTTCATGCGCCTGCT
>CAZIXP010000098.1:0-15497 GCA_964543245.1 uncultured Starkeya sp.
ACCCTCGCCGGGCTCGGCCTCGGGCTCGTGGTCCCGCTGCCCAACGTCTCGATGCTCTATCTGCTGGCGGTGGTGGTGCCGGCGATCCGCCACGGGGTGTGGCCGGCGATCGCGGGCTCCGCGCTGTCCTTCCTCGCCTACAACTTCTTCTTCATCGACCCGGTGGACACCTTCACCGTGGCGCGGCCCCACGAACTGCTGGCGCTGCTGATCTTCCTCATCATCGCCGTGCTGATCTCGACCATCGCCGGGCGGGCGCGCGAGCAGGCGCGGGCGGCGACGCGGCGCACCCGCGCGGCGCGGCGGCTCTACGAGTTCACCCGCAAGCTCTCCGCCCTGCCGGACGCGACCTCGGTGGCGGATGCCGCAGCCATCGAAATCCACACCGCCACCGGGCGGGCGGCGGTCATCCTCCAGTCGGGGCCGGGCGGCGATCTCGCCATCGCCGCCGCCTGGCCGCCGGAGGACCGGCTGGACACCGCCTCGACCACCGCCGCCCGCTGGGCCTTCGACCATGGCGAGGCAGCGGGCGCGGGAACAGGCACGCTGCCGAGCGCGCCCTGGCTGTTCCTGCCGATGACCGGCACCGCCGCCTCCGGCCGGATCGGCGTGGTGGGCATCGAGCGCGGCGCGGTGAACGGGCCGCTCGATGCCGAGACGACCACGCTTCTCGCCACCCTCGCCGAACAGGCCGCCGCGGCGCTGGTGCGCACCCGGCTGTCCACCGAGGTCGCCAGCGCCCGCACCGCGGCGGAGACCGAACGGGTGCGCAACATCCTGCTGGCCTCCATCAGCCATGATTTCCGCACCCCGCTCGCCTCCATCCTCGGTGCGGCGACCAGCCTGCTGGACTATGGCGCCGGCATACCGGAGGCCTCGCGGCACGACCTGCTGCTGCAGATGCGCGAGGAGGCCGAGCGGCTCGACCTGATGGTGCGCAACCTGCTCTCGATGACGCGGCTGGAAGCCGGCGCGCTCGACCTGCGGGAAGACTGGATCGACCTGCGCGAGGTGCTGGACCGCACCGTCGCCCTGGCCCGCGCCCGCGGCGCCACCCAGCGCTTCGAGGTGCAGGCGCCGGCCGGGCTGCCGCTGCTGTTCGCGGACCAGACCCTCATCGAGCAGGCGGTGGGCAATGTGGTGGGCAATGCGGTGCGCCATGCCGGGCCGGGCGCGCGGGTGGTGCTCGCCGCGGCGGCCTCGGCGCGGGAGATGGTGCTCGCCGTCACCGATGACGGGCCGGGCATTCCGGCGGCCGCCCTGCCCCATGTGTTCGAGAAGTTCATGCGCGCCAGCCGCGGCAGCGGCGATGGCGGCGACGGCTCCGGGCTGGGGCTCGCCATCACCCGCGGCATCGTCGAGGCCCATGGCGGCACGGTGGCGGCGGAAAGCCCGCCGCCCGGCCATGCCCGCGGCGCCCGCATCACGCTGCGGCTGCCCCTGAAGCAGCCGCCTGCGGCGCAGACCTCTGCCGCGCAGACCTCTGCAGCGCAGGAGCCCGCGCACGCGGCGGCACCCGCGGCAGCGGCGGCGCCCGCGCCGGTCCCGCTGCCGCCGGCGAACACGCCCACCCCGGAGGACGGCCGATGACCCACCCGCTCCGCGTGCTGGTGGTGGACGACGAGCCGGCCATCCACCGTTTCATGGGACCGGCGCTGGCCGCCAACGGCTATGAGGCGCTGCGCGCCGATACCGGGGCGGAGGGGCTGGCGCTCGCCGCCACCCGCCGCCCCGACGTGGTGGTGCTCGATCTCGGCCTGCCCGATATGGACGGCAAGGAGGTGATCCGCCGGCTGCGGGCGTGGTCGGACGTGCCGGTGCTGGTGCTCTCCGCCCGCGACCGCGAGGCCGAGAAGATCGAGTCGCTCGACCTCGGCGCCGACGATTTCATCAACAAGCCGTTCGGCATGGGCGAGCTGATGGCCCGGCTGCGGGCGGCGCTGCGCCACCGCCTGCAGAGCCGCGGCGAGACCCCGGTGCTGCGGCTCGGCACCATCGAGATCGACGTGCCCCGCCACCGCGTCAGCCGCGCCGGCGAGGAGGTGAAGCTCACCCCCAAGGAATTCGACCTCCTCGCCTTCCTCGCCCGCCACGCCGGCAAGGTGGTGACCCACCGTCAGATCCTGCGCGAGGTGTGGGGGCCGGCCCATGAGCACGACACCCAGTATCTCCGGGTCTATGTCGGCCAGCTCCGGGCCAAGCTGGAGACCGACCCCGCCAGCCCCACCATCGTCATCACCGAGCCCGGCGTGGGCTACCGGACGGGGGAATAAGGCCTCGGCCCGGGACGAGACCGCCCGGCTGGCGTGTCCCCGAAACCCGGCACGCCGCCGGGCCATTTGACATGGCCGACATGACCCCGCCATGGACCCCGGCGCAAAGCCGGGCAGAATGCTGAGCAAGCACCTCCATGACGGACCCCCGCATGCCCGATGACGTGACGCAGAAGGCGAAGGCCGCGGCGCCCGGCCCGACCGCATCGTCGCCGATCGCCCCCACGCCGGCGGCCGGCACGGCAGCCGATCCCGCCCCCACCCCGCGCTTTCCCGTCGTGCCGGCCTCCTTCTTCGGCATGGTACTGGGGCTGATCGGGCTCGGCGGCGCCTGGCGCGCCGCGCACGGGGTGTGGGGCGTCCCCGCCCTGGTAGGGGAAAGCGTCATGGTGGCGGGCGTTGCGGTCTGGGCGGTGGTCATGGCGCTGTTCGCGCTGAAATGGCTGTTCGCCCGGCCACTGGCGCTAGCCGAGGCGCGGCACCCCGTGCAGTGCTGCTTCATCGGCCTCGCCGGGGTTTCCACCCTGCTGGTGGCGCTGGCCGCCGGGCCCTACAGCCACACGCTCGCGGTGGCGCTGCTGGCGGCGGGCGCGGCCTTCACCTTCGGCTTCGCGGTGTGGGCGACGGGCCAGCTCTGGCGCGGCGAGCGCGAGCTGGCGGCGGCGACGCCGGTGCTCTATCTCCCCACCGTCGCGGGGCCCTATGTCACCGCCATCGTGTGCGGCGCGCTGGGCTTCGCCGACTGGGGCCAGCTCGCCTTTGGCGTCGGGCTGTTCTCCTGGCTGGCGATGGAATCGGTACTGCTGAACCGGTTCCAGCACGGCGCGGCGCTGGCACCGGCGCTGCGGCCGACCCTCGGCATCCAGATCGCCCCCTCGGTGGTGGGGGCAGCGGCCTATCTCAGCGTCACCCAGGGGCCGCCCGACGTCTTCGCCCGCGCGCTGGTCGGCTACGGCCTGTTCCAGGTGGTCCTGATGCTGCGCCTGCTGCCGTGGATCCTGCGCCAGCCGCTCTCCGCCGCCTACTGGGCCTTCACCTTCGGCCTCACCGCGCTGTCGAGCGCGACGCTGCGCCTCGTCGAGCGCGGCGAGACCGGCGCCGTGGCGGCGCTGGCGCCCGTCATCTTCGTCGGCACCCTGCTGGTGGTCGGCTTCATGGCGCTGCACACGCTCCACCTGCTCGCCGTCGGCCGGCTGCTGACACCCCCGCCCGGCCGCCCCGCGGCCTAGCGGACAGCCGCTGCCCGGCCACCCCGCGGCCTAGCTCACAGCCGCGCGCAGCGGCGGGCGGGGGCGCTGGGTGCGGCCGAGGCCGGGCGCGACCCCCACCTCCACCCGAGCGGGCGGCAGCGGCGCGCGCCCGCGCACCAGATCGGCGGCGCGCTCGGCGAGCATGATGGTGGGCGCGTTCAGATTGGCGTTCGGCTCGGTGGGAAAGACCGAGCTGTCGATGACCCGCAGCCCGTCCAGCCCGCGCACCCGGAGCGCGCTGTCCACCACCGCCAGCGCGTCCTCGCCCATCCGGCAGGAGCCGCAGGGGTGATAGGTGGTCTCCAGCGTCTCGCGCACGAAGGCGTCCATCTCGTCGTCGCTGCGCACCGCCGGGCCGGGCGCGACCTCGGCGCCGCGGAACCGGTCCATCGCCGGCTGGGCGATGATCTCGCGGGTGAGGCGGACGCAGCGGCGGAAGCCTTCGCGGTCCTCCGCGCGGTCGAGATAGTTGAACAGGATCGCCGGGTGCTCCCGCGCGTCGGGCGAGCGCAGCCGCACATGGCCGCGGCTCTTCGGCTTGTTGGGCCCGGTCAGCACCATGAAGCCATGGCCCTTCAGCGGCTTCTTGCCGTCGTAGCGCATTGCCGCGGGCAGGAAATGGAACTGGACGTCCGGCCATTCCAGCGCCGCGTCCGAGCGGATGAAGCCGCCGGCCTCGAAATGGTTGGAGACGGAAAGCCCGCGCCGGAACAGCAGCCATTCCAGCCCGATCATCGCCTTCGAGACCAGCCCCATCCGGCCGTTCAGCGTCACCGGCTCGCGGCAGGCATACTGGATGTAGATCTCGGCATGGTCCTGCAGGTTCTCGCCGACGCCCGGCAGATCATGCGCGGTGGCGACGCCGGCGGCACCCAGCACCGCCCCCGGCCCGATGCCGGAGCGCTGCAGCAGATGCGGCGAGCCGATCGGCCCTGCCGCCACCAGCACCTCCCGGCGCGCGGCGACCCGCGTCACCACCCCGCCGCGCTCATACTCGACGCCGACCGCGCGCCGCCCCTCCAGCAGGATGTGCCGGGTGGTGGCGTGGGTGCGCACCTCGAGATTGCGCCGCGCCATGGCGGGGCGCAGATAGGCATTGGCGGTGGACCAGCGCACCCCGTCCTTCACCGTCATGTGCATCGGCCCCATGCCTTCCTGAAGGCGGCCATTGGGGTCGTCGGTCATCCCATAGCCGGCTTCGCAGCCGGCGGCGACGAAGGCGCCATAGAGCGGGTTGGCCATGCGGTTGCCGGCATTGGTGGCCAGCGGCCCCTTGCCGCCGCGCCAGTCGTCGGCGCCGTCGATCCAGCTCTCGGCCCGGCGGAAATAGGGCAGGCAGTCGGCATGGCTCCAGCCGCGGGCGCCCAGGCTCTCCCATTCGTCGAAGTCGCGGGGATGGCCGCGCATATAGACCAGCCCGTTGATGGAGGAGGAGCCGCCCAGCACCTTGCCGCGCGGGCAATGGATGCGGCGGCCGCCGAGGCCCGGCTCCGGCTCCGTCATGTAGCGCCAGTTGTAGCGCGTGCCGTTCATCGGCAGCGAGAAGGCGCTCGGCATCTGGATCAAGATGGAGCGGTCGGAGCCGCCGACCTCCAGCACTAGCACCCGCACGGCGGGATCCTCGGTCAGGCGGTTCGCCAGCACGCAGCCGGCCGAGCCGGCGCCGACGATGATGTAGTCGAAACTCTCCGCCGCGCCACCCGCCGCGCCCGCCCCTTCGCCCTGCCGTTCCGACCGCGCCATGCCTGCCTCCTGCTGTGCAATGGCGCGATCTGAGCCGGCGCGGCCGGGCGGAAGAATATCTATGTTTCGACGTTCGCTTGTGGTTTTCTCAATGTATGACGAACGCCGCCAGCCCAAGCCCAAGCCACCGCCCCACCCCTCGCCGCCGTCCCGGCCGCCTCGCCGTCAGCGACATCGAGCTGCGGCTGCTGCGGGTTTTCGCCGAGATCGTCCGCTGCAACGGCTTCACCGCCGCCGAGACCGCGCTCGGCATGAGCCAGGCGACCATCTCCACCCATATGCGGCATCTGGAAGAGCGCGTCGGGCTGCGGCTGTGCGAGCGCGGCCGGGGCGGCTTTCTCCTCACCGAGGAGGGACGCCGGGTGCACCAGGCGACGCTGGAGCTGTTCGGCTCGATCGAGCGGTTCGAGGGCCGGCTGGGGGACATCGCCGGCGACATGGCGGGGCGGCTGGCCTTCGGCACGGTGGACGCCATGGCCGGCAATACCGGGCTGAAGCTGCACGAAGCCTTCGCCACCTTCCACCGCGCGGCGCCGCGGGTGGAGCTGGAGATCGAGATCGCCGCGCCCCAGGCGCTGGCGCAGGGCCTCGCCAGCGGACGCTACCAGCTCGCCGTGCTGCCGGCGCAGGACGGCGCGGCGCTGGAGGCGGGCGAGGACATCTTCACCGAGCGGCAGAACCTGTATTGCGGCCGTCGCCACCCGCTGTTCGACCTCCCCGACGCCGCGCTCACGGCGGAGCTGCTGGCGGCGCAGGATTTCGCCGGCCGCTCCTATATGCGCAGCCCCGTCATCTGCGGCGTGGCGTTCCGCTGGGCCGCCACCACGGCGCATATGGAAGGCACCCTGCTGCTGCTGCTCTCCGGCGGCTATATCGGTTTTCTGCCGGACCATTACGCCGCGAGCGCGGGCGCCGGGCTGCGGGCGCTGGCGCCGGACCGGCTGAGCTTCACCGACCATTTCCGCCTCGTCCACGGCCGCGAACAGCCGACCCGCGCCGCACGGCTGCTGGCGGAGGCGATCCGGCAGGCGGCGGCCCATCCACGGGCAATCCCGGCGGTATAGGCTAACGTTTCGCGAGTCGTGTGAGGGCGGATGATGCAGGCAGGGCGAGGTGAGACGGCGACCCGGGGCGGCGCCGGTGCGTCGGGGCGGGCGCCGGAGCTACGATCGGGGTCGCTTCCGGCAGCGTGGCTTGCGGCAGCTTGGCTCGCGGCAGCTTGGCTTGCGGCAGCTTGGCTTGCGGCAGCTTGGCTTCTTGCACGCGGGCTTCGCGCGCGATCGCCTTTCGCGCGGCGGGCGCTGACACTGGCGCTGTTGGCCGTCGCCGCGGCGCCGGCCGGCGCGCAGGAGGCGCCCACGTCCGCCGCGGCCACCGCATCGCCGGCCGCGACCACCCTCCCGCCCCTGCCCGCGGCGCCGCCGGGCTGGACCCTCAAGGGCGTCGTGCTGCTGAGCCGCCACGGCATGCGCGCGCCCACCCATTCGGTGCACTGCACCGGCGCGCCGGAAAACTGCCTCAACGCGGTGGCCGAGCAGCCCTGGCCGACACTCGGGGTCTCCGCCGGGCACCTCACCATTTCCGGCGCCGAGCGGACCCGGCGGCTCGCCGGGTTCTACCGCGCGCATTACGCCGCCGAGGGCCTGTTCCCCGCGCAGGACTGCCCCGATCCCGACCGGGTCGCCTATCTCACCGACGGGGTGGAGCGCACCATCGTCACCGCCGGTGCGATGATGGACGGCATGTTCCCCGGCTGCTTCCTGCACCCGCTGAAGGTGAAGCCGGGCCTCTATCACGGGCCGCGATGCGGCTATGCGCCGGCCGCGGCGCTGGCGGCCTCGCAGGCGCTGGCCGGCGGCTCCTTCGCCACGCTGGAAAACGGTGCGCTGGCCGGCGCCATCGCCCAGCTCGACACGGTGCTCGGCCCGTTCCGGCCGGAAGGCTGCGCCGCCAATGGCGCGAGCGCGCCCTGCTCGCTCGCCACCCTGCCGCGCCGGGCCGACGCGCCGGGCGCGCTCCGCCTCGCCTCCCCGCTCGCCGAACAGTTCCTCATGCAGTACGGCATGGGCCTGCCGGAGAACGAGGTGGCGTGGGGCCGACTTCCGGCCGCCACCGGCCTGCCGCTCGGCGCGGCGGTGACCGCGGTCAATGTGCTGCACGCCGAGAGCGAGCGGCTGATGAACATGCCGCGGTACCAGGCGGAGAAGCTCGGCTCGCCGGTGGCGGCGCCGGTGCTGGCGGCGCTGGAGCGGCTGGCGGACGGCCACGGGCCGGCCTTCACCTTCTTCTCCAGCCACGACACGCTGATTCTCAACGCGGCGGGGCTGCTGGGGCTGAGCTGGCACCTGCCGGGCTTCCATCCCTATCAGGTGCCGCCGGGCGGGGGCATCGCGTTCGAGCTGTGGCAGCCGCCGGCCGGGGAGCTGATGCTGCGCCCGGTCTATTACGCCCAGACCCTCGACCAGCTGCGTTCGGACGCGGAATTGAGCGATGCGGCGCCGCCGAGTTCCACCCTGGTCGCGGTGGCGGGCTGCGCCGGCGGCGCGGACGGCTTCTGTTCGTGGCCGGCCTTCCGTGCCATGGCCGAAGGCGCGATCGACCGGCAGTGCGTCGGCGCTCGCCCGCACGGGGCCGGGCGTGCGGCGAAGAAGGGCCGAAAGCCGGAGGCGGCGGGCATATCAGGGGAGAACGGCGCGTCGGAATAGAACGGGGGCGTCCGGGAACGGCGCGTTCGACAATGCGCGTCGGCGAAGCGGGCGTCCGCGGCGAAGCCGGCGCGAGCCGGCGCCGGAGGCCCTGCCCGGCCGGGCTCAGCGGGCGCGCTGGCCGAACAGCACGCTCTGGGCTTCCTTGTCGGTGGCGAGGTCGATCTTGCCGCGATCCTCGGCGTTCACCGCGAAGCCGCGCTTCACCGCCGGGCGGGACAGCACCGCCTCCAGCCAACGGCCGAGATGGGGAAATTCGGCGATGTCCTGGCCCTGGCGCTGCCACAGCTTGGCCCAGCCGACACACGCCATGTCGGCGATGGAATAGGCCCCGGCGAGGAACTCGCGGTCCTTCAGCCGGCCGTTCATCACGCCATAGAGCCGGTGCACCTCGTTGGTGTAGCGGTCGATGGCGTAGGGAATCTTCTCCGGCGCGTAGATGCGGAAATGGTGGGCCTGCCCGGCCATCGGCCCGAGACCGGCCATCTGCCAGAACAGCCACTGGTCGACCTCGACCCGGCCGCGCTCGTCGGCGGGGTAGAACAGCCCGGTCTTGCGACCGAGATACTGCAGGATCGCGCCCGATTCGAAGACGGAGATCGGCGCCCCGTCGGGCCCCTGCGGGTCGACGATGGCGGGCATCTTGTTGTTGGGCGAGATGGCGAGGAAGTCGGGCTTGAACTGCTCGCCCCGGGCGATGTTCACGGGGTGGACGACGTAGGGGAGCCCGCACTCCTCCAGCATGATGCTGATCTTCCAGCCATTCGGCGTCGGCCAGTAATAGAGCTCGATCGGCTGGGTCTGCAGCGGAGCCATGGGATGACGCCTTCCATTCGCCCGGACGGCGGGCTGCCCTCGTCAGCGACAACAGGTAGGGCCAGCCGCAACGGCTGGCAAGCCTTCCCCGGACGGACGGGCCGCCTTCTGACGGGCAGGCCCATTCCCCTGACGGGCCGGCCGCCCGTCCCCCGCGCGCGGCGGGGTGCGGCCGGCCGCGCCGCGGCTCAGCGGCGATGCAGCGCCTCGGCCTCCGGCGTCATCACCTCGGCGAAATCCTCCATCTCGTAGAGCGGGCGGATTTCGATCTCGCTGGGGCCGGGCATGGGGTTGGGGCAGCGCTTCACCCAGTCCACCGCCTCCTCCATGTCGCGCACCTGCCAGATCCAGTAGCCGGCCACGACCTCCTTGGTCTCGGCGAAGGGCCCGTCGATCACCATCCGCTGCGCGCCGTCGAAGGCGACGCGCTTGCCCAGCGCGGAGGGCTTCAGCCCGTCGCCCGTCAGCATCACGCCGGCGTCCATCAGTTCGGCGTTGAAGCGGCCCATCGCCTCCAGCA
Organism: uncultured Starkeya sp.; assembly: GCA_964543245.1. Classification (GTDB taxonomy): domain Bacteria; phylum Pseudomonadota; class Alphaproteobacteria; order Rhizobiales; family Xanthobacteraceae; genus Ancylobacter. Next base: position 9,308 of record CAZIXP010000098.1, read on the forward strand.
GCTCGCTGGAAGGCAGCACCCCCGCCTCGCTGTCGGCGGTCGCCTTCACCAGAACCATCACCCGCATCGTTGTCTCCCGCATCTGCGAGGCCCCGCGGCCTCTCCGCCCCAAGGACGCACGGCGTCCGGCGGTTCCGACATTCGCGGCGCCATTCTTCCCCGAGGGGAAGCGGCTGTCAGTCCAGCTCGACCTTGAAGCCGAGATGGCGCGGCTCGAAACCGGCGGCCTCATAGAAGCGGTGCGCCGGCAGCCGCTTCAGATGCGTGGTGAGCTGGAGCGAACCGGCGCCGAGCCGGCGCGCCTCGGCCCGGGCGAAGGCCATCATCGCCGTTCCCACCCCCTGCCCCCGCACATCGGGGGCGACATGCACCGCCTCGGCGATGGCGAGGCAGCGGCCATGGCGCAGCAGCGCGTGCACCACGATCAGCTCGAAGGTGCCGACCACCCGGCCGCCCCGCGTGGCGACATAGAGCGTGGTGGCGTTGTTGGCGGCGATGGCGTCGAACGCCGCCTCATACGCCGCCGCGAAGGCGGGGTCGGCGCTGTCGCGCTCGCCAAAGGCGCGGTCGGTCGCGAGAATCGCGACGATGGCGGGCAGGTCCTCCCGGCGGGCGGGCGCGAAGGTGAGATCGGGATCGGCGGAAAGGGTCACGCGGGGGCACCTGTGATGACGGAGGAAGCGGAGGCCGCACGCCGCTCGACGCGCCGGCGCCACGCCACCGGCAGCGGCTCGAACAGCGGCGAGGCGGGAAAGGCTTGGCGCGAAAGGTGTGGCGCGAAAGGTGTGGCGGGAAAGGCGAAGCCGGCTCAGCTCGTCAGGAAGGGCGGCAGCGGCACCGCGGCGAAGAAGGTCGGCTCCATCACCGGCACGGTGCCGGGGGGCAGCTCGTCGACATCGACGGCGGCGATCCGCATCTCGCCGGCCTGGGCGCGGTCATAGCTCACCAGCATGCTCTCTGTGAGGGCGGTGGCGGGGGTGCAGGCGATGCTGAACTTCCGCTCCTGGCGGAAATCCCAGATCGTCAGCCAGTTCTGGCCGCGAAAGCTGTAGGCCTCGACCACCTGCCCGAAATCGGCCATGTCGATCTCCCTCCGCCCCCGAAAGCGTAGGACGTCAGCCTGCGATGTCCAGCCGGGCCTTGAGCAGGTCGTTGACGAGCTGCGGCGCGGCCTTGCCGCCGGTCTGCTTCATCACCTGGCCGACGAACCAGCCGAGCATGGTGGGCTTGGCCTTCACCTGCGCCACCTTGTCGGGGTTGGCGGCGATGATGGCGTCGACTGCCGCCTCGATGGCGCCGGTGTCGGTGACCTGCTTCATGCCGCGCGCCTCGACGATGGCGCGGGGGTCGCCGTCCTTCTCCTCGGCGATGATGATCGCCAGCACGTCCTTGGCGATCTTGCCGGAGATGGTGCCGTCGGCGATGAGATCGACCAGCCCGGCGATCTGCGCCGGGGTGATGTGGGTCTCGTAGACCGAGAGGCCCGAGGCATTGGCGAAGGCGGAGACATCGCCCATCACCCAGTTCGCCACCGCCTTGGCGTCGCGCTTCGTGCCGCCATGGGCGACGGCGGCCTCGTAATAGTCCGCGGTCTCCTTCTCCGCCACCAGCACGTCGGCGTCATAGGCGGAGAGGCCGTAATCGGCGATGAAGCGGGCCTTCTTCTCGTCCGGCAGCTCCGGCAGATGCGCCTTCAGCGCCTCGACGAAGGCCTCGTCGAATTCGAGCGGCAGCAGGTCGGGGTCGGGGAAATAGCGGTAGTCATGCGCCTCTTCCTTGGAGCGCATGGAGCGGGTCTCGCCCTTGCCGGGGTCGAACAGCCGGGTCTCCTGCTCGATGACGCCGCCATCCTCGAGGATGCCGATCTGCCGGCGCGCCTCGGTTTCCACCGCCTGGCCGATGAAGCGGATGGAATTGACGTTCTTGATCTCGCAGCGTGTGCCGAAGGGCTCGCCGGGCCGCCGCACCGAGACATTGACGTCCGCGCGCAGATTGCCCTTCTCCATGTCGCCGTCGCAGGTGCCGAGATAGCGCAGGATGGTGCGCAGCTTGGTCACATAGGCCTTGGCCTCTTCCGAGGAGCGCAGGTCCGGCTTGGAGACGATCTCCATCAGCGCCACGCCCGAGCGGTTGAGGTCGACCAGCGACTGCGACGGGCTGAGATCGTGGATCGACTTGCCGGCGTCCTGCTCCAGATGCAGCCGCTCGATGCCCACCTCGATGCCGCCCTCCGGCAGGTCGACCTTCACCACCCCCTCGCCGACGATGGGGCTCTTGTACTGGCTGATCTGGTAGCCCTGCGGCAGGTCGGGGTAGAAGTAGTTCTTGCGGTCGAACACCGAGCGCAGGTGGATTTCCGCCTTGAGCCCGAGCCCGGTGCGCACCGCCTGCTTCACGCATTCCTCGTTGATGACGGGCAGCATGCCGGGCATGGCGGCGTCGACGAGGGAGACGTGGCTGTTCGGCTCGCCGCCGAAAGCGGTGGAGGCGCCGGAGAACAGCTTGGCGTTGGAGGTGACCTGGGCATGGATTTCCATGCCGATCACGACCTCCCAGTCGCCGGTCGCGCCCTTGATGAGCTTCTTCGGGTCGGCGGGACGGGCATACATGTTCATGGCGGCGGGCCTGCTGTGATCGAAGGGTCGCGCCCTTCCCTACTCCCGGGCACGGGCGGATGGCAACCGCCGGGCGGGGCGGGAGGACGCGCGGCGCGGCGGGAAGGTGCCCGACCCGCGCGGCGGGCACTCAGTGGCGGGCGCTCAGTGGATCGACACCAGCGCATAGGGGCATTGCAGCGTCGCCGTGCCGGGGCCGTCGCGGTAGCACAGCAGGCTGCGGCTGACATCGACGATCAGCTCGGTGGTGTCGGTGCTGCCATCCGCCGGGGGCCGGCGCACGAACAGCATGCGGTCCGGCTCGATCGCCTTCACCACGTGGTAGTACTCGGCATTGCCGTCCGGCCGTTCCTGCAGCTCGCGCCACACCTTGTCGCCGACATTGGTCACGGTGGCGTCGAGCAGCCGGTAGGTGTGGGTCTGCTCGTTGTAATAGGGCGTCTTGAAGGCGATGGCCGTGGCGCTGCCGAGCGCGAGCGGGCGCCGCGCCCCGGTATACAGCGCCACCACCGAGAGGCCGAGCGAGCCCAGCACCAGCATCACGAAGATGGCGAAGCCGATCCAGGGATGGGACGAGCGGGTGCGGGCGAGATAGACCACGCCGGCGCAGCCGATGACGAGGCAGCACAGCGCGACGATGCCAAGCCCGGTCTCGCTCGCGGCGCGGATGATCTCCGGCCCGTTCTGGAAAAGTGCCCCCAGCCATTCCATGGCAGCCGCCCCGGCGCGGGCGCCCATCCCGCCCCCCGGGACAGCGCCGGCACGGACCCAAGAGTGCGCCTCAAACCCGCCGCCTGCAACGGTCTTCCGCAGCGGCGGCAAGACCCGGCCCGGGCCGCCGCGCCCCGGCGCGGGCGGGAGGAAACGGCGGTGCGGTATGGGCGACGGCGCGGCGGCGGCCGCCCCCTCAGCCGAGCCGCTCTTCCTCATAGGCGACGACGAAGGCGATCAGCTCGCGCCACAGCCGTTCCGCCAGCTCGGGCGGCACGCCGCGGGCCTGCGCCTCGGCGCGGACCTTCTCCACCACGTCCTCGACCCGCTCCGGCAGCAGGGCGGCGAGGCCCTCCGCCCGCTTCACCGCCACCACCCGCTGCACCACGTCGAGCCGGCGCGCCAGCAGGGCGACGATCTCGGCGTCGATGGCGTCGATCTCGGCGCGGAACGGCGCCAGCGGCCGCTCCTCCTCGGGCAGCGGCCGTGCCATCAGGCCCACCAGCGCGCGGGGACCGGGAAGCGGCCGGCGGCTTCCTCGATGACCTGCGCGAGGGCGAACAAGGCCTCCTCGTCGAAGGGCCGGCCGATGAGCTGGAGGCCGAGCGGCAGCCCCTCGCCCGAGAGCCCGGCCGGCACCGCGATGCCCGGCAGCCCCGCCATGTTCAGCGTGACGGTGAAGACGTCCTGCAGATACATCTCCACCGGGTCGGCGCCGGACTTCTCGCCGATGCCGAAGGCGGGCGAGGGCGTCGCGGGGGCCAGCACCGCGTCGATGCCCTCGGCGAAGGCGGCCTCGAAATCGCGCTTGATCAGGGTGCGCACCTTCTGGGCGCGGACGTAATAGGCGTCGTAATAGCCGGCCGAGAGCACATAGGTGCCGATCATGATGCGGCGGCGCACTTCGGCGCCGAAGCCGCTGGCGCGGGTCTTCTCGTACATGTCGACGATGTCGCGGCCGGCGACGCGCTCGCCATAGCGCACGCCGTCATAGCGGGCGAGGTTCGAGGAGGCCTCGGCCAGCGCCACGATGTAGTAGGCCGGCAGGGCATATCTGGTGTGCGGCAGGCTGATGTCGACGATCTCGGCGCCGGCCTCGCGCAGCATCTGCGCGCCCTTGTCCCACAGCGCGGCGATCTCGGCCGACATGCCCTCCACCCGGTACTCCCGGGGGATGCCGATGCGCCGGCCCTTCACCGAGGCGCCGACGGCGGCCTCGAAATCGGGCACCGGCCGGTTCACGCAGGTGGAATCCTTGGCGTCATAGCCGGCCATGGAGCGCAGCAGCACCGCCGCGTCGTTCACCGAGCGGGCCAGCGGCCCGGCCTGGTCCAGCGAGGAGGCGTAGGCGATGATGCCCCAGCGCGAGCAGCGGCCATAGGTCGGCTTGATGCCGACCGTGCCGGTGAAGGCCGCCGGCTGGCGGATCGAGCCGCCGGTGTCGGTGCCGGCCGCGCCCGCGCACAGATGCGCCGCCACTGCCGCCGCCGAGCCGCCGGAAGAGCCGCCGGGCACCAGCTGCTGGGTCGAGCCGGCCTTGCGCCAGGGATTCACCACCGGGCCGAAGGCGCTCGATTCGTTGGACGAGCCCATTGCGAACTCGTCCTGGTTCAGCTTGCCCAGCAGCACCGCCCCGTCGGCCCACAGCCGCGCGGTGACGGTGGATTCATAGGGCGGCACGAAATGGGCAAGGATGCCGGAGGCGGCGGTGGTGCGCACGCCTTCGGTGGCGAACATGTCCTTCACGCCGAGCGGAATGCCCTCCAGCGGCCCGGCCTCCCCGGCGGCGAGGCGGGCGGCGCTCAACTTCGCCATCTCCAGCGCCTTCTCGGGCGTGGCGAGGACATAGGCGTTGAGGGCGCCGGCGGCCTCGATGGCGTCGAGATAGGCCTGCGTCAGCTCCACCGCGGTGAAATGGCCGAGGGCGAGGCCCTCGCGGGCGGCGGTCAGGGTCAGGGAGGTCAGGTCGGTCATCGCGCTCACTCCACGACCTTGGGAACGGCGTAGAAGCCGTCTTCGGCCGCCGGCGCGTTGGCGAGCACCTTGTCGGCGCAGTCGCCGTCGGTGACCACGTCGGCGCGCAGCGGCAGCTTCATGGGGGTGACGCTGGTCATCGGCTCGACGCCGGTCACGTCAACTTCCGCCAATTCGTCCACGAAGGCGAGGATGGCGTTCAGCTCGCCCTGAAGATGGGCCACTTCCTCGTCCGTCACCGCGATGCGCGCCAGATGCGCCACGCGCCGAACCGTCGCCTGATCGACCGACATCCCGTAATCCTGCCAAGCTGGACTTCAACCGGGCGCCGTATAGCAGGGCGTCGGCGCGCCCCGCAACGCAGGGCGCGCCGATCCATGATCATCCGGCCGGGCCGGCGGCGGAAAGACCGCTCAGTTGGCGGCGGTCTCGAGGCACTTGCCGGCGGCCTGGGCATTGCTGCGCGCATTGCCGCGGTCGATCTTGCCGGACATGGCGAGCGACTTGGTGGCGTCGGTCACCAGCGAGCGCAGGTCGCCCGAGCCGAGCTGGCCGACCACGGAGGAATAGATCGCCTTGGCGTCGGGGGTGAGGCCGGCGGCGCAGGCATCGCCCGCCGCGCGGTTGGCCTCGGCAGCGGAGCCCGCCGCCAGCAGGGCGGCAAGGCAGGTGGCGGCGACCGCGCCGCGGCGCAGGGCGAGGCGAAGCTTCATGGGGGTAACTCCCTTGGGATGTTGGTGGTTGTCGGCCGGCAGGCGCGCGTCAGCGCAGGCCGGCCCGGTTCACCGGGCCGCCGCCATTGACACCCGGGCCCGGCCGGGCCACGGCACGGGCCGCGGGATCGGCGCCGGCGGTGCAGCCGGCGGGATAGCCCGGCCGGGTGCAGTAGA
>CAZIXP010000099.1:0-15201 GCA_964543245.1 uncultured Starkeya sp.
CCCTCGAGGGTAAAGCGGCTGCCGGTGCCGTCCGGCTGGGCGACGATGCGGGCGCGGGCGATATCCAGCCCGGCGGCGGCGACGGCGGTGAGATCGGCGGTGCCGCTCCCGATGGCGGCGCCGGCGGGATCGAGCACGGAAAGGTCGATGCGGGCGCCGCCGATCCGGGTGCCGGCTGCCAACACATTGGCGGCATTGGCATTCAGCGCCGCGCGCTGGCGCCCGCCGTCGCGGCTGAGCGTCAGCCGGCCGTCCAGCCGGCCGCCGAGCTCGGTGAGGGCGAAGGGCGAGAGGTCTGCAAGATTGCCCGCGGCGATGGCAAGTTCGCCCGTGGCGATGGCATCCGTGCCGATGGTGACGTCGCCTTTGGCGGTTGCTGAGCCGATGGTGACGTCGAGGCCCTGCAGGCGGCGGGCGCCGTCCGGCTGGCTCGTCAGGCTGCCGCTGCCGGTGGCCGGCCGGTTGGCGACGCGGCCTTCCAGACGGAACGCGCCACCCGGCAGGCCGGTGATGTCGGTGCCGTCGAAACTGAGGCTAAGCCCTTGAACCGGCTGGCCCATTGCGGTGCCGGCGGGAATGGCGAGGCGGGCCTTCAGCCCGAGATTCTCCAGCGTTCCCGAGAAGGCGGCCTCCCCCTCCAGCGCGCCGCTGACCCGGGGGTCGAGCCGGGCGAGGTCGGCGAGGGAGAGCCGGGCGGCGAGATCGGCCCGGTCCGGGGCGAGGCGGCCGTTGACGGTGGTGTCGAAACCCTCGGCCGTGACACGGAAGTCATTGAAGCGGATGGTCTTTTCGCCGTCGCGGGCGAGCCCGCCGGCGATGCTCGCGCGCTGGCCGAGCAGTCCGTCGACCTGGGCGATGCCGGTACGCAGCCCGTCCGTGGTGCCGGTCAGCTGCACCGCCGCGCGGGAAAAATCGCTGCTGGCGTCGAGGGTTGCGTCGAAGGCAAGGGTGCCGGCGAGGGGGCGGCCGGCCAGCGGGCTGAGCGCGGCGAGGTCGAGCCGCGCCACCTTCGCCGCCCCGGCAATCGCGGTTGAATCGGCCCGTCCGTCGAACTGTGCGGTCAGTGCGGTGAGGTGGATGGTGAGTGCATCGAGGGCGATGGGACCGACCGCCGGGCGCACCCCTGCCACGGTGAAGGTGCCCTCGCTGCCGAGGGCGGCGGCGACCTTCGGGTCGGCGGCGGTGAGGCCCCCGGCGCGGCCCTCCAGCGTGAAGGGCAGGCTGCCGTCGGCGGCGGGGGCGGTGCGGGCGGCCAGCGTCAGGGTGCCGGCGCCGTAGCCGGCGGCGGCGAGGTCGGCGGCCTCCAGCGTGGCGATCACCTCGGGGTTGGCGAGCGCGCCCTTCACGGTGCCGGCGACCCGCAGCGCGCCCCAGCGCAGCGCCGGGTCCAGCGGGGGCAGCAGCCCGGCGAAGGCAGCGGCGTCGCCGGCGGCGAGGGAGACGGCGAGGTCGCCGGTGAGGGCGGCGAGGTCCAGCGTGCCGGACAGCCGGGCGTCGAGCGCCGCCGAGCGGGCGGTGAGGCTGTCGATCCGCACCCGCAGCGCCTCGTCGATGTCGGCGGTGCCGGCCAGGGCGGCGCGCGGCTGCACCAGCGGGGCGAAGGTGGGGGGCAGCAGCCGGCCGACATCGCTGTCGAGGTCGAGGCTGACGCGGTAGCCCGCCGCGACGGCGCGGATGCCGGCCTTGCCGGTGACCGTGGCGACGTCGCCGGCCTTCAGGTCGATGTCGCCGTTCCAGGCGTCGATCGGCCCGGCACCCACCACCCGGGCGGTCAAGGCCGGCAGGCCCTCGATGCGGGCGGCGCGGGCGACGAGGCCCCCGGCCGGCTCCTGGGCGGTCACGTTGACGTCGAGGATCCGCCCGTCCGGCCGGTAGCTCACCGCGCCGCGGGCGCTGCCGGGGGCGTCCTGCCGTTCCAGCGCGAAGCGGGCGGAAAGGCCCTGCTGCAGCGAGGTGAGATCGGCGGAGCCTTCCAGCGCCAGCCGCGCGGCGTGGCCGGCGACCGGCTCGGCCAGCTCGATGGAGCCGATGGCGATGCGCCCCAGCCGCACCGGCAGGGCGAAGCCGCCGCCGCCGCTGCCCGGCTGCGGCTCGGCGGCGGGGGCGAACTCCGGCCGCCGTTCGACCGTGACGCGGGTCGCCTCCAGCCGCTCGATGTCGAGCCGCGGCCCCAGCAGGGCGAGCGGGCGCCACACCAGCACGGCGTTCTCCACCGTGGCGAAGCGGCCGCCGGCGTCGGCAAGCTCGATGCGCCCGATGGTGAGGTCGGACGGCACGAAGCCGCCAATGTCGGTGATGGTGACGGCGAGCCCGTCCTGCGAGGCGAAATGGCTCGCCAGCTGCGCCAGCAGGCGCTTGCCCGGCGGGGTCTGCACCAGCCCGAAGGCGAGGGCGACGAGCACCACCACCGTGAGCAGCAGCAGGCCCACCACGGCGAGGAGACGGAGGAGGAAACCCGCGATCATGGCCATCAGAACGCCTGCCCCAGACTGACATAGATGCCGTAGCCGGCATCATCGGGTTCCGGATTCAGCGGGAAGGCCACGTCGAGGCGCAGCGGGCCCACGGCGGTGTAGTAGCGCAGGCCGATGCCCGCGGAATATTTGAGGCCCGAGAAATCCGGCGTGTCCGTGGCATAGGCCGCGCCCATGTCGACGAACGGCACCACGCCGATGGTCTCGGTGACCTTGATGCGCAACTCCGCCGAGGCCTCGACATAGCTGAGGCCGCCGACGATGTCGCCATCGGCGTTGCGCGGGCTGATGGACTGATAGTCGTAGCCGCGCACCGAGCCGCCGCCGCCGACATAGAAGCGCCGCTGCGCCGGCACGTCGTAGAGATCGGTCACCCCGAAGATGCTGCCCGCGCCGACCCGCCCGGCCAGGATGTAGCGCCGTTCCTCGTCGAGGCCGTAATAGGTGGCAAAGGTGCCCCGCGCCAGCACCGGCCCGGCATCGGCGGCGCCGAGCTTGGCGAAGGGCTCCAGCGTCGCCGAGAGGCGGAAGCCGCTGGCGGGGTCGAGTGGGGAATCGGTGGTGTCCCACTTCAGGTCCACCGGCACGCCGATGACATCGGCCGGGCCCTTGCCGTTGGCGTCCTCCACCGTGCCGGTTTCCAGATCGGCGCCGAGCTGGACCGAAAGCTGGTCGTCGACATTGTGCCGCACGCCGCCGAGGAAGGTGGCGCCCTCGCGGATATAGGCGTTGGTCACCTCGCGCAGCACCGCGGCCTGGGCGACGAGGTCTTCCTGCGCAGTGATGATGCCGGGCTTGGTGAAGCTGGCGGCCAGCCGGTAGCCGAAGGGATCGGCGCTCGGCACCGCCTCCGGCTGGCTGCCGAACCACGAGACCTGGCCGTCGAGGCGCAGCGTCTCCGCCCCGCCCCACAGGTTGCGGTGGCCCCAGTAGACATTGGCCGCCGAGCCCTCGGTGCTGGAATAGGTGGCGGAGAAGCCGACATAGCGCGGCTCGCGCGGGGCGACCTCAATGAAGACCGGCAGCCGGCCCTGCGCGTCCAGCCGTTCGCCCTCGCGGATGCGGACGCTGGCGATGGCCTGATATTCCAGCAGCCGGCGCCGCAGCCGGTTCAGCCGCTCCGGCGAATAGGGCGTGCCGGGCGGGATCATGATGCGGTCTTCGATGAAGCCGGGGGTGAGGAAGTCCGCCCCCGAGACGGTGAAGGTGCCGAAGGTGGCGCGCGGGCCGGTGTCGACCACCAGCGTGACGTTCAGCTTCGTGGCCTTGTGGTCCGCCACCACGTCCTTGGAGACCACCTTGGCGAAGGGATAGCCCTGGTCGCGCCAGTGATCGACCAGCCGGGCCTCGGCCCGCACCACATTGTCGGCGAGCGCGGGCGTGCCCGGCTCGATCCACAGCGCCGCCGGCGAGGGCGAGCCTTCCAGCGGCCGGCGGGTGCGGGCGTCGAGAATGGCGACGGTGCCGAAGGTGAATTGCGGCCCGGTGGTCACCTCGACCCGCACCGGCACCGGGCCGCGGGCTCGCGCGGCCGCCACCACATCGAAGATATCAGGCGATTCCGGCGGCTTGCCGGCCAGCAGGATGCGGATCGTGCCGGCGTAATAGCCGGCGGAGTAGAGCGCGACGGTGATGCGGTCGTAATCGGCCAGCGCCCGGCGCACCAGCCCGGCGGCGCCGGAGGGCGGGCGATGCTTCAGCGTCTCGAGATTGGAGAGGTCGCTGACGGCGTTGCGGGCGCTGCGGTCGCCGCCCTTCACCTCCAGCGTGATCTCATAGGGCGTGGGGTCGCTGACCGGGGCCTCGCGCTCGGCGATGCGGGAGGGGTTGAACAGGTCGCGGATGGAATCGATGAAGCCGGGGCGCTGGGCGGTTTCCTGCGCGGCGGCGACGCCCGGTATCAGGGTAAGCAGGGCAGCCGCCGGCAGCAGCGGCCCTGCCGGCCACTCCCACCTCGCGCCCCGTTTCCGTCCTGCCCGCATCGCTCTCCGCGTCAACTCCCCTGGAGGGTCCTTCCGGCCCCGCCGGCCGAAAGGGCGATCGTCGAGGATGATCCGCCGAGGTTCATCCGGTCCGGCCCGCATCTCCCGGCTCCCGCAAGCCAATAACCGGGATTTACTGAGAAAACTCCTAAGGCATCGTTCAAGCCCATCCTAGCGTCATCAGCGCCGCAGGCCCACCCTTAACCGGCCGCGCCCGAGCCCGATACCGTATCGCCGTGGATTCCGCGCCACGTCGCGCCCGCCATGGCCGCCCGTCTTCGCGCTTTTCCCGCGCTGCCCGCGCGGTTTCCGCGCGCGAGCCCACGGAACCGCGCCGTTGCGCCGTTCCGGCGGGAACGCGCGGGCGGCAGCCGCGTTGCGCCCGGGTGGTCAGCGCGGAGCGGCTCGTGATCCCCGATCTCTGGTACAAGAACGCCATCGTCTATTGCCTCTCGGTCGAGAGCTTCATGGATTCGAACGGCGACGGGGTCGGCGATTTCCGCGGCCTGATGCGCCGGCTCGACTATCTCCACGGCCTCGGCGTCACCGCCATCTGGCTGATGCCGTTCCAGGCCTCCCCGGGCCGCGACGACGGCTACGACGTCGCCGACTATTACAATATCGACCCGCGCTACGGCACGCTGGGCGACTTCGTCGAGTTCACCCACGGCGCCCGGCAGCGCGGCATGCGGGTGCTGATCGACCTTGTGGTGAACCATACGTCGAACGAGCACCCCTGGTTCCAATCGGCCCGGCGCGATCCGGCCTCGCCCTATCGCGACTGGTATGTCTGGTCGAAGAAGAAGCCCGCCAATGCCAAAGAGGGCGTGGTGTTTCCCGGCGTGCAGAAGAGCACCTGGACCTGGGACGAGGCGGCGAAGGCCTATTATTTCCACCGCTTCTACGACCACCAGCCCGACCTCAACACCGCCAATCCCGAGGTGCAGTCGGAAATCCTCAAGATCATGGGGTTCTGGATCCAGCTCGGCGTCTCCGGCTTCCGCATGGACGCGGTGCCCTTCGTCATCGCCGAGAAGGGCGCCCATGTCACCGGCACGCCGAAGGAGCATTTCGGCATGCTGCGGGTCTTCCGCGAGTTCCTGCAGTGGCGCAAGGGCGACAGCATCATCCTCGCCGAGGCCAACATCCTGCCGCGCGACGACATGAAGTATTTCGGCCGCGACGGCGACCGCATGCAGATGATGTTCAACTTCCAGGTCAACCAGACGTTGTTCTACGCGCTGGCCACCGCCGACACCTCGCTGCTGGCCAAGGCGCTGAAGGCGACGCGGCCGGGCTATCCCACCGCGCAATGGGGCCTGTTCCTGCGCAATCACGACGAGCTCGACCTCGGCCGGCTCTCACCTGAGGAGCGGCAGAAGGTGTTCGACGCCTTCGGGCCGGAGAAGAGCATGCAGCTCTACGACCGCGGCATCCGCCGCCGGCTGGCGCCGATGCTGAAGAACGACCGCCGGCTGATGGAACTGGCCTACAGCCTGATGTTCACCCTGCCCGGCACGCCGGTGCTGCGCTATGGCGACGAGATCGGCATGGGCGACGACCTTTCCCTGCCCGAGCGCTACTGCGCCCGCACCCCGATGCAGTGGTCCGGCGAGGCGCAGGGCGGCTTCAGCGACAGCCCCGACACCTTCCTGCCCACCCGCGCCGAGGGGCCCTATGGCTACCACACGGTGAACGTGGCGGAGCAGCGGCGCGACCCCGGCTCATTCCTCAACTGGAGCGAGCGCATCATCCGCATGCGGCAGGAACTGCCGGAGATCGGCTGGGGCGACTACGAGGTGCTCGACCTGCGCGACCGCCGGGTGCTGGGCCTGCGCTATTCCTGGCGCAACAACGACGTGATCGTGCTGCACAATTTCGATCCCGAGGGCCGCACCGTGAAGCTGCGCAGCGGGGTGGCCGAGGGCGACCAGGACCGGCTGGTCAACCTGCTGTCCGACGATCATTCGATGCCGGCGGAGGACGGACGTCACCACGTCACCCTCGAGCCCTATGGCTATCGCTGGTACCGCGTCGGCGGGCTGGACTATGTGGTCAGGCGCAGCGAAGTGTGAGGTTCCGTGGGTATCGACGACAGCGCGTGGTGGCAGCGCGGGGCGATCTACCAGATTTATCCCCGCTCCTTCTTCGACAGCAATGGCGACGGCATCGGCGATCTCGACGGCATCCGCCGCAAGCTCGGCTATCTCGTCGAGCTGGGGGTGGATGCGGCGTGGATCTCGCCGTTCTTTCCCTCGCCCATGGCGGATTTCGGCTATGACGTCGCCGACTATTGCGGGGTCGACCCCATCTTCGGCACGCTGGACGACTTCGACGCGCTGATCGCCGAAGCCCACCGGCTGGGGCTGCGCATCATCCTCGACTTCGTGCCCAACCACACCTCCGACCAGCACCCCTGGTTCCTCGAGAGCCGGCAGGGCCGGGAGAGCCCGAAGCGCGACTGGTACATCTGGCGCGACCCCGCCCCTGGCGGCGGGCCGCCCAACAACTGGATGAGCAATTTCGGCGGCAGCGCCTGGACCTTCGACCCGGCCTCCGGCCAGTATTACTACCACGCCTTCCTGAAGGAGCAGCCCGACCTCAACTGGCGCAACCCGGCGGTGCAGGACGCCATGATGGGCGCGCTGCGCTTCTGGCTGGAGCGCGGGGTGGACGGTTTCCGCGTCGACGTCATCTGGCATCTCGTCAAGGACGCCGCCTTTCGCGACAACCCGCCCAATCCCGGCTATGGCCCCGGCCAGCCGGACATCAACCGCTTCCTGCAGATCCGCTCCACCGACCAGCCCGAGGTGTTCGACATCATCGCCCGCATGCGCGCGACGCTGGCGGCCTATGGCGACCGGGTGCTGATCGGCGAGATCTACCTGCCGGTCGAGCGGCTGGTGGCCTATTACGGCGAGCGGCTGGAGGGGGTGCACCTGCCCTTCAACTTCCAGCTCATCGCCGCGAGCTGGCACGCCCGCGGCCTCGACGAGATGATCCACGCCTATGAGCAGGCCATCCCCGCGGGCGGCTGGCCGAACTGGGTGCTGGGCAACCACGACCAGACGCGCGTCGCCGGCCGGCTCGGCGCGGCGCAGGCGCGGGTGGCCGCCCTGCTGCTGCTGACGCTGCGCGGCACCCCCACCATCTATTACGGCGACGAACTCGGCCTGCCCAACGTGCCGGTGCCGCCGGAGCTGGCGCAGGACCCCTGGGAGAAGAACGAGCCCGGTATCGGCGTCGGCCGCGACCCTGCCCGCGCGCCGATGCGCTGGGACGACACCCCGCGCGCCGGCTTCACCACCGGCACGCCCTGGCTGCCGATCGGCCCGCAGCCGGAGCTGAATGTCACGACCGAAGCCGCCGACCCCCGCTCCATGCTGGCGCTGCACCGCCGGCTGCTGGCGCTGCGCCGGGCCCACCCGGCGCTGGCGATCGGCGACTATGAGCGGATCGAGGTGGAGGGCGACCTGCTCGCCTATCGCCGCCGCGAGGGCGAGGAGGTGCTGACCGTGGTGCTGAACCTGGCGGGCCGCCCGGCGAGCCTCGACCTGCCCGCCCCCGCCGGCGGCTGGCGCTGCCTCGTCTCCACCGCGCTCGACCGCGAGGGCCCCGAGCCCGCCGGCCCCCTCCAGCTGCGCCCCGACGAGGGGGTGGTGCTGGCAGAGGGGTGAAAGAATCGAAAGATTATCGGAGAATTGCCATTGATATCAACTGTCATCTGTCATGATGGCCGTTGATATCAGTGCCGAATATATGAGCAATATAAGTATTGACTTTCAGTCTTCGCGACAAGACGATGTTACCGTCTCTTTCATTTGAAGGCGGTGACGAAATGGCTACTGTCTATCCGTCCTACGCTGCGCTTTCGACGACCACGGAAACGGCGCGCGGTGTCAATTCTTTCTGGCAGACCATCGACAATACGACGTTTTTCGAGACGTCGTCGTCGACGCCCATGTTCAACCCGACGACGGCGCCGGACGGCGCGGTGCTTCAACTGCCGGCGTTGCAGAAGCTGCAGATCGCCGGCGATGCGCGCGGGGCTCATTTCGGCCTCAGCAGCGCCGCGAGCGACAATTCCGGGGCGTTGAACGACGCGCTGGAATGGATGTTCGCCAAATCCGGCCGGAAGCTGACGCTGGACTGCGGCACGTTCGATGTCGGGAATGATGTGGTGTTCAGCTCCTCGAATATCCATTCGCAGCTCACCCTGCAGGGCCAGCATACGATCTTGAACTTTTCCGACACCCACGGGATGCGTCTCGAAGCCGTCTATGCCGATCCTTCCAAGGGACAGATCAACGGCCTTCGCATGACGGACATCGCCTTCCGGGGCGGTGGAACGCAGCTTCATTTCCGTGCGGAAACCAGTAATTCCTTTATCTATAACATTGTACTGGACGGGCTTTCTTTCGTGAATTTCGCCGGGGACGGCCTGCGGATGGAAGGCAATGTCTTCGAAGTCGCGCTTCGGGACCTTTACGGTTCGTCGCAGGCCAACACCACAGGCTCCGGCATCCACCTGACCAATGGCACGGGAACCGGGCTCATCAGTTCGATCGACATCTATGGCGGCACCTGGCGCTACGGGATGCACGGGCTTTACGCCGAGTTTCCGGTCTCCGACCTGCGCATCTATGGCGGCACCTATCTCTTCGCCCAGAAGGAAGGGATCAACATCACCAATGCGATCGGGGTGGGCGTCTATGGCGTGCACGTCGAGGGTAACTGGCAGGGGGCGGCCGACTTCGCATCCGGCGGCGCCGGCCTGCGCATGGACGGTTCGGGCTTCATCAGCGGCGTCACCTCGTTCTGCGGCACCACGCAGAAGCAGAAATATGCCGTCCGTTCCTACACCCAGGACATCACTGTAGCGGGCGGCGCGGCCTTCGTGCCCACCGGCGGCAAGTTCGGCCTTTACGGCGAGCCCGATACCGGCTCGCTGGTGATCCTCGGCAAGGTGCCGGCCAATTATGACGGCACGGTCTACCCCAACATGATCAACTATCGGCGCAACCGGGCGCCGGTCGTGAGCCAGACCGAGAACGTCCTCGCCTACAGCGCCGCCGTCACTGCCGACCTCGATCTCGGCGCCTTCGTGCGGGTGACGCTGACCGGCAACCTCACCTTCAACAACCCGACCAAGAATGACGGCTTCATCGCCGGCGACATCCTGATCGTGGAACTCACCCAGGACGCGACGGGCGGACGCTCGGTGACGTGGGGGTCGGACTTTCTGGGCTCGCCCTCGCCGATCGCCACCGCGTCCGGCGCCGTTTCGCACTGGACCTTCGTCTATGCCTCCGGCAAGTGGCGGCAGACCGCCTTCGCCTGACGAAACGGGGTTCTCCCGGCCAACGGGGTGCTCCTGAAACGTGGCGGCGGTGGCGGGCCTTGCCGGCTGCGCCATCGCCGCAGCCGGCGCCTCGCACGCGCCCCGCCCGCCCCACGGAACAGCCGCTTCCCCACTTGCGTTAGCGCCGGCGGGCGTTCCTGCCCGTGGGGCAGGAGGCTATCGGGCATGACGTCCCGTGACCGCACCAGGCGAGGGCCCGCCGACATCCGCATCGGGCTTTCCGGCTGGACCTATGCGCCGTGGCGCGGGGCGTTCTATCCCGCCGAGCTGCCGCAGCGGCGCGAACTCGCTTATGCCGCCGCCAGCTTCCGCTCGCTGGAGATCAACGGCACCTTCTATGGCCTGCAGAAGCCCGAGGCCTATGGCCGCTGGGCCGAGGAGACCCCGGACGACTTCATCTTCGCGGTGAAGGCGCCGCGCTTCATCACCCATGTGAAGCGGCTGCGCGAGCCGGAGGCGCCGCTCGCCAATTTCCTCGGCTCCGGCGTGCTGCGGCTCGGCGCCAAGCTGGGGCCGATCCTCTGGCAGTTTCCGCCAAACTTCGCCTTCGACGAGGAGCGGCTCGCCGCCTTCCTCGCCCTGCTGCCGCACGACACCGAGGCCGCGCTGGAGCGCGCCCGCCAGCATGACGCCCGGCTGAAGGAGCCGTGGCTCGCGATCGAGGGGCCGCGCCGGCTGCGCCATGCGGTGGAAATCCGCCATGAGAGCTTTCGCGATCCCCGCTTTCTCGCCCTGCTGCACCGGCACGGGGTGGCGCTGGTCTGCGCCGACACGGTGGCGTGGCCGCGGCTGATGGACCTTTCCGCCGACTTCGCCTATTGCCGGCTGCACGGGTCCGACGAGCTCTACCGCAGCCGCTATGGCGACGACGCGCTCGACCGCTGGGCGCTGCGGGCCTCCTGCTGGGCGCGGGGCCTGCCGATGGCTGACGGCGACTTCATCGCCCCCGAGGACGCCGCCCCGCCGCGCCCGCGCGAGGTGTTCGTCTATTTCGACAACACCGACAAGCTTCACGCCCCGGAGGATGCCCGCCGGCTGATGCGCCGGCTGGGACAGGAGGTGGCGGAGCCCGATGCGGGGGCCTTCCTCGCCGGCAGCCCGGCGGCGGAGGCCGCCGCCTCACGCCCGACGTGATCGGACGGGGAGGAACCCCGCGCCGGGGCGGGCGTTCGCCCTGAGGGATGCGGGGGCTGACCGTTCAGGAGACAGACATGCCGAACATCCGCGACGCCCGGATTCTCATCCTCGCCACCCACGGCTTCGAGCAGAGCGAGCTGATGGTGCCGCGCGACGAGCTGCGAAAGGCCGGCGCGACGGTCGAGCTCGCCACGCCGGACGGCGAGGCCATCCGGGGCTGGAACGAAAAGGACTGGGGCGACACCGCCGAGGCCGATCTCACGATCGCCGCGGCCGACCCCGCCCGCTACGACGCGCTGGTGCTGCCGGGCGGGGTCATCAACCCCGACCATCTGCGGCTCGACCCCGACGCGATCAAGGTGGTGCGGGCCTTCCTCGACAGCGGCAAGGTGGTGGCCGCGATCTGCCACGGCCCGTGGCTGCTGGTGGAGGCGGACGCGGTGCGCGGGCGCAACGTCACCTCGTTCAAGTCGATCCGCACCGATGTCGTCAATGCCGGCGGCAAATGGGTCGACAAGGAGGTGGTGACCGACCAGGGCATCGTCACCTCCCGCTCGCCGGACGACCTGCCCGCCTTCGTCGCCAAGATCATCGAGGAAGTCGGCGAGGGCCGCCACGAGCGGCGCAAGGTGGCCTGACGCGGCAGGTTGGCGCGGCAGGTCCGGCCTGCCCGCGCGGGGGCCCGGCGTCTGCCGGGCCTTCGCCGGCCGCCCGCCTGATGGCTGTGCCGACGGCCGCCCGGCCGTGACCGGCGAAGGAACGATTCCCGTGCGGATCGGAAAGGGCTATGCAACGGTTCCAGGGTGCGGGCGGGACCGCACCCGACCGGAGCCGCCGCCATGATCGACCGCTACGACCCCGTCGCCCGCTACCTGCACTGGGCGGTGGTGCTGCTCATCCTCGTGCAGTTCTCCAGCGCCTGGAGCTGGGACCTGTTCGAGAAGGGCACCACCGGGCGCTTCGTGCTGTTCCAGTGCCATCTCTATTCCGGCTACACCCTTCTCGCGCTGGCGCTGCTGCGCATCGTGTGGCGGCTGACCCACCGCCCGCCGCCGCTGCCGGCGGGTTCGTCGCGGCTGGTCGAGATCGCCTCGCACGCCGTCCACGGGCTGCTCTATCTCGCCATTCTCGTGCAGCCTATCCTCGGCATCGTGATGATCACCGCCTTCGGCAAGAGCCTCGGCCGCTGGCCCAACGAGGCCCATGAGCTGATCGCCGACGGGCTGCTGGTGCTGGTGGGCCTGCATGTCGCCGGCGCGCTGTTCCACCAGTTCGTGCTGCGCGACCGGCTGATCGAGCGGATGCTGCCCGCGCGGCGCTGACGCCCCCCGCGGCCCCGCGCGCGAGGCGGTGGGCGCGGCTCAGAGCGGCCCGCCCGCGGCGAAGCGCAGCGCGCGGGACATGGCGGCGGGCAGCACCGAGGCATGGTCCTCCCCCGCCAGCACGGCGCAGGCAAGCCTCGCCTCCGGGCCGAGCGTGGCGCGCGCGGCCTCGGCGTAGCGCCGCGTCGCGGCCACCATGCCGCGCCGGGCGCGCCGGGCGGCGATGGCCGCGGCGGCGGGCGCGCCGGCCTGCCCGGGCGCCAGCCCCTCCTCATACTCCCCTACCATCAGCGCGAGCCGGGCCGGCGCCCCGCGCTCCCGCGCCGCCAGCCCGGCGAGCAGGGCCGGCTCGTCCCACCAGATCGACGGGCTGACCGCGACATGGCTGGAAAACAGCGCCGGCGCGCGGGCGAAGACGTCCAGCACGAAGGCGCCGCCCAGCGAATGGCCGAACAGCGTCCGCCGCGCCGGGTCCAGCGGCCAGCGGCTGGCCAGCACCGGCAGCAGCCGGCAGCGGATGAAGCGCAGGAAGGCGGCGCTGCCCCCGGTCTCGGGCGCCGCCGCTGTCCCGGCATCGGCAGGCTGCGCCGCCGTAGCCCCCTGCGGCTCCCGCGCGGGGCCGGCGGTGAAGTCGAAGCGGCGGCGGTCGCGGTCGTGCGGCGCCTCGATGGGGTAGCCGATGCCGACGATGAGCGTGGGGCCGATGCCGGTGGCGGCCGGGCGCACCGCCGCCCGCCGCGCGGTCTCGGCGAAGGTGGCGAAGCCGGCATTGGCATCCAGCAGGACGAGGACGGGCCAGCCCGCCGGCGGCGGCGGCTCCGCCGGCGCGGCGACGAAGATGCGCCAGGGCGGCCGCGCGACCCCGCGGCTGCCGGGCGCGTGGGCTTCCGCCTCGCCGCGCTCGGTGGCCTCGTCCGGGCCGAGATCGAAATACAGCGCGCCCGGCAGGTTCACCGGCGCGGTCGGGGGCAGGGCGGCGGGCGGGACCATGCCACGGCTCCGGGGTCAGGCGGGAGCGGGCCGCGTCCGCCGATCGGCGGGGCGGGTGCGGTCGCCGTTCCCGCGGCGTGGATCGACCCGTGCTCTAGCCGGCCGGCGGGCGGCGGGAAAGCGCTTTCATGCCGGCGCGGGCAGACTGGAGCCGTTCTAAATTATGACGGCAGGACAATGGGTTGACCCCTCCTGCTGGCTCGGGCATGAACCGGCCTGCCCCTCGCGCGGACCCTGCAATGCCCCAAGCCGCCGACCAAAGCGCCGCCGACCAAAGCGCCTCCCATCCGCCCGATGCCCGCGGGGCGGCTCCCCGTCACGGGAGCCCGGACCGTATCGCCCCCCACCACGCCGCCCCTCCCCATGCCGCGGTGCTCGCCGCCTATGCCGCCCTGCTGCGCCGGCGGGCGCTGCTGGTGGCGGGGCTGGCGCTCGCGGTGGCGGCGGCGCTGGTGCTGGACATCGCGACCGGGCCGTCGCGCCTGACCGTCGCCGAGGTGCTGCGCGTGCTCGTGGACCCCATGGCGGCCGAGGTGCCGGCGCGGGTCATCGTCTGGCAGGTGCGGCTGCCGGCGGCGCTGATGGCGGTGCTGGTGGGGGCGGCGCTCTCGCTGGCGGGGGCGGAGATGCAGACCATTCTCGACAACCCGCTGGCCAGCCCCTTCACGCTCGGCGTCTCCTCCGCCGCCTCCTTCGGCGCGGCGCTCGCCCTGGTGCTCGGCCTCGGCGTGCCGGGGCTGCCGGCGGAATGGTTCGTGCCGGCCAACGCCTTCGTCTTCGCCTTCGCCTCGGTCCTGCTGCTGCAGGCGCTGGCGCGGCTGCGCGGCGCCGGGGTGGAGACGCTTGTGCTGTTCGGCATCGCGCTGGTGTTCACCTTCAATGCGCTGGTGGCGCTGGTGCAGTTCGTCGCCAGCCAGGAGGCGCTGCAGCAGCTGGTGTTCTGGAGCATGGGCTCGCTGGCGCGGGCGAGCTGGGGCCGGCTCGGCCTGCTGGCGCTGGTGGTGGCGCTGGTGCTGCCCTTCTCGCTGCGGGCGAGCTGGAAGATGACGGCGCTGCGGCTGGGGGAGGACCGCGCCCGCAGCTTCGGCATCGCGGTGGAGCGGCTGCGCTTCCTCTCGCTGCTGCGGGTGAGCCTGCTGGCGGCCTCGGCGGTGGCCTTCGTCGGTACCATCGGCTTCATCGGGCTGGTGGGGCCGCATATGGCGCGGCTGCTGGTGGGGGAGGATCATCGCTTCCTGCTGCCGGCCAGCGTGCTCACCGGGGCGCTGGTGATGTCGCTCGCCTCGGTGGCGAGCAAGGTGCTGGTGCCCGGCGCGCTGCTGCCGGTCGGCCTCGTCACCGCGCTGATCGGCGTGCCGGTGTTCCTCGGCCTCATCCTCGCCCGGCGGGAGCGCGGGACATGAGCGGCCCGGCGGCGCTGGTGGTGGAGCGGCTGAGCGCCGGCTATGCCGGGCGTTCCGTCATTGCAGGGCTGTCGCTGCCGCCGGTGCCGCCGGGCAGCGTCACCGGGCTGATCGGGCCGAACGCGGCGGGAAAGACCACGCTGCTGCGCGCCCTCGCCGGGCTGGCGCCGGCGCACGGCACGGTGCGGCTCGGCGCCCTCGAGCTGACCGCGCTGGACGGGCCGGCCCGCGCCCGCCACGTCACCTATATGCCCCAGAGCCTGCCGCAGCGCTCCGGCCTCACCGTGCTGGAATCGGTGCTGGCGGCGGGGCGGGCCTCGGCGGGGGCGCCGCTGGCCGAGGCGGCCGCCCGGCTCCACGCGCTGGAGACGCTGGAGCGGCTCGGCATCGCCGATCTCGCCTTGCGCAGCCTCGCCGCCCTGTCCGGCGGGCAGCGCCAGCTCGCCAGCCTCGCCCAGTGCCTGGTGCGCGCCCCCGCGCTGCTGCTGCTCGACGAGCCCACCAGCGCGCTCGACATCCGCCACCAGCACG
>CAZIXP010000100.1:0-14678 GCA_964543245.1 uncultured Starkeya sp.
CTCGACAAGGCCGCGGCGCTGCTGCCCTCGCGGGCGCATCCCTCCCGTCCCGACGATCCCGCCGTGGTGCTGTTCACCTCCGGCTCGGAGGGCGCGCCCAAGGGCGTGGTGCTGTCGCACCGCAACGTGCTGACCAATGTCGCCCAGGTGGCCGCGCGGATCGACTTCTCCCCGGCGGACATCATGTTCAACGTGCTGCCGGTGTTCCATTCCTTCGGCCTCACCGGCGGGCTGATGCTGCCGCTGGTCTCCGGGGTGAAGGCCTATCTCTACCCCTCGCCGCTGCACTACCGGATCATTCCCGAGCTGGTCTACGCCACCAACGCCACCGCCATCGTCGGCACCGATACCTTCCTCGCCGGCTATGCCCGCATGGCCAATCCCTATGACTTCCGCTCGCTGCGCTTCGTCGTCGCCGGCGCCGAGCCGGTGCGGGCGGAAACCCGCAAGGTGTGGATGGAGAAGTTCGGCCACCGCATCCTGGAAGGCTACGGCGTCACCGAATGTTCGCCGGTGGTGGCGGTCAACACGCCGATGTTCAACCGCGCCGGAACCGTGGGCCGCCTGCTGCCGGGGATCAGCTACCGGCTCGATCCGGTGCCGGGCATCGACGAGGGCGGCCGGCTGGTGGTGCGCGGGCCCAACATCATGCAGGGCTATGTGTTCGCCGACCGGCCGGGCGAACTGGTGCCGCCGGAAGGCGGCTGGCACGACACCGGCGACATCGTCGCGCTGGACGGCGACGGCTTCGTCGCCATTCGCGGGCGGGCCAAGCGCTTCGCCAAGGTGGCGGGCGAGATGGTTTCGCTGGCGGCGGTCGACGCGATGGTCTCGGCGCTGCGGCCCGATGCGCAGCACGTCACCGTCGCCGTGCCGGACGCGCGCAAGGGCGAGCGGCTGATCCTGATGACCACCGCCCCCGACCTCACCCGCGCCAGCCTGCAGGCCCATGGCCGCGAGGTCGGGCTCACCGAGCTGATGTTCCCGGCGGAGATCATCACCCTCGACGAGATGCCGCTGCTGGGCACCGGCAAGGTGGACTTCACCACCGCCCGGCGGCTGGCGCTGGAGATGATCGCGGCGCGCACCCCACCCGCCGCCGGGGCGGGCGCATGACGGGCGCTTCGCCCCGGCGCCCGGCCCTCGCGCCCGGCGGGGCGGCGGTCCGGCGCGGGCGCGACGGCGCCGCCACCCGCGCGCGGATCGAGGAGGAGGCGCTGCGCCTCTTTGCCGGGCGTGGCATCGACGGCACCTCGGTGCGCGACATCGCGCAGGCGGCGGGCGTCGCGGAAGGCGCGCTCTACCGCCACTTCGCTTCCAAGGAGGCGCTGGCGCGCGAGCTGTTCCTCTCGCGCTACGCGGCGCTGGCGCGGCAGATCGAGGAGATCGCGGCCCGGGCGCCGGATTTCGAAGGGCGCATCCGCGCGGTGGTCGACCATGCCTGCCGGCTGTTCGACGAGGCGCCGGCGCTGTTCACCTTCCTGCTCATCGCCCAGCACGACCATCTCGCCCATGTGCCGGATGGCGAGGGCAACGCGGTCGCGGCGCTGGGGCGAATCATGGCGGAGGCTGAGGCCGCCGGCGTGCGCCTGCCGCAGCCTCTCGAGCTCGCCGCCGCCATGGCGCTGGGCGCCGTGGTGCAGCCGGCGGTCTTCGCCGTCTATGGAAGGCTCTCGCGGCCGCTGACCCAGCACGCCGGCGCCATCGCCGCGGGCGTGCTGAGCCTGCTTGCCGGCTCGCGGTGAGGCCCAGCACGGCGGGTCGACCGCCGGCGCTGCGGTGTCAGTTCGGCCAGCAGCGCTGAAGGCCGCGGCCGAGATGATAGCCCGGCGGGCATTCCAGAACCGGCGGCGGGGGATAGACCCGCGGGCCGGGCACGAAGCCGGGCGGGATTTCCTCGGCCGGTGCCCAGCCATTGGGCCAGCAGCGCTGGCCGCCCCGGCCGAGGTGATAGCCGGGCGGGCAGGGCCAGGCCACCGCAACGCTGGCGGCCGGCGCGGCAAGCGGGGCGGGCAGGATGGCGGCGGATCCGGTAGCGGGCGTCAGCAAGGCGAGGGCCGCGGCCCCGGCCAGCAACAGGCGTATCCTCATCGGTGCGTCTCCGCGCTGAACAGGCGTGGAGTGCAGCACGGCAAGGCCGCCGGCGCCAGCCTTTTTCCTGTTTCAGGAGAAGAGCTTAGAACAATTTCAGGCCCGGCGGTATCGGCAGGCCGGCGGTGAGTGCCTGGGTCTTCTCCTGCACCAGGCGGTCGGCCTTGGCGCGGGCATCGGCATGGGCGGCGACGATCAAGTCCTCCAGCATCTCCGCATCGTCGGGGGTGAGCAATGTGGGGTCGATCGCGATCGCCTTCAGCGTGCCCTTGGCGGAAAGGGTGATCTTCACCATGCCGCCGCCGGCGACGCCCTGCACCTCGAGGGCCTCCAGCTCCTGCTGCAGCTCCTCCATGCGGGACTGCATCTCCTTCACCTTGGACATCATGCCGAGGAGGTCTTTCATGGGCGGCTCCCGTCAGAATTCGAGGTCATCGTCCGGCCCCGGCCCTTCCGCCATGGAAGCGACCAGGCCCTCATATTCCTCCGGCGTCAGCGCCGGAGGGGCGTCGTCCGGCTCGCGCGCACGGATGTCGACGATCGAGGCGCCGGGGAAGCGGGCGAGCACCGCCGCGACCAGCGGGTCGGCCCGCACGCTGGCTCGACAGGGCGACCAGCCAGCGCCGCCCGGTCCATTCGGTAAGGCGGTTCTGCAGTTCCTGCACCAGCGTCACCGAGCCGCCGGGCGCCAGCGCGATCTCGATGCGGCCTTCCTCGAAGGCGACGAGGCGGGCCTGGGTCTCGATGGCGAATTTCAGCTTGAGGTCGCGATGCGCCACCGCCAGCGCCACCACATCGGCAAGGCCGGCGAGGCGCGGGCCGGCGAGGGCGGGCGCGGCCGGCGCGGGGGCCGGACGTGGGGCGGGGTTCTGGCTCGCCATGGCGAGGCGGGGGGCGCCGCCGCCCATCGCGGCACGGGCGCCGCCACCGCCGCCGTTTCCGCCGTTTCCGCCCGTCGGAGCCGAGCCGCCGCCGGCCGGCGCCTCTTACCGCAGCCGGCGCAGCGCCTCATCCGGGGTCGGCAGGTCCGCGGCATAGGCGAGGCGCACCAGCGCCATCTCGGCGGCCTGCATCGGCTTGGCCGCCTGCTGCACCTCGGCGAGGCCGCGCGTCAGCATCTGCCAGGTCCGGGCGAGCACCCGCATCGACAGCGCCTCGGCAAAGGCGGCGCCGCGCAGCCGTTCCGCCTCGATCAGTGAGGCGTCCTCGGCGGTCTGCGGCAGGATCTTGAGCCGGGTGACGAAATGGGTGAATTCGGCCAGCTCGGCCATGACCACGGCGGGGTCGGCGCCGGCGTCGTACTGCTCGCGCAGCAAGGTGAGGGCCGCGGCGATGTCGCCGCGCATCAGCGCCTCGAACAGGTCGATCACCCGGGCCTTGTCGGCAAGGCCGAGCAGGGCGCGCACCTCCTCGCCGCGCACCTGCCCGCCCGCGGTGGCGCCGGCATGGGCGATGGCCTGATCGAGCAGGGAGAGCGCGTCGCGCACCGAGCCTTCCGCCGCCCGGGCGACGAGGCCGAGCGCCTCCGGCTCCACGCCGACGCCCTCGGCGGCGCAGATGCCGCGCAGATGGGCGGCGAGCACGCCGGCATCCACCCGGCGCAGATCGAAGCGCTGGCAGCGCGACAGCACCGTCACCGGCACCTTGCGGATTTCGGTCGTGGCGAAGATGAACTTCACATGCTCCGGCGGCTCCTCCAGCGTCTTCAGCAGCCCGTTGAAGGCGGCGGTGGAGAGCATGTGCACTTCGTCGATGATGAAGACCTTGTAGCGTGCCAGCACCGGCTTGTAGCGGGCGGCCTCGATGATCTCGCGGATATCGCCGATGCCGGTGTTGGAGGCGGCGTCCATCTCCTGCACGTCGACATGCCGGCTTTCGATGATGTCGCGGCAGTGCCGACCAAGGCCTGGCATGTCGAGCGTCGGCGCGCCGCCGCCGGCGGGGCCGTCCAGCGGCTCATAGTTCAGGGCGCGGGCGAGGATGCGGGCGGTGGTGGTCTTGCCGACACCGCGCACGCCGGTCAGCACATAGGCCTGGGCGATGCGGCCGGAGGTGAAGGCATTCCGCAGGGTGCGGACCATGGCCTCCTGGCCGATCAGGTCGGCGAAGGTCTGCGGCCGGTACTTGCGGGCGAGGACGCGATAGGCAGCGGCAGCCCGGGGTTCGACCCCCGGCAGAGCCAGGGCCGCGACGTCATCGGGTGCGGCGCCCTCGCTCATCCGTCATCCGTTGCTGACCGAGATAGGGTGGGAGGCTGGACAGAGACCCGAGACCGGGCTCGTTGGGGCTGCTTCCTTCCGGACCTGACCCGGTTGGCGAGTGGCTCGTCCACCGCCAACCTCCCGCCGCCTATATCGGGGAATTGGCCCGGCGATGCAAGAGGCAGCGGCGTCCCCGCTTCACCCCGCTGCCGGTCGGCGGCCGGAGGCTCATCCTGCGGGCGGGGCAGTATTGATGGCGATCCCTTGCGCTTAAGTGTGCCGTCCTGCGCGGCGGGGTTCCCCCGGGAACTTTCCGGAAGATGAAGGCTTGTCCCGTCATCTGAATAGGGTCGGCATCGACTTTCAAGGAGGCAGGAATGCGCAAGATCATGATGACGGCGGCCTGTTCCGCCGTGCTCGCCGTTGCGCCGTTGCTTGTGCCGGTCTCGGTGGCGCAGGCGCAGGGCTTTGGCATCGAGGTCGGGCCGGACGGCGTGCGCCCGGTTCCCCCCGGCGGCCCCGGCTTCGAGGGCGAGCGGCGGGGCCGTATGCGCGGCTGCTCGGAACGGCAGGCCCGCGCCGCCGCCCGCGAGGAGGGGCTGCGCAACGCCGAGGTGGTGCGGGTGACGCCGCGCTCGGTGGTGGTGGAAGGCGATACCCGCCGCGGCCCGGAGCGCATCCGCTTCGCCAATGAACCCGGCTGCCCCACCATCGGCTGACCGCCCACTTGTCCGCCTGGAAAAAGGCCCGCCATCGCGCATGGCGGGCCTTGTCGCGTCCGGCGCCGCGCGTGGCGGGATTGCGCAAATGGCGGATGCGGGTCGGCGGCGGCTCGACTAGTGTGGCCCGCCCGACCGGGGCTCCGGCCGCCTCCGGCGGTCACGATGTCCCGCCAGCCTGCGAGGTCCCTGCCATGGCCACCACCGCCCTCGGCCCCTGGCCGCATCTCGGCTATGCCGATTTCCGGCTCGACCGGGCCAGCGAGCGCCGCGGCGAGACGCCTTCCTTCCTCGCCGATCCCGCCCTGCGCACCTGCCTTATCGCCGGCGAGCGGGTGCTGCTGGCCCGCCGGGACGGCGGGCTCGATGCGCTGTTCGATCGTGAGGAGGCGCAGGCGCTGGGCGGGGGGTTCGAGTCGGCCTGCCTGCTCGGGCTCGATCCCGCGGGGCCGCGCTTCGCCCTGCCGGTGCCGGCGGCGCGGGCGGAGGAATTGGCGGGCCGCGAGGACCTGCACATCACCGATCTGCGCACCATCATGGTGGAAGGGCTGATTGCGCCGGATGTCGTGAGCCAGCTCGCCTGCGGCAAGGCGATGCTGAGCTGGCACGCCCGCCGCAGCTTCTGCTCAAACTGCGCGACGCCCCTCGTGGTGGCCGATGGCGGCTGGCGCCGGGAATGCCCGAACTGCGGCGCCCAGCATTTCCCCCGCACCGACCCGGTGGTGATCATGCTGGTGACCAGCGGGGAGGAGTGCCTGCTCGGCCGCTCCCCGCGCTTCGCCCCCACCATGTGGTCCTGCCTCGCCGGCTTCGTCGAACCGGGCGAGACCTTCGAGACCGCGGTGCGGCGGGAGACGCGGGAAGAGGCCGGGATCGAGGTCGGTGCCGTGCGCTATCTCGCCTCGCAGCCCTGGCCCTTCCCGATGTCGGTGATGATCGGCATGAAGGGCGAGGCGCTGAGCCGCGACATCACGATCGACGCCAACGAACTGGAGGGCGCGCGCTGGTTCCGTCGTGACGAGGTGCTGGCGATGCTCACCCGCTCCCATCCCGAGGGGCTGACGGTGCCGCCGTCGGGCGCGATCGCCCACCATCTGATCCGCGCCTTCGCCGAGGGGCGCGACCCGCCGACGCTGTGAGGCGGCCTCAGCGCCAGGGCAGGAAGTGCTTGGAGAGCTTGAGCCCCTGGGCCTGATAGTTCGAGCCCAGCCCCTCGCCATAGAGCACGCGGGGCCGCTCCATCATCCTCTCATAGACCAGCCGGCCGACGATCTGGCCGTCCTCGAGGATGAAGGGCACCTCGCGCGAGCGCACCTCCAGCACGGCGCGGGCGCCGAGCCCGCCGGCGGCGGCGTGGCCGAAGCCGGGGTCGAAGAAGCCGGCATAATGCACCCGGAACTCGCCCACCAGCGGGTCGAACGGCACCATCTCGGCGGCATAGGCCGGGGGAACGTGGACCGCTTCCTTCGACGCGAGGATGTAGAACGCATCGGGGTCCAGGATCAGCTCGCGCCGGCCGCGGGTCGCCAGCGGCTCCCAGTAATCCTCGACGTCATAGGCGCCGCGGCGGTCGACGTCGATCACGCCGGTGTGGCGCTTGGCACGGAAACCCAGCAGCCCGCCGAAACCCTCGCCGGAGAGGTCGACGCTGACCGCGATGCCGCCGCCCGCCACATCCGCCGTCGCCACCTCGACGAGCCGCTCGCGCCGGTTCAGCGCGGCGATGGCCTCCTCGTCGAGCCGGGCGTCGCCGCGGCGGAAGCGGATCTGCGAGAGGCGGGAGCCCTGCCGGACGAGGATCGGGAAGGTGCGCGGGCTGATCTCGAGATAGAGCGGCCCGGCATAGCCGGGGGGGATGATGTCGAAGGCCCGCGCCCGGTCGGTGATGACGCGGGTGAAGACGTCGAGCCGCCCGGTGGAACTCTTCGGGTTGGTGGAGGCGGCAAGGTCCGGCGGCAGCGCCAGCGCCTCCTGAAGCTCCACGAGATAGACGCAGCCGGTTTCCAGCACCTCGCCGTCGGTGAGATCGAGCCGGTGCAGGGCGAGCCGTTCCAGCCGGTCGGCGATGGTGGCGCCGGGACCGGGCAGGAAGCTGGCGCGGATGCGCCAGGCGGTCGGCCCCAGCCGCAGGTCGAGGCTGGCCGGCTGAACCTGGTCAGGATCGAGCGGGGCTGCGGGCGCGATGGCGCCGGCGGCGACCAGCGCCTCGACGGCGTGGGCCGGCAGGATGCCGTCTTTCGCTTCCGGCAGACCCGACATGGCCACCCGCTCCTCCCCGTCCTGCCGCATTCGCTACGCTGCTGTAGCGGACCCGTCCGTACGCGCCAAGGGGCGGCGGCGCGCAGAAGCGGCGGCGGTGCGCAGAAGTGGCGGGAAGGAAGGCGCGGCGGGCCCGTTCGGGGTTTTATGGGGGTGCCCGGCGGGTCGTACCGCCCGCGCGGTCGAGCCGGCGACGGCGGAACGGCCCGCGTCCTGAGCCACGCCGCTGTGACGCAGCCGCCGAAGGCCCCGCCGAGGCCTTCAGCAGGGCGCCGGGGTTGCGGGTGGGGCCGGCCCATGGGGCCTTTCGCGGGTACGGCGTGAACAGGGGCCGCACGCCCATGGACGAACAGCTCGGCGGTGCCGATGATAGGCCGGCAGCGCCGCGCGAAGCCGCCCGCCACCGGCGGGCGCCAGCGCGATCGAAAGGGGGGAACGATGGCCAGGGGTGTGATCTACGACTACATGAAGCTGCAACACGACCGGGCCGATCTGGTCGACGGCAGCGACGAAATCCTCCCCGAGGACGAGCGGGTCACCGAGGCGCGTTACCGCGACCCGGCCTATGGAGCGTTCCGCCGGGCACAGGCCGCCTATCCCGAGATCGCCGAACGTGTGCCGCCGAACCCCGACGCGAACGACACCGATCCGCCCGCGGAAGTCCCGCGCGACCCTCGCCGTCCCGGATGACGGGCGCGCGACCTCGCCACAGGGGAGGGCGCTGGCAGGCAACGGGCCCTCGGGGGATATCCGGCCGGCGACACCGTCCGTTCGTTTTACCGAACGGTGGGCTTGACGGGCGCCGGCGCGCGGGAGTAATCCGCAGCCCGTCACGTGGTCCTATTTGAGCCGACCGGCTTGCCGCCACGCTAAATAAAGTCGCTAAAAGGTCGGGGCCGCGGCGCTTCTGCGCACGAGGGCGACCCCGGTCCGTCCTCGCACCGGAGCCGTCCTGATGACCACGCCGAAGCTCTCCCCCGCCGACATCGCCAAGCTCAGGCCGGACACCCGCCTCGTCCATGGCGGCATCCTGCGTTCGCCCTATGGCGAGACGGCGGAGGCAATGTACCTGACCCAGGGCTATGTCTACGACACCGCCGAGCAGGCGGAGGCTCGCTTCAAGGGCGACGACCCCGGCTTCATCTATACCCGCTATTCCAACCCCACCGTGGCGATGTTCGAGTCCCGCCTCGCGCTGCTGGAAGGGGCCGAGGTTGCCCGCGCCACGGCGTCGGGCATGGCGGCGGTCACGGCGTCGCTGCTGTGCCAGCTGAAGGCCGGCGACCATGTGGTGGCGGCGCGGGCGCTGTTCGGCTCCTGTCGCTATGTCATCGAGGAACTGCTCCCCCGGTTCGGCGTCGCCGCCACCCTGGTGGACGGCACCGACCTTTCGGCGTGGAAGGCGGCGGTCCGGCCGGAGACGAAGGTTCTCTTCCTCGAAAGCCCCACCAACCCGACGCTGGAGATCATCGACATCGCCGGCGTCGCCGCGGTGGCGAAAGAGGCCGGGGCGCTGCTGGTGGTGGACAACGTCTTCGCCACCCCGATGCTGCAGAGCCCGCTCGCGCTCGGCGCCGACGTGGTGGTCTATTCCGCCACCAAGCACATTGACGGGCAGGGCCGCTGCCTGTGCGGCGTGGTGCTGTGCTCGGAGAAGTTCCTGGCCGATCACCTGCAGACCTTCCTGCGCCAGACCGGCCCTTCGGCCTCGCCCTTCAACGCGTGGGTGATGCTGAAGGGTCTGGAGACGCTGCCGCTGCGGGTGGAGCGGATGCAGCAGAGCGCGGCCACCATCGCCGACGCGCTGGCCGCCCACCCGGTCATCAGCCGGGTGATCTATCCCTTCCGCGACGACCACCCCCAGGCGGAGCTGGCGCGCCGGCAGATGCGCGGCGGCGGCACGCTGGTGACCTTCGAGGTCGAAGGCGGCAAGGCCGGCGCGTTCCGGTTCCTCAACGAGCTGAAGGTCGCCCGCATCTCCAACAATCTCGGCGACGCCAAGAGCCTCGTCACCCACCCCGCGACCACCACCCACCAGCGCTTCACGCCGGCGGCGCGGGCGGAGATGGGCATCAGCAACGGCATGGTTCGCCTGTCGGTCGGGCTGGAGCATGTCGACGACCTGATCGAGGACATCGCTGAGGCGCTGAAGGCGGTCTGAGGGCTCGCGGCCGGGGTGGCGGGGCATGGCGCCCCGGCCCTGCATCGGCGCGCGCTCCCCGGGGGCGGCTGCCCGCCCGCGCCCGCTGCCCTTGCGGGGGCGGGCGTAAGCGGCTTCACTGCCGGATCGAGCTGTCGGCGGAGAAGGGAAGCGATGTATCGCGCGACCACCAGAGGCGTCCAGGTGACGGTGACGCCCCGCTTTTCGCCGGAGCGGTCCGATACGGAGCGCGGCCAGTTCTTCTGGTCCTACACCGTGGAGATCCTCAACCTCGGCAGCGAGACCGTGCAGCTCAAATCCAGGCACTGGGTCATCACCGACGGGCTCGGCCGGGTGCAGGAGGTGCGCGGCGCGGGGGTGGTGGGCGAGCAGCCGGTGCTGCCGCCCGGCGCGCATTTCGAGTACACCAGCGGCGTGCCGCTGCCGACCACGACCGGCATCATGTCCGGCAGCTACGACCTCGTCACCGCGGCGGGCGAGCATTTCGCCGCCGAAGTGCCGGCCTTCTCGCTCGACCTGCCGGACGCCTCGCGCACGCTGAACTGAGCCCGCGCCCTTCCGGCCGCGGCGCGAAGCGTCTATGGTCGCCCGGTCAACCCCGCCCTGCGGTCCCAGAGCCCGTGATCGATCTCCGTCCGATCGCCGCCGTCCTCGGCGTCCTTCTCGCCATCCTCGGCACGACCATGATGATACCGGCGCTCGTCGATTTCGGCGCGGGCGAGGGGGATTATCTCGTCTATGTCGCGGCGGCGGCGGTCACCATGTTCGTCGGGCTGTCGCTGTGGCTGGCAGGGCGTTCGGGCGAGGTGGAGCGGCTCGACCGGCGCCAGGCCTTCCTGCTGACCACGGCGAGCTGGGTGGTGGTCTCGGCCTTCGCCGCCATTCCCTTCATGTGGTCCGAAGCCAAGCTGTCCTTCACCGACGCCTATTTCGAGGCGATGTCGGGGCTGACCACCACCGGCGCCACCGTCATTTCCGGCCTCGACACCCGCCCGCCCGGGCTGCTGATCTGGCGGGCCTTCCTGCACTGGTATGGCGGCATCGGCATCATCGTGCTGGCCATCGCCTTCCTGCCGATGCTGCAGATCGGCGGCATGCAGCTCTTCCGCGCGGAATCCTCGGACAAGTCGGAGAAGCTGCTGCCCCGGGCGGCGCAGATGGCGAAGGGAATCCTCGGCAGCTACCTCATCCTGTCGCTGGCCTGCGCGGTCACCTACCGGCTGTGCGGGATGACCCCGTTCGACGCCATCGCCCACGCCATGGCCACCATCTCGACCGGCGGCTTCTCGACCCACGACGCCTCGATCGGCTATTTCCACAGCGCCGCAATCGACTATGCCGCCATCGTCTTCATGCTGGCGGGGTCGCTGCCCTTCGTGCTGTATGTGCGGGTGCTGGCGGGCGATTTCAGCCGCCTTCTGGCCAACACCGAGGTGCGGCTGTTCCTCACCATCGTGGCGATCTTCAGCGCGATCAGCTTCGTGCAGCAGGTCGCCGGCGGCATCGCCCAGGGCGA
The DNA here is from genome assembly GCA_964543245.1 of uncultured Starkeya sp. Taxonomy (GTDB): domain Bacteria; phylum Pseudomonadota; class Alphaproteobacteria; order Rhizobiales; family Xanthobacteraceae; genus Ancylobacter. The sequence continues at coordinate 10,948 of CAZIXP010000100.1, forward strand.
GACGGCGCTGCGCTACGCGCTGTTCAACGTCACCTCCCTCATCTCGACGACCGGCTTCGTCACGGTGGACTTCACCCATTGGGGGCCGCCGACCGACACGCTCTATTTCCTCGTCCTGTTCCTCGGCGGCTGCACCGGCTCCACCACCGGCGGGCTGAAGACCTTCCGCATCGCCATCATCGGCTCGGCGCTCGCCCAGCATCTCAAGCGCATCGTCTATCCCCGCGGGGTGTTCCCGGTGCGCTATGGCGGCGCGCCGGTGGACGATGCGGTGGTGTCCTCGGTGCTGTCCTTCGTGTTCCTCTATCTCGCCAGCTTCCTGGTCATCGCCGTCGCCATCAATACCGCCGGCTACGACCTCGCCACGGCGCTCTCCGCCGCCATCACCGCGCTGGCCAATGTCGGGCCGGGGGTGGGGGAGGTGGTGGGGCCGGCGGTGAACTTCGCCGCGCTGCCGGACCGCGTGGTGTGGCTGCTCTCGGCCGGCATGCTGCTGGGGCGGCTTGAGCTCTTCACTGTGCTGGTTCTGCTGCTGCCGCGGTTCTGGCGGCGCTGAAGGGCGTTGATCTCCCGCGCTGCACTCTTATGCTCGGGGACAGGATTCGAGGATCACCGATGCAGGCCAGCCGTACCACGACCGAGGAAATTCTGGCCTATCTGGTCGGGTTCGACACCACCAGCCGCAATTCCAACCTCGCGCTCATCGATTTCGTGAAGACCTATCTCGCGGCCTACGGCATCGAGAGCACGCTGGTGCCGAGCGAGGACGGCCAGAAGGCCAGCCTGTTCGCCACCATCGGGCCGGCCGGGGTCGGCGGGGTGTGTCTGTCCGGCCATTCCGATGTGGTGCCGGTCGACGGCCAGCCCTGGACCTCCGATCCCTTCGTGCTCAGCGAGGCGGATGGCCGGCTCTACGGCCGCGGCAGCTGCGACATGAAGGGCTTCATCGCCACCTGCCTCGCGCTGGTGCCGGAGATGGTGGCGCGGCCGCTGGCGACGCCGATCCACCTGCTCGTCTCCTATGACGAGGAGATTGGCTGCACCGGGGTGGTGCCCGCGGTTCGGCGCCTCGGCATCGACCTGCCGCTGCCGCGTGCCTGCATCGTCGGCGAACCGACCAACATGCGGGTGGTCGACGCCCACAAGTCCGGCATCGCCTATGTCACCACGGTGACGGGGCGCGAGGCGCATTCCTCCATGCCGCAGCTCGGCGCCAACGCCATCTTCGCCGCCGCCGAGCTGGTGGGCGAGCTCGACCGCGCCCGTGCCGAGCTGATTGCCGCCGGCGATCCCAGCGGCCGGTTCGATCCGCCCAATTCCACCGTGCAGGTCACGGTGATTGAGGGCGGCACCGCCGGCAACATCGTGCCGCGCTCCTGCGCCCTGCGCTGGAATGTGCGGGGCCTGCCGGATTTCGACGAGGAAGCGCTGCTGTCCCGCATCGAGACGTTCGCGCTGGATGTGGTTCTGCCGAAGCTGAAGGAAACGGCGCCGGAGGCGGCGATCGAGACCCGCTTCATCTACCGGGTGCCGCCGCTGGCGCCGCAGCCCGGCTCCTATGCGGAGACGCTGGCGCTGCGCCTCGCCGGCCAGAACGGCACCCACACCGTCGCCTATGGCACCGAGGGCGGCCATTTCCAGGCGGCGGGCATCGCCACCGTGGTCTGCGGGCCGGGGTCGATCGACCAGGCCCACAAGCCCGACGAGTTCATCGAGGTCGCGGAGCTGCGGGCCTGCGAGCGCTTCCTGCGCGGGCTCATCGAGGAATGCGCGGCCTGAGCCGTCGCGCCGGCGCTGTTCCTCGCCCTGGGGGAGGGGCGCCGGCGGCGTGGCTTACTCGGCGTCGACCACTTCCGCGGCTTCGAAGCCATAGCTGCGGCCACAGAACTCGCAGGTGACCGACACCTTGCCGTCCTCCACGAGGCTGGCCCGCTCTTCCCTCGGAAAGCTCATCAGCACGCCCATCACCCGCTCGCGCGAGCAGGAGCAGCGCGCCACCACGTTCTCGGCCTCGAACACCCGCACGCCCCGCTCATGGAACAGGCGGAAGAGCAGCCGCTCGCTGGACAGGTCGGCGTCGACCAGCTCGACATCCTCGACGGTGGCGACGAGCGACTGCGCCTCCAGCCAGGCATCGTCCTCCGTCGCCGGGGCGGGTGCCGATCCCTCCGGCGCGTCGCCGGGGTCGAGGTCGCGCGTGACGATGCGCCCGCCCTCGGTGGGCAGGAACTGCACCATCAGCCCGCCCGCGCGCCAGGAGGAGGCGCCGCCCGGGCGCACATCCTCCGCGACCGCGAGCCGGATGCGGGTCGGGATCTGCTCGGACTGGCGGAAATACTGGTGCGCCGCGTCCTCGAGCCCGCCGCCTTCCAGCGCGACGACGCCCTGATAGGGCCGCACGCTCAGGCCCTGGTCGATGGTGAGCGCGAGATGGCCGTGGCCGAGCAGCGCGCCGCTGTCGCCGCGGCCCGCGCCGGCGAGGCGTGCCTCGTCGTAGCGGGCATAGGCGCGCACGCTCTCGGGCGCGGTGAAATCCACCACCAGCAGGTCCACCGGGCCGTCGGTGCGGGTCTGCAGGATGAAGCGGCCTTCGATCTTGAGGGTCGAGCCCAGCAGGACCGTCAGCGCCACGGCCTCGCCGAGCAGGCGCTTGACGGCGGGGGGATAGCGGTGATGGGCGAGGGTGGCATCGAGGCTGGCGCCGAGCCGCACGACGCGGCCGCGCACGTCGAGACCGTCGATGTGGAAGGGGGTCACCCGGTCATCGACGGCTTCGGCGCTGGGGGAACGGGCGGGTATGGATGATGCTGTCATGTGAACTCCGACCGCGCATATAGGAAGCCGCCAGCCCGGTTGCGAGGCCGGCGCGGGGGCTGCGCCGCAGGCCCAACGCGTTCAGCCGGGGGGCGGGGATGGCGCCCGGAACACGTAGCCGGGCGTCCGCCGGGCTCAGGCCCCGGGCCTTCTCCAGGCAACTCAGGCCCCGGCGCCTTCCAGGCACCAGGCGAGAATGCCTTTCTGGGCGTGCAGGCGGTTCTCCGCCTCGTCGAACACGACGGACTGCGGCCCGTCCATGACCTCGTCGGTGACTTCCTCGCCGCGATGGGCGGGCAGGCAGTGCATGAAGATGGCGTCGGGCGCCGCGCGGCGCATCAGCGCGCCGTTCACCTGGAAGGGACGCAGCAGGTTGTGGCGGCGCTCCGCCTCCTTGTCGCCCATCGAGACCCAGGTATCGGTGACGACGCAGTCCACGCCCTCCACCGCCGCCTCGGCGTCGTGGCCGAAGTTCACCCGCGCGCCGGTTTTGCGCACGAAGTCGACCAGCGCCGGCCGCGGCGCCAGCTCCGGCGGGGTGGCGACGTTCAGCGCGAAGTCGAAGCGCTGCGCGGCGTGGACCCAGGAGGCCAGCACATTGTTGGCGTCGCCGGTCCAGGCCACGGTGCGCCCGCCGATCGGCCCCTTGTGCTCCTCGAAGGTCATGACGTCGGCCATGATCTGGCAGGGATGCGACTCCCGCGTCAGGCCGTTGATCACCGGCACGGTGGCGTTCGCCGCCAGCTCGCGCAGCGAATCATGGTCGAGGATGCGGATCATGATGGCGTCGACATAGCGCGAGAGCACCCGCGCCGTGTCGGCGATGGTCTCGCCGCGGCCGAGCTGCATCTCCGCGCCGGTGAGCATGATGGTCTCGCCGCCAAGCTGGCGCATCGCCACGTCGAAGGAGATGCGGG
>CAZIXP010000101.1:0-14599 GCA_964543245.1 uncultured Starkeya sp.
TCCATGGTCGACGGACTCTACCTAAATCTGGAGGAGGATCAGGGTCTCAGGTCAGTCGCCGGCGCCGACCACCAGCGTCTTGCCGACGCGCTTGGCGGCGATCACCGCGCGGGCGGCGCCGATCGGGGCGGAGGCGTTGGCGCCATAGATGCCGCCGAGGTCCGGCGTCGCCTGCAGGCCGCTTTCGGCCATCGAGACTGCCTGTTCGAGATTGTCGTTGTCGGGCTGCTCGAAGGCGATCCGGATGCCGGGGTACTTCTTCGCCAGCTCGTCCTTGAAGCCCTTCACGCGGGCGACGTGGTTCGGGGCGGTGAGGCTGCCGACCAGGATGCCGACGCTGCCCTTGCCGCCGAGCTTCTCGCCGAGATAGTCCGCGGCGGTGCGGCCGTCCTCTTCGTCCTTGCGGTGGCCGACGAAGGGGAAGGCGGGGTCGCAGAAGGTGTCGAAGGTGATGAGGTTCACCTTGTTCTTCACCGCCTCCTTCAGCAGCTGGGTGTTGGTGGCGGGGTCGAGGCAGGAGACGGCGAGCCCGTCGGGGTTGCGGCCGATATCGGTCTCGATGCGGCGGTTCTGCTGGTCGATGTCGGCGGTGGGCGGGGCATCCCAGGTGTAGCTCACCTCGATGCCTTCCTTCTTGTATTCGGCGATGGCGAATTTCACCCCCTGCTCGACCACGTCGTACCAGGGGTGCACCACCTTGGGGATGAAGATGAGGTTCACCTTGCTGACGGGCTTGATCAGCGCGCCCTGATCGAAGCCGGCGGCCGCGGCCGGGCCGGCGACGAGGGCGGGTGCCAGCGCGAGGCCCAGCGCGGCGGCGCGGGCGATGCTGGCAAAAGCGGTGCGGGCAAGGGCCGCGCGGGCAAGGCTAGCGCGGGCAAGCGGCGTGCGGGCGTTCATCGTGGTTTCCTTCACGGCGTCCTCCTGTGGGTGGCGCGGACTTCGCTGGCCCGCGCTCGGCTCTGGGTCGTGTCGCGACGCGTCGTCCCGGGCGATCCGCCCCGGCCGGCGCGACAGGTGGTCGGCAGGCGCGCCTCGCCTCGCCGCCGGGCGGGAGCGCGGCGGAAGCGTGCGGCGTGCGGCATCGTTCGCCGCGCGGGGATGCGGCGTGGCAGGCTCGGGCAAGGGTCCGGCGCGCCATGGGCGGGGGGCGCCATGGCCGGGCAGGGCGGCGGTGCGTGGGGGCTGGCGGCGACGCCCGCATGGGCCGGCCTTCGGCGCGCGGACGCGCCGGGTGGCGGGCTTGGGCAGGTCGGTCGGGGCGTGCGGCGGTCAGGCCGGCGGGGCGTCCTTCATGGTGGCGTTTCTCCCAGTCCTTGGCGTTCCGCGAGTGTTCTCGTCGGAGGGTCAGCCGCGCGGCGGCGCGTCTGTCGGCGGCGCGCGGCGGCGCGTCAGTCGGTCGGGGCGCGCGCCTCGATCGTCACCTTGACGACGTCGCTGCGCACCCAGGATGTGTAGTAGTCGAACGGCTTCTCATCGCGCCCCCACGACACCGAGGTGACGAGGAGCAGCGGCGCGCCGACCGGGACCTGGAGATAGGAGGCCAGTTCGGCGGTGGCGGCCTGCGCCTCCACGCTGCGGCGGGCGCCGAACACGCTGAAGCCGCCCTCGCGCAGGGTGCGGTTGAGCGAGGCCCGGCCGGTCAGCACCTCGCTGCCGTCGAGGATCGGTGCCACTTCCGGCACGAGGTAGTTGACGGAGAGCAGCGCGATCTGGCCGTCGAGATAGCGCAGCCGCTTCAGCCGGTAGCCGGTCGTGCCGGCCGCAAGGCCCAGCGCGTCGGCCGCTGCCGCCGGCAGCGCGGCCGGCCCGGCCGCCACCACCTGCGTCTGCACGTTGCGGCGGTGATGGTCGACCTCCGCCTCGAAGAAGCCGTCGGCGACCTGCAGCGACCAGCCGGTCTGCAGCGGGTCGACCACGAAGGCGCCGCGGCGCGGCACCATCTTGATGCGCCCCTTCTCCTGCAGGCTGCGCAGGGTCTCCCGAACCGTGGAGCGGGCGAGGTCGAAATGGCGGCACAGTTCGGTTTCGGCGGGCAGCCGGTCGCCCACCGCGTATTTGCCGGCGTCGATGTCCTCTTCCACCAGCCGGACGAGCTGGAGGTAGTAGGGTTCCGGCGACTGGCGGTCGATGCTGCGCATGAAGGCCACGGTGGGTGTCGGTTTGATCTGTTTGTCAGTCTTGTACGTACAATACCTATTTCGCAGACACTGACAACCGGTATTTCGTGGCGGCGATCCGCCGGCACACCCGACCCGAGCGGCGCCGGCAGCGCGGGAGGAGAGGCTGCCGTCGGCAGAGGGCGGCGGGAGACGGAAGCGCCTTTCACATGGAAGAGCTTTTCACGGCCCGCCGGCCCGCCTAGGGGGCCGCTAGCGGTCCCAGGCGAGCGCGGCGATGCGGGGATCGGCGGCGAAGGCGTCGCGGGGGAATTCGAGGCCCTGGCGCGGAAATTCGCACAGCGCCTGCACGCCGGAGCGGCTCAGCCGCAGGCGCCAGCTCTGGCGCTCCACCGGGGCGGGTTTCGCGAAGGCGCGGCACGCCAGCAGCGCGAGGTTGGCGCCGCCGGCGGGATCGCGCACCGAGCGGTAGCGGATCGCCTCGGCCCCCGCCGCCCGCGCCGCGTCGGCGAAGGCCTGGCAAGGGTCGTAATTGGTCGGGTCGGTCCACAGCGCCTCGTCCGCTGCCAGTGGCGGGCGTGTCAGGTCGAGCAGGCGGTCGGTCGCGATGTCGGCGGCGAAGGCGGTGAACTCCGCCGCGTCGGAGGGCCAGGGCGTCGCCGGCGACTCGGCAAAGAACAGCAGCCGGTAGAACGCCATCTCCGCCACCGCCGTCGCCGCGCCTTCGGCGGCGTAGTAGACCCCCGCCGTGCGCCCGGCGCGGCGGAAGCGGGAGCCATGGGGATAGGCCGCGCCATAGCGGAACGGCGTCGCCAGCAGGAAATCGAGATGGCGGCATTCCGGCGGCACCGCCGGCTTGGTGTCCTCGATCAGCTCTTCCAGCAGCGCCTGTTCGGCAAGGCTGTCGGTGAGCTTCAGGGTCGAGACGCGGTGCTGGGCTTCCACCAGCCGCCAGCACGGGCGCTCCAGCCGGCGCAGCTCAGACGAGAGCGCGACGCGCATCCAGATAGGCGAGGACATCGACCAGCCCGCTCACGCTCTGCAGTTTTTCGATCGGGCGCGCGCCAAGGGCGGTGTTCGGGCTGGCGAGCCAGCGCACCGCCACGGCCTCGTCGCCACCGGCGATGGCGTCGAGCGAGCGGAACAGCCGCACCAGCAGCACCGCCAGCTCGAACGGCTTGGTGCCCGGCTCCAGCCCGAACTCGCCGCGCTTCATCCGCGACACGCTCGCCTCGCTCACCCCGATGACGGTGGCGAGGATGCGGGCGGTGAGGGAAAGCCGGTCCGCGGCGCGCAGCACCGCCTTGGTGACGACGGCTCCGGCTTCGGGATGAGCGGCGGCGGGCAGGGCGGTCATGATCGCCTCCATTCCCTCGAAAGAATAGCGCATAAAACTTTCGGTGGAAACCGGTATCGCCACCCGATGTTCCCGTGCCGCAGTCCCGAATCCTGTCGCGCCCGATGTCGCCGCCGCGCTACAGCACCGGTCCGAGCATGGCGATGGTGTTGTTCCACAGCCGGCGGCGGCGGCTGAGATTCCCAACGTCTTCCGCGTTCACCGGCTCGCTGGCGTCGAGGAACACCTGCTGGCGCGCCCGCACCTGCCGGGTGAAGGCCGCGTCGTGCAGCAGGATGTTGTTCTCCGCGTTCAATTCGAAGCTGCGGCGGTCCATGTTGGCGGAGCCGATCAGCGTGGTGGCGCCGTCGAGCGTCAGGGTCTTGGCGTGCAGCAGGCCGCCGACATATTCGCGGATCTCGACCCCCGCCTCCAGCAGCTCGGCGTAATAACTGCGGCTGGCGGCGGCCACGATCCAGGAATCGTTGCGGCGGGGAAACACGATGGTGGTCGCGACCCCGCGGCGGGCGCTGGCGCAGAGCGCGGCCTGAATCGGCTCGTCCGGGACGTAATAAGGCGTGGTGATCACCAGCTCGCGCCGCGCCGCGTCCATCAGCGCGACGAAGGTCTCGGGCATGGCGGAATAGCGCACCCCCGCCCCGGAGCCGATGACCTGCGCGACGAAGCCCGGCTGCGGCACCGGCAGCGCCTCGGCGAAGAGGGGGGAGAGGTCTTCCGGGCTCTGCGCCATCCAGTTGCTGGCGAAGAGATGCTGGTTCTGCCGCACCACCGGCCCTTCGAACCGCGCCATGATGTCGACCCAGGGCGCGAAGCGGGCCTTCACCGCGAAGGCGGCATCGGCGCAGTTCTGGCTGCCGCAATAGGTGACCGCATTGTCGATCACCACGATCTTGCGGTGGTTGCGCATGTCGATGCGGCCCTTGAAGGGGCGCAGCAGCGGGTTGCCGATCGGCAGCGCCGCCGCCAGCCGCACCCCGGCCGCGGCCATGTCGCGCCAGTGCGCCGAGCGGATCAGCGCGCGCGAGCCGAGGTCGTCCGCCATCGCCCGGCAGGTGACGCCGCGGGCGGCGGCGCGCTTCAGCGCCTCCACCACCTTCAGCCCGCTGCCATCCGCCAGCCAGATGTAGAACAGCACATGGACGCTCGCCCGGGCAGCGTCGATGTCGGCGACCACGGCGTCGATGGCGGCGGCGGAGTCCGGCAGCAGGCGGGCGCGGTTGCCGTCGACCGGCAGGTAGCCGCTCACCGACTGGCCGACCCGGAACAGCGGCACGAAGCGGTCGGGGATCGCCGCCTCCGCGGAAGCGCCGGCCACCGTGCCAGCCGGCGGCAGCACGGCGAAGGCCGCGCGCAGCCGCTCCACCCGGGCCCGGCCGAGATTGACCTCGCCGAACAGCACATAGGCCAGAATCCCGACGATCGGGGCGAGCGCGATCACCAGCACCCAGGCGAGCCGCGAGGCCGGCTCCCGGTGCGGGCGCAGCAGCGCGCGGACGATGAAGAGAAGCTGCAGGCCCGCATGGGTGGCGAAGAGCAGAAAGGTCAGCACGGTGGAGTCGGGCATCGGGATACGCGGTGAACCCTGGGGGCGGCATTAAACCATGTTCGCGCCGTTACGCCACAGCGCCGCCGCGGGGGGCTCGCGGGGGCCTCTCCCGGCCGGGCCGAACGGGAGTAGAGTGGCGCGCGGCGCGGCCGGGAGGCCGGCCGGAAACGTGCCACGCGCGGCCCACGCGCGGGTGATGACGGGAGGAGGACATGATGCAGGGATGGCGCCGCTCCATGATGGTGCTGGCCGCGGGGGTGCTGCTGGCGGCGCCGCTGCGGGTTCTGGCCGATGCCGCGGCCGAGGCGCCGGCCGGCGCGCCGCCGGCGCAAGGGCCGGCCTCGAGCGACCCCTCTGGCGACCCCGCCGCGGTGGCCGACACCAACGGGGCCTATAGCGACCGTGCCGGCAACCCGACCTTCAGTATCAAGCCCGACGGCACCGTCGACTGGTACACCGGCGTCGGCTACACCCAGTACACCGCCAACTGCATGCAGTGCCACGGTCCCGACGGGCTCGGCTCGACCTTCGCGCCCGCTCTGGTGACGGCGCTGCAGACGCTGGACCATGACGCCTTCGTCGACACCGTGACCAACGGCAAGCAGAATGTCAGCGCCAGCCAGGAGCTGGTCATGCCGGCCTTCGGCCGCAATCCCAACGTGATGTGCTACCTCGACGCCATCTATGTCTATCTGCGCGCCCGCGCCGACGGCGCGCTGGATCGCGGCCCGCCGCAGAAGATCGCGCCGCGCCCGCCCGGCTACAGCGCGACGGTGGACGCCTGCATGGGGTAGGCGGCCCCCACGCGCCCGGCGCCGCCCTTCCGCTCGGCTCCGCCGGCCGCGCGCCTCACCCGCGCCTCACCCGCGCGGGCCGCGCGCGAGGCTGCCCGGCGAGGAATCGACGTACTGGATCGAGCGGCGGATCAGCTCCGGCAGGCTGGTGGCGCCGAGCTTGGCCTTGAGCTGCGAGCAGGTGTTGGCCACCGTCTTGTAGCTGATGCCGAGTTCCTCGGCGATCTGGCCGTAGGAGCGGCCCTCGGCCAGCAGCGAGAGCGTCTGCAGCTCGCGCGGGGTGACGTCGGCCAGCGCGGTGCTGCCGGCGCTCTTGCCGAGCATCGCCACCTGCATCGCCATCTCGTGGCTCATATAGGCCTGGCCGCGCCGCACCCGCTCGAACGCCTCCAGCAGCCCGCCGGAGGAGGTGTCCTTCAGCACATAGCCGTTGGCACCCGCCTCCAGCGCGCGGCTGGCGATCACCGGGTCGCCATGCATGGAGAAGACGAGGATGGGGGTGCGCGCGCTCTGGCTGCGCAGCCGCCGCACCAGCCGCAGGCCGGAAAGCCCGTTGCCCTGCAAGGCGAGGTCGACGATCACCATGTCCGGCCGCTCGCGGCGGAACTGGCGGTAGCCGCTCAGCACGCTGCTGGCGGTCAGCACCCGCTCGACCCCGGCGTCCTCCAGCAGGCGGGCGCAGCCCTGCAGCACGATGGGGTGGTCGTCGATCACCAGCACGCTGGTCATGTCGTGGTCTCCCGGGAGGCGGTGTCGAAGGGCCCGGCTTCGGCCGGAAGCTCGAATTCCACGCGGGTGCCGGGCGTGCCGGCGGCGATGCGCCAGCGCCCGCCCAGTGCCGCCACCCGCTCCTCGATGCCGACGAGGCCATAGCCGGCGGCGGTGTCGGGGCGGAAGCCGACGCCGTCATCCTCCACGGTGAGGCGCAGCCACGGCCCGTCCGCGCCGGCGATGTCCTCCAGCCGCACCGCGACATGGCTGGCGCCGGCGTGGCGCACGGCATTGGTGATGGCCTCCTGCGCGCAGCGATACACCGTGAGGCCGACGCCCTCCTCATGGACCCGGCCGGGGTCGCCGGCCTCCAGCGTGAAACGGTGGTCGGGCGCGCTGCGCTCGAAGTCGGCCACCAGATCGGCGATGAGGTCGCACAGCGGCACATGGCCCAGCGCCATCGGGCGCAGGCTGCGCAGCAGCCGGCGGTTCAGCGTCTGCATGCGGTCGACGATGGCGCTGGCGTCCGCGGCGCGCTCACGCAGCCGCTCGCGCAGCTCGGTCCCGGCGGCGAGGCGGGCGATCGAGTCGAGATTGGCCCGCACGCCGAACAGGCAGGGGCCGAGCTCGTCGTGAAGGTCGGCGGCGACGCGGCGGCGCTCGTCGTCCTGGGCGGTCACCAGGCGGCGGTTGAGCCGGGCGGTGTCGTCCTGCGCGGCCTGCAGGGTGACGGCCAGCGCATTGAAGCGCCGGGTGAGGGCGCCGAACTCGCGCACCCGCGGCGGCGGCAGCCGGTGGCGGTAGTCGCCGGCTTCCAGCGCGCCGAAGCCGGCGGCGAGATCCCGCAGCGGGGCGAACAGCCGGCCGAGCGCGAGATACAGCGCGGCGAGGATGACGAGGTTCACCGCGCCCGCCAGCGCCGCGAGATCGGACATGTCTTCCCACACCTCGGCGATCTCGTCGGCGCTGACCCCGGTGATGATGACCTGGCCGAGCCGGGTCACGCCCTCATGGATCGGGATCTCCCGCTCCATGGGCGGAATGTCGACGAGGCGGACGAACCAGGCGGGCACCTGCGCCACCGCCGAATCGCGGGCGGGGTCGGCCGTCTCGTCGTCGCCTTCCGCCCGGCTGTCGGCATTGGGCGCGACCTCGGTGCTGCGGCCCGTCGCGGTCTCGATGCGGATGCGGACATGGCGCAGCCCGCCAATGTGGAAGGGAAGCTGCTCCAGCGAGGCGCTGGCGCCCTCGCGCGCGCTGATCCGCTGCACCGTGCTCTCCACGAAGCGGGCGGCGATGGCGAGCGAGGCTGCCATCTCGACATTGGTCGCCCGCCGCGCATTGGCGATGACGAGGGCGGAGGCGCCGATCGCCGCCAGCACGTTGATGGCGACGAACACCGCCAGCACCTGGAACCGCAGCGAGCGCGCCCGCCACAGCCGCCGGGCGGCGCTGACCCCGCGCCGCAGCCCGGTGGCCGTGGGAAAGCCTTGGCCGCTCATGGCGACGGTGCCGCAGGCGCCGGCGGGGAGGGGGCGGCGGCCTCCGGCGCGGCGGACGGAGCGGCGCCGTCGGCCGGCTCCGGCCACAGGATGGAGCGGGCGCGCGGCACCTCGCCGGCCAACGCCGCCAGCGCCTGGCGGTGGTCGAGGCCCTGAAGGCGCAGGTTGTAGTAATGCTGGCACAGCGTGCCGAAGCCGGCGCGCGAGCCCTTCGGCGCCAGAGCGGCGAGATCGCGCACCAGCGCCTGCGCGCCCTCCGCGATGCCCTTCTCCCGCAGCATGGCCTCGAGCTGCACCGCGCGGTTGGCGATCATCCGCCCGCTTTCGTCGAAGCGGGCATCGGCCTCCGCCAGCAGCGCGTGCCAGCCGGCGACGGCGGGGTCGGCCTCCGGCAGGTCGCGGCCGGCGGCGCGGCTGGCGAGCCAGCGCTCCGGGCTGGCGGCCGCGCCGCTGTCGAGCCGGCCCTGGCGGGCCAGCGCGTCGGCAGGTGGCGGGGCGACCTTCTCCAGCCCCGCCGGCGCGGCCGGGGCCTCGGCCGTCGCCCCGCCTGGGCGCGGCTCCTCCTCGCCGCAGCCGGCCATCGCCACGACGAGGACGGCGGCGAGGCTGCGCAGGGCGAGGGGTGTCATCTTCATGTTTACTTAGAATGTTCTTATCAAATACGACGCGGTCTATTGTGCCGCACATGGATCATTGGTGACGTCTTCGCCGGGCCAGCGCAAGCGCCCGGCAGCCCTTCCCGAGCGGAAAAATCACCAAACTCCGGAAAAACAACAGAATTTATCCTGGCTGACGCTGCCGCTCCGCTCCGGCATGGGGAAAACTTCCCGGTATCCTGCCGTAACTTCCCGTTGCTAATTGCCGGGCTTGCCGCAGACAGGGGCCGCTCGACGCGCACACTGTGCCGACAGCAACGCCAAGATATACTTAGATAATCATAAGAAATCCCCGCTGCCCGAACCTGAACACCCGCCGCGTGGCGAGGGTGGGTCACGGGTCGGCGGGGCATAACAGCCCACGCCGCATCCCGCCCGACGGGACGGACATGGGTGTCCTGGGACTGGAAACGCGAGGGAACTCAAGATGAACCGACTGACGTCCTCGGTGTCCGCGCTGTCGCTCGTCGTCGCGCTCGGCGCGGCGGCTGGCGCCGCGCTGATCGGCGGCATCGCGCCGGCGCACGCCAACGACAAGCTCGTCGAGCTGTCGAAGAGCACCGACAACTGGCCGATGACCGGCAAGAACTACAGCGCCAACAACTACAGCGAAGCCGACCAGATCAACAAGCAGAACGTGAAGAACCTGAAGGCCGCGTGGTCGTTCTCGACCGGCGTGCTCTCGGGCCATGAGGGCACGCCCCTCGTGGTGGACGGGGTGATGTATGTCCACTCGCCCTTCCCCAACACCACCTTCGCGCTCGGCCTCGACGACCCCGGCCACATCCTGTGGCAGCACAAGCCGAAGCAGAACGCCACCGCCCGCGCGGTCGCCTGCTGCGACGTGGTCAATCGCGGCCTCGCCTACTGGCCCGGCAACGGCAAGGTCGGCCCGCTGATCATCAAGACCCAGCTCGACGGCAATGTGGTCGCGCTCAAGGCCGATACCGGCGAGGAATACTGGAAGCTCGAGAACTCCGACATCAAGGTCGGCTCCACCCTCACCATCGCCCCCTATGTGGTGAAGGACACCGTGCTGATCGGCTCGTCCGGCGCCGAGCTCGGCGTGCGCGGCTATGTCACCGCCTATGACGTGGTGACCGGCGCCCAGAAGTGGCGCGCCTATGCCACCGGCCCGGACAACGACGTCCGCCTCGCCGACGACTTCAACAGCGCCAACCCGCAATACGGCCAGAAGGGCCTCGGCCAGGCGACCTGGGAAGGCGAGGCGTGGAAGATCGGCGGCGGCACCAACTGGGGCTGGTACGCCTTCGATCCCGACACCAACATGTTCTACTACGGCTCGGGCAACCCGGCGCCGTGGAACGAGACCATGCGCCCGGGCGACAACAAGTGGACCATGACCATCTGGGGCCGCGACATCGACACCGGCATGGCGAAGTTCGGCTACCAGAAGACCCCGCATGACGAGTGGGACTATGCCGGCGTCAACGTCATGATGCTCTCGGAGCAGAAGGACAAGACCGGCAAGCTGCGCAAGCTGCTCACCCACCCCGACCGCAACGGCATCGTCTACACGCTCGACCGCACCAATGGCGATCTCGTCTCGGCCGACAAGATCGACGACACCGTGAACTGGGTGAAGCAGGTCGACCTCAAGACCGGCCTGCCGCAGCGCGACCCGGAATACGGCACCCGCATGGACCACAAGGGCCGCGACATCTGTCCCTCGGCCATGGGCTACCACAACCAGGGCCACGACAGCTACGACCCCACCCGGCAGACCTTCTTCATGGGCATCAACCACATCTGCATGGATTGGGAGCCCTTCATGCTGCCCTACCGGGCGGGCCAGTTCTTCGTCGGCGCGACGCTGAACATGTATCCCGGCCCCAAGGGCGACCGGCAGAAATATGAGGGCCTCGGCCAGGTGAAGGCCTATGACGCCATCAACAACAGGTACAAGTGGGAGGTGATGGAGCGCTTCGCCGCCTGGGGCGGCACGCTCGCCACCGCCGGCGGCGTGATGTTCTACGGAACGCTGGACGGCTTCATCAAGGCCCGCGACAGCGACACCGGCGAGCTGCTCTGGAAGTTCAAGCTGCCCTCCGGCGTCATCGGCCACCCCATGACCTACACCTACAAGGGCGTGCAGTACGTCGCCATCTATTACGGCGTCGGCGGCTGGCCGGGTGTCGGCCTGGTGTTCGACCTGAACGACCCCACCGCCGGCCTCGGCTCGGTCGGCGCGTTCAAGCAGCTCCAGCACTACACCCAGATGGGTGGCGGCGTGATGGTGTTCTCGCTCGACGGCAAGGGTCCCTATGACGACCCGAACCTCGGCGAATACTCCACCCTCATCAAGACCGGCGGCTGATCCCGCCCGCCCCACGGCCGCCCGCCGCCGCTTCCCGGCGCGGGCGGCCCCCTTCTCCGCGCGAAGGCCCGCCGGCTCACCCCGCGACGGCCGCCCCGCGCCCTGCCGGACCCGCCGATGATGCCGGACCCGCCCGCGCTTCCGCGCGGCGGGGACCGCACCGAAAGGAACCCGACCGTGACCCACGCCCTTTCCCGCTTCTTCCGCCGTGCCGCGTCCCGGCGCGGCAGGCTCGGCGCGCTGGCCGCCGCCGGGCTCCTCGCCACCACCGTCGCCTCCACCGTCGCCACCCCCTGGGCCGGCGCGGCGCGCGCCGCCGGCACCGGGGAGGCCGCCTCGCCCGGCGCCGCCCCCGCGCCCGGCACGCTGCGGATCTGCGCCTCCAATGTCGAGGCCCCGTTTTCCGAGAAGGACGGCTCCGGCTTTGAGGACCGCATCGCCGAGGTGCTGGCGACCGCGATGGGCCGCAAGGCGGTCTTCGTGCGCACCGACCAGGCCGGCATCTATCTCGTGCGCGACCTGCTCGACAAGAACGCCTGCGACGTCGTGATGGGCGTTGATGTCGGCGATCCCCGGGTGCTGGTCTCGCGGCCCTATTACCGCACCGGCTACGTGATGGTGACGCGGGCCGACCGCAACATCACCACCACGCGCTGGGACGACCCGCAGATCCAGGCCATGAGCCGCTTCGCCCTCCGGTTCTATTCGCCGGCGGAGACCATCGTGAAGCGCCTCGGCCGGTTCGAGGACAATGCGGCCTACATGTATTCCCTGGTGAATTTCAAGTCGCGCCGCAACCAGTGGGTGCAGGTGCCGGGTGATCGCCTCGTCAGCGAGGTCGCGGGCGGGGAGGCCGAGGTCGGGCTCGCCTTTGCCCCGGAGGTCGCGCGCTATGTCCGAACCTCGCCGACGCCGTTGCGCATGACGGTGATCTCCAACGACCTCGACCAGGGCGAAGGCCGCCCGACCATCCCGCTGCACTACGACCAGGCGATCGGCGTGCGCCAGGGCGACACCGCGCTGATGGCCGAGATCAACGCCGCGCTGGAGACGGCACGCCCGCAGATCGAGGCCATCCTCGCCGGGGAAGGCATCCCGCTCCTCAAGCCGAACAGCTGATCCGGCCGGCGGCCGCCGCGGGTGCGCCCGCAGCCGGTCCGCGCCGCCGCGCACGCGATCGCAGATCCCGAGAGCTTCCAGAGGTCCCAGAGATCCCAGAGGTCCAATGAGAAAAACCCTGCTTCGGACGGCCGCCGTCCTCCTCGCCGTCGGAACGCTCGGCTGGGGCGCCCATGCCACGCTGATGTTCACCAACACCGTGACCGGCCAGCCGCTCGACCTGAACGAGGCACCGGAGGAGGGCCGCGACACCAAGGCGGTGAAGACCTTCCTCGAAACCGGCCGCAACATCTACAACGAGGACAAGATCTGCCTCGCCAAGGGGCACGAGCTGTTCCTCTCCATGTGCTCGGGCTGCCACGGCCATTATGCCGAGGGCAAGATCGGGCCGGGGCTGAACGACAGCTACTGGACCTACCCGAAGAACGAGACCGACCAGGGCATCTTCGAGACCATCTTCGGCGGCGCGCAGGGCCAGATGGGGCCGATGTACGGCGCGCTGAACCTCAACGAGATGCTGCTGGTGATGGCGTGGATCCGCCACCTCTACACCGGCGACCCGCAGACCGCGACCTGGCTGACCGAAGCCCAGCGCAAGGACTTCAAGCCCTTCAGCGCCGCCTCCACCCACATCGAGCCGTCGGATGTGATGCCGCCGGAATGCGGCGGCGCCACGCCCGACTGAGCCGGGCGGGCGCCGGACGGCCCGGACCCGCAGGGGCCCGGCACCACGAAAAGAGCGTCCAGAAGCGACGTCACGAGGAAACGATCAGGAGCACATGATGAGCATCACCACGCGCCGCGCCGTCCCGTCCGTTCTCGCCGCCGCCCTCGCCGGCGGCCTCGCCTTC
Organism: uncultured Starkeya sp.; assembly: GCA_964543245.1. Lineage (GTDB taxonomy): Bacteria > Pseudomonadota > Alphaproteobacteria > Rhizobiales > Xanthobacteraceae > Ancylobacter. The sequence continues at coordinate 12,995 of CAZIXP010000101.1, forward strand.
GGCCTTGCCGGCAGCGCCGCCGCCTATGACGGCACCACCTGCAAGGCCCCGGGCAATTGCTGGGAGCCCAAGCCGGGCTATCCCGAGCAGGTCGCGGGCTCGAAATACGACCCCAAGCATGACCCCAAGGAGCTGAACAAGCAGTCGCAGTCGATCCAGGCGATGGAAGAGCGCAACGCCAAGAGGGTCGAGTATTTCCAGAAGACCGGCACCTTCGTCTACGACGTCAGCAAGATTCCGAACTGAGGCTTTCACGGACCCACCTGTGCCGTCGGCGCTCTCCGGCCCGGCGACGCGTTCCTCCGGGGTTTCCCGGTTCGGTGGGCACTTGGCGCGGCCACGGGGGGAGCCGGTCTCCCCGCCGTGGCCGCGCCCCCTTGTCGCGCGGGCCGCCCGGCGGGCGCGCGCGCGATGCCGGAGGGCGGGGACGACCGCGCTCCGAAGTTCAGGGACATGGCATGACGACAGCTTGGCCACCCGCCGCCGGGGCGCGCGGGGATATCTTCGCGCCCGCGCCCGTGGCGGCCCTGCGCCGCACGGCGCAGAGGTTCCCGATCCTGCGCCGCACGGCGCAGGAATGCCCGCTGCGGCACCGGGAGCGGCGGCCATGCGCGTGATGGGGGACACGGCGCCGCTCGCCGACTGGCGCGCCCGCGCGCTGGCCTTCGAGCAGGAGGTCGGCAAGGCGGTGCTGGGCCAGTCGCGGGTGATCCGCCTCATCACCATCGCCACCTTCGCCCGTGGCCATGTGCTGCTGGAGGGCGATGTCGGCGTCGGCAAGACCACGCTGCTGCGCGCGGTGGCCCGCGCCATCGGCGGCGCGTTCTCCCGCATCGAGGGCACCATCGACCTGATGCCGGCCGATCTCGTCTACCACGCCCATCTCGGCGCGGATGGCCGGCCGCGGATCGACCCCGGCCCGCTGCTGAAGCAGGCCGGCGATCTCTCCATCTTCTTCTTCAACGAGATCAACCGCGCCCGGCCGCAGGTGCATTCCCTGCTGCTGCGGCTGATGGCGGAGCGCTCGGTCGCCGCGTTCAACCGCGACTACGCCTTTCCCCATCTCCAGCTGTTCGCCGACCGCAACCGGGTCGAGCGGGAGGAGACCTTCGAGCTGCCGGCCGCGGCGCGCGACCGCTTCCTCATGGAGATCGAAGTCGGCATGCCGCTCGGCGCCGAGGATCGCCGCCGGCTGATCTTCGATCCCCGCTTCCACGACGTCGACGCGCTGGTCGAGACCGTGGCGGAAGGCGTGCTCGATCCGGCGGCGCTGGAGACGGTGGCCCGCGCCATCCAGGCCGGCATCCACGCCAGCCCGGCGCTGGAGGTCTACACCACCGCGCTCTGGGCGGCACTGCGCGATCCCGCGGCGGCCGGGGTGGCGCTGCCCGGCGTCGACATGGCGCGGCTGGTGGCCGGCGGCGCCAGCCCGCGCGGCATGTCCTATCTCGTGCGCGCCGCCCGGGTCCGGGCCTGGCTGGAAGGCCGCGACATGGTGGTGCCGGAGGATCTGCGCGCGGTGTGTCCCGAGGTGATGGCGCACCGCATCTTCCTCGACCCGGTCTATGAGCTGCGGCGCGAGGAGATCGTCGGCGAGCTGATCGC
>CAZIXP010000102.1:0-14415 GCA_964543245.1 uncultured Starkeya sp.
TCCTGCCCATTGGGGAGGCGGCGGTGGTGATGTCGTGGCCGGTGGCAGCGGATTGGTCCGGTCCCCGGCGGGGGCCGGGGTCGGCAGCCGCCGCGGGAGGCAAGGGCCCTCGTCTGGTCAAGGCTCAGGGCGCCAGCGTCGAACAGCTGTTCGCGGTAGCCTTCGCGCAAGAACCGGGGCTCGGACCCGGGCTCACGGGGCAGCGCCGGGACCCGCTGCCAGTGCTGCCGCTGTCCTGTGCGACAACAGGTCGCGTGGGTTGGTCGCGAGCACGGCAGCCCGCGGTCCTATAGAACCTCGCCACACCGATTCAGTCTCCGGAGCCTGATGCCCGCGCCCGCCCTCCTCATGTCCGACGAGCCGTTCGATCTCGTCGTGATCGGTGCCGGGCCCGCGGGTCTCACCGCCGCCGAAGAAGCGCAGCGATGCGGCTGGCGGCCGCTGGTGATCGAGGCGGGCGGGCAGGTCGGCGGCATCTCCCGCACGGTCCGCTGGAAGGGCAACCACGTCGATATTGGCGGCCATCGATTCCTCAGCGGCAACAGCCGGGTGCTGCAGCGCTGGGAGGAATGGATGGGCGGGCGGATGAGGCAGGTGCCGCGCCTGTCGCGCATCCTGTACCGCCGCAAATTCTACGCCTACCCGCTGAACCTGATCGATGTCGTGCGCAATTTCGGGCCGGTCGATCTGGCGCGTGCAGTGGCCAGCTATGTCGCCAGCGTCGTCCGGCCGATCCGCCCGGAACGCAGCTTCGCCGACTGGGTTTCGAACCGGTTCGGCCGCTTTCTGTTCCGCCGCTTCTTCAAGTCCTACACCGAGAAGGTCTGGGGCATATCGTGCGACCGGCTGCGGGCGGACTGGGCGGCGCAGCGCATTGCCGGCCTCAGCCTGCCGGTTGCGGTGATGAACGCGCTGGGCCGCGGCCGCGGCGCGCGCAGCCTGGCGAACCGCTTCCTCTATCCCGCGCTCGGTCCCGGCAGCATGTGGGAAACCGTGGCGGATCGGGTCATCGCCGCGGGCGGCAGGCTGCACCTGGACGAAAAGGTGGTGCGCATCGCCCATGACGGGGCGGCGGTCGAGGCGGTCGAGACCGAGGCGCCGGACGGCACGCGTCGCCTCTATCCCGCCCGGAAGCTGGTCTCGACCATGCCGCTCGGCGAGCTGGTCGCGACCCTCGACCCGCCGGCACCGGCCGCGATCCGCGCGGCGGGCGCCGCGCTGCGCCACCGTGATTTCCTGGTGGTGGCGCTGTCCGTCGCGCGCACCGGGCTCTTCCCCGACAACTGGCTTTATATTCACGACGAGGGCTACCGCGTCGGCCGCATCCAGAACGCCGGCAACTGGTCGCCCGATCTGGTCGGCGACGCGGAAACCTCGCTCGTCCTGATGGAATATTTCTGCTCGCGCGGCGACCCGCTCTGGGAAGAGGCCGACGCGGCCCTCATCCGGCTGGCCGGCGGCGAACTGGAAGGTCTCGGCTTTGCCGCGCGGCACGAGATCACGGATGGCCATGTCATCCGCGAACTCAACGCCTATCCGGTGTATGACGAGACCTATCGCGAGAATCTCGACATCGTCCGCGGCTTTCTGGAGCGCTTCGGCAATCTGAGCCCGGCCGGGCGCAATGGCCTGCACCGCTACAACAACCAGGATCATGCCATGCTGTCCGGCATGGCGGCGATCGATTATCTCAACGGCGTGCCGGGCGCCTCGGCATGGGACGTGAATGTCGAGCGGTCCTATCACGAAGCGCAGGTCCTGCCGTCATGACGCACCGCCATGGGGCAGGGGTGAGGCTGTTGCGGTTCTTCACGGCCGCATGCCTGCTGATCTTCTGCCTGCGCCTTCTGGCCCTGGTGACGTCGCTCGGCGATGTCGGGCAGGTCTATTCGTGGGATCTGCGCTCCCGCCATGCGGAGCTTCGGCTTCTCGAGCAGGGGCATTATCCCCGTGCGGAGATCCTGCGTGCCGAAGGCATCGCATCCCCCGCCAACAGCGTCTATCCCCCCAATGCCTTTCCCTGGCTCTGGCTGCTGGCGCCCTTCGCCGATTTCCGCCTGAACCAGTTTTGGCTGGGGGCGTGGTCGCTGGCCGGGCTCGGCTTCGTGCTGGGGTTCGCCTGGAGCGTTGGCGCCGCCGCCTCCCGCCTCGGGGGGCTGGCCTGCGTCAGCGCCGTGCTGGCGATGGCCTCGACCTTCAGCACCTTCAAGGCGGGGCAATATGGCTGGGTCCAGCTGGCGCTGATGCTGGGGATGACGCTGGCGCTCTACCGGGGCCGCGCGGCGGCGTCCGGGCTGCTGTTCGGGATCGCGCTGTTCAAGCCCAGCAACATCGCCCTGATGCTTGCGGTTTTCCTCCGGGAGCGCCGCTACGCGGCTCTGGCCATCGCCGCCCTGGTGGTGGCCGCCAGCGCGGCCGCGGTCAGCCTGTGGAGCGGGCACAGCCCGCTCGCCCTGCTCGGCACGACCTACCCCTCAGGCGGCATGTTGTTCACCGGCCAGGGCTATTCGCTGGTCACCCTGCTGTCCGGGCTCGGCCTCGCGCCGCGGCTGGCGAGCCTGCTCTGCGCGGTGATCGGCTTTGCCGCGCTGTTTCTGGGGCTGCGCTGCATCGATGTGCCGCGCGATCCGCTGCTGGTTCTCGCGCTCACCGGCTTCGTCACCCGCATCAGCCTGTATCACCGCTATTACGACGACCTGCTGCTGGTCTTCCTGCTGCTCGCCTGCCTGCGGCTCTGGATCACCGCCCCGTCCTGGCCGGCGATCGCGGCCACGCTGGCGGTGCTGGCGACGCTGCTGATTCCCGACCATGTCCTGGTCGCCCCGCCCCATCTCCTCACCGTCGCCCTGCTCGCGGTGTGGACGCTCGCCCTGTTCGTCGTCCTTGCCCATTCCCCGCGCCGTGGCGAGGCGGGCCGGCCATGCTGAGCGATCTCGGAAGCGAGGCGCGCGTCGTCCCGGCCCCGGCCCCGGTGCTGCAGTTGCCCGCGCCGCGCCTATCGGTCGTCATGCCGCTGGCGGCGTGGAACGAGGACGCGCGGCGCTGCGTCGAGCGGGTCGCCCGGCTGCTGGGGCCGGGCGATGAATGCATCCTCGTGCCGGACGGTTTCCCTCTCGCCGCCGCCCTGCCGGCGTCCTGCCGCGTGGTGCCGCTCGCCGCCCATGGCGGCCCGGCGGCGGCGCGCAATGCGGGCGCGCGCGTCGCCGGGGGCGACGTCCTCTTCTTCGTCGATGCCGACGTGCTGCTGGCCGAGGATGCGGTGGAGATCGTGCGGGCGCGGTTCCGTCGGACCGACATCGCCGCCCTGTTCGGCTCCTATGACGACGCGCCCGCCGTGGCGACCTGCGTCTCGCGCTTTCGCAATCTGCTGCATCACTTCCAGCACCAGAGCCACGCCGGCCCGGCGCGCAGCTTCTGGACCGGCTGCGGCGCGGTCCGGCGCCGCGCATTCGAGGCGCTGGGCGGCTTTTCCGTGCGCTATGACCGGCCGGCGCTGGAGGATGTCGAACTCGGCGTCCGGCTCGCCGGCGCCGGCGGCGCCATCCGCCTCGACCCCGCCCTGCTGGGCACGCATCTGAAACGCTGGACCCTGCGCTCGATGATCGTCACCGACATCCGCGACCGGGCGATCCCGTGGTCGCGGCTGATCTACCGCGAGGGCGATGCCGTCGCGGTGCTGAACGCGGATGGCCGCGGCCGGGTGTCGCTGGCGCTGACCGCGGCGCTCATGGCGTGCCTCATCCTCGGCCCGGTCTGGCCGGCGCTCTGGATCGCGGCGGCCGCGGCCTGGCTGGGGCTGCTCGTCTGGCAGCGCTCCTTCCTGGCGCTGCTGCGGCGGTGCGGGGGGTGGCGGCTGATGGCGGCCGGCGGCCTGCTGCTGCCGGTGCATCTGGCGAGCGGGGCCATCGGCTTCGGCTATGTCACCATCGAGCTGTTCCTGCGGTGGCTGCGGGATGCCTGCCATGCCGGCCGGCGATGAGGCGTTCGACTATGTCATTGCCGGTGGCGGCACCGCGGGCTGCGTGCTGGCGCGGCGCCTGCTGGAGCGGACCGACGGGCGCGTCGCGCTGGTGGATGCCGGCACGGCGCTGCCCAACCGCTGGCTGGCAACGCCGCTGACCAGCGGGCGGATCGGCCGCTGGAGCCACAGCTGGCCGCTCACCACCGTTCCGCAGACCGGGCTCGACGGCCGGCGGATCGCCCTGCCCATGGGCCGCGTGCTGGGCGGCAGCGCCTCGATCAATGCGATGATCGCCCAGCCCGCGCTCGACGCCGACTTCGCCGACTGGGGCGCGGCGGCCGAGGGCTGGTCGCCCGCCGCGCTCGCCCCCGCCCGCGCCCGTGCCTTTGGCATACCGGGCGCGCAGGGGGACGCCCTGATTCCCCTTGCGGCGCCGGCCTTCCGCTCGGCCTTTTCCGAGGCATTCCTTGCGGCCTGCGGCGAGGCCGGCCTTCCCCGGCAGGGCCTGCTGGACGGGCCGGATGCGGCGCGCTGCGGCTATTATCCCCTGCTGCAACGGGACGGGCGCCGCTTCTCCGCCTTCCAGGCCTATCTCGCGCCGATGCTCGGCCATCCCCGGCTCACGGTGATCACCGGCCGGGCCGCCCGGCTGCTGCTGGCGGGAGACGAGGTGCAGGGCGTGGTTCTCGCGCAGGGCCGCGGCCGGCGCATCCTCCGGGCGCGGCGCGAGGTGATCCTGGCGCTGGGGGCGCTGGAGAGCCCGCGGGTGCTGATGGCCTCGGGCATCGGCCCGGCGGACAGGCTGCGCGCGGCCGGAATCACGGTCCGCCACGACCGGCCCGGCGTCGGCGACCGGCTCGCCGACCATGTCCGCATCCCCCTTCTCTTCCGCTCAGCTCCGGCTTCGCCGGCGCGGCTGTGGCGGCTGCCGGCGGCGCTGCTGCGCCGGGCGGCCGGGCGCGCCAGCGTGCTTGCTTCCAATTGCTGCGAGTCCGGGGCCTATCTCGCCTCGGCAGGCGCGGCTGCGCGCCCGGACCTGCAGATCATCACCCATTTCCAGTCGCTCACCGAGGCGGCGGCGGTCGATATCGAACTGACGCTGGTGCGCCCGCTCAGCCGCGGCCGGGTGGCGATCGATCCGGCGGCGCCGGAGTCGGGCAGCCTCATCGACCCCGCCTATCTCACCGAGCCGCACGATCTCGACCGGCTGGTGGATGGCATTGCCGCGGTGCGGGAGATTGCCGGCCAGCCCGCGCTCGCCGCCTTCGGCCTCGGCGAGGCGTTGCGGCCGGGCCCGGCGGAGCGGAGCCGCGCGGCCCTCGCCCGCCATGTGCGCGCCACCGCCACCACCGCCTTCCACCCCGTCGGCACCTGCCGGATGGGCGATGATGCCGCCGCCGTGGTCGACGGCCGGCTGCGGGTCAACGGCATGGCCGGCCTGCGGGTCGTCGATGCCTCGGTCATGCCGAGCCTGCCGGCGGCCAATACCTGCTGCGCCGTGATGCTGATCGCCGAGCGCGCCGCCGACCTCATGGCCTGAGCCTGCGGCCCGCCCGCAGCGCTGCCCGCGTCGGCGCCGCGCATTCCAGCACTTCGAGCGCGGCGAGCCCGGGAAAGCGCGGGGCCAGCCGGCGGCGGATGAGGCCGAGCAGCCATGCCGTCGCGCGCCGCTCGATCAGCGGGGCGGCGAAAGGGTGAACCAGAACGCCGACATGGCAGGGCGTCGCCGCAAAGCCGGCATGCCGCTTGAAGCGGTCGAGCCCGGGATTGGCCGGCACCGCCTGCCGGCCGATGCGCAGAAGCGCGACGTCGGGGCGCGCCAGCAGCGCCTGGCGCGCCGCGTGGTAGAGCAGATGGGTCGGCCTCAGCGCCGCCCGCGCGTCGTCCCAATGCATGAACAGGCCCTGGCAGATGCCGGCCTCGATGCGGCAGAGCAGATAGGCGGCGATCTCGCCGCCCTGCGTGACATAGCCGTACAGCACCAGGCTGGAGTCGCGCGCGGCGACCTCCGCCAGCCGGCGGCGCCCGTCGGGTTCGAGGCAGGGGGCGGCGGCCGTGCCGTGGCGCGCGAGGGAGGCGCGGTCGCAGGCGAGGGCGTGCCGGTCCCATTCCGCCCAGTCGAGCGACCGGACGACGCCGTGGGCGGCGGCGCGCCGCACATGCTGGGCGAACTGCCGCTGCACCGTCGCCACCGCCGATTGCCCGGCGGTGAGCGAGAAGTGAGGCACCGTCCTGCCCGACGGATGCTCGGTGCAGAAGATGGCCGCCAGTCTGCGCTCGCGGCGGAGCATGGCGCGGATGCCGGCCTCGGTGCCGCGGTGAACCGCGCCGGAGGGCTCGGACGTCAGCGCCAGCCGGCCGGCGCTGCGCCACAGCGTGCCGTCCATCGCGACGACGCGATATCCCATGCCGGCATAGAGCGCGGGCAGGGCGTTCATCGGCGGGCGAGGGGAATGGGCATCGGGCGCCCGGCGCGGGCGTGGGTGCCGCTCCCGAAGCGCGGCGGGTGCCGGGATGGATGCATGGAGCCCTCCGTGTCGCTCTCTCGTGGCACAGCAGGGCCGCGCGGAAAAGAGAGCGCCCGAGGGGATGGCGGAGGAGGCGCGCCCGGCCGGCCGGGCCGCCGGCCGTTCCCGCCTTCGAGGCCGTCAGGGAATGATGCACATCCCATTCACCGGAATGCCGGCAAAGCAGGGAGGGACATAGTAGCGCCTGGCTGCGCGGGCCTGCATGTCGCGCTGTACGGCCGCGTCGGCCGCCCCGTTATAGGTGCGGGCCATCTTCGCGTAGTACGTTCGTTGCGCCGACGACAGGCCCCTGCACTGAAGGATATTCTTGGCCATCATCTCCACATTCGCCTTCTGGTCGAGGCAGGAGTGATAGCGCGGTGGCTGCGGCCCGTAGCGACAGGTCTTGTCCTTCAGGCTCACGGCGGTCGGGAAATAGTCGACGAGCCGGTTGCAATCCTGAGCCTGTGCCATTCCGTAGGGGAGAGATACCAGAAAACCCGCCGCTATCAGGCTGATGCTCATGGTTTTCATGCGCCGGATCCGCGTTGATGACAAAAGAATAGGACTTTATCTCCATACTACCATGACGGTCGGTGGGTTGCCCGGATTTTTGGATAGTGGCCGCAGTCACCTCAAGCGGCCCCCGTCACCCCGGCGCGCAGCCGCAGCTCGGCGATGATCGGCAGGTGATCGGAGCAGTGCCGCGCCGCCGGGTCGGTCCAGGCGGCGAGAAGGGGGGTGTTGGCGTAGATGCGGTCGAGTTTCAGCGCCGGCAGCCTCGCGGGGAAGGTGCGCAGCCGGGTGCGGACCGGCAGTTCCTCCGCCAGCGCGCGGCGCACCGAGCCGAAGGGGAACCAGTCGTTGAAATCGCCCATCATCAGCGTCGTCTCGGCCCAGGGCGCCTGCGCCAGTTCGGCGAGCCGGGCCGCCTGCATCCGCCGCTCCGGGATGTCGAGGCCGAGATGGACCGCGACGAGGTGGACGCCCACCCCGCCCACCCGGATTTCCGCCTCGATGGCCGAGCGCGGCTCGCGCCGGCGGTGGGAGAGGTCGTGCAGCCGCACCCGCTCGAACGGCCAGCGGCTGAACAGCGCGTGGCCGTAATGGCCATCCTCGGTGACGATGGTGCGCGCTTCGGTGCGGTGGCCGCCGCCGGCCAGCAACTCCAGCGGCGCCAGGCATCCGGGGTCGCGGCCGCGGGTGTCGATCTCCTGCAACGCCAGGATGTCCGGCCGGTGCCGCTCCACCAGCGCGCCGATCCGCGCGAGGTCGAAGCGGCGGTCCGGGCCGATGCCGCCATGCAGGTTCCAGCTCATGACCCGGACCACGCCGGGGGCCGGCGGGGCGGGCGCGGTCTCCGCCTCGTTCACGACAGCGGCCGGTAGCGGGCGATGAGCAGCTGCAGGCCGACGCCCATCAGCACCCACAGCGCGACGAACCCCAGCAGCGCCAGCACGCCGCCCACCGTCGGCTCGCTGAACAGCGCGGTGATCTGGTGGCCGAGCGCCGACATCACCAGCAGCCCCGGCAGCAGGCCGAGCGCGGTGCCGGCGATGTAGTCGACGAAGCGCAACCCCACCGCGCCGGCCACCAGATTGACGAAGGTGAAGGGCGCCAGCGGCACCAGCCGCACGGAGGCGACGGTGATGATGCCCCGGCTCGCCAGCGCGCGGCGGATGCGGTTGATGCGGGGCCCGATGACCCGCCGCAGCGGCCGCGACCCCAGCCGCCGGCCCACGGCATAGGTAACCACCGAACTCGCCAGCGCCCCCAGCCCCGCCAGCAGGAACCCCTGCCAGCCGCCGAATACCGCGATGGTCGCGAAGATGAGGATGGTGACGGGGAAGGCGACGCATTCGGCCAGCAGGAACAGCGCGACCACCGCAAAGGGTGCCCATGGGCGGTCGGAGATGGCGGTGATCGACTGCACGATCTGCTCGGTATTGCCGAGCGGCGACATCTGCCAGACCAGCGTCAGCAGCAGCACCGCGCTGATTGCCACGCCGACCTTGAGCACGAAGGCGAGATTCCAGTGCCGGGGCGGGCTGGCGCGCGGGCTGTCCTCGTCGAAGGGCTCGATCGGGTCGGCCATGGCGTCGATCGCTGCCTCCCGCGGGTCGATACCGGAGGCGGCGTCCTCCACCGGCACGAGGCGGCGGGCCGGGGCGGGCTGCTGCGCCGTGGCGGCGTCGATCAGCTCCAGCAGCGAGCCGCCGGCGTCCAGCCGCTCGGCAATGGCGGCCTCGGCGAGGCCGGAATGCTCGGCGATGAGGCGGTTGCGCAGCGCCGCGATGCCGGCGCGCACGCTCTCCTCGCCCGCCTCGCCGGCGGCGATCACGATGTCGCACTCGCTGTCGAGGCCCATTGACCGGTTGCACAGATTGGCCGAGCCGATCCGCGCGAGGCTGTCGTCGACGATCGTCACCTTGGCATGGACCATGACGGGGACGGCCGTTTCGCCCTCCCGCCGCTCGGGATAGAGCACGCGTACCCGGTCGGCGACGCCGGCGGCTTCCAGAATATGCATGAAGCGCAGCCGCCCGGCGATCATCACCCGCCGCTCGACCCAGCCGTCATAGGAGCGCGGACACACGATCAGCGCCTCCAGTTCGGGCCGCTCGATCATGCGGGCCGCCAGCCTTTCGGCGGTGCCGACATGGGTCACGAACTGGTTCTCGATATAGACCAGCCGCTCTGCCGCGCCGACCATGTCCTCGAACAGGTGCTGAACCTCGTCGATCGGCTGCTCGCGGCCGTGCCGCGGCATGGTGCGGGCGATGCCGATGGCGACATCGCGGAACTCGGGGACGACGGGGTCGGGCCACGGGTCGCTGCCGGGGCGGTCGCGCCGCGCCGGCAGGGTCTCGCAGGCGGCCCGCCGCCAGCGGGTGCGGACCAGCTCGCCCAGCGCGGCGGCGGCCTCGCCATCCACCACCGCCTGCACATCGTGGAACGGCGGGTAGCGCACGCCCGAGGGGTCGACGCGGCGGGCATCGTCCGGCCGGTGCTCGCTGGTGTCCCAGCGCCGGGCGGTGAGGTCCAGCCCGCCGGTGAAGGCCACCGCCTCGTCGACGATCACCATCTTCTGGTGGTGCGAGGCGCCCACCGGCAGCACGTCGTCGAGGCAGATCTCGATCTGCTCCGGCGTGCGCCAGAGGAAGGAATAGACCGGCGCCAGCTCGCGCTGCAGCGCGAAGACCAGCGAATAGTCCCACAGCAGCAGGCGGATGCGCAGCTTCGGCCGCCGCTTCACCAGCTCGGTGAGGAAGGCCGCCAGCGTCTCCGGCAGGTCATCCTCGCAGCGGCCGGACTCGCCCACCAGCCGGGTGCGGCTGTCGAGGTCCCAGCCGACGATGTGGATGCTGTGCTCCGCCTTGATGAGGGCGGCGCGGAGCGCGGCGAAATAGGCGGCGCCGTCCACCAGCACCGCCGCCCGGCCGGCGCGCGCCAGCTTCCAGACGTTGCGGCCGGGTTCCAGCGCGGTCTCGCGCGAAGCCGTGTCGATGGCAGGGTCGAAGGCAACCGTTCTGTCCAGCACGCCGTGCATCCTCATTCCATTCTGGCGAGGACAACGCAGCGGGGGCGGAAAAGTTGAGCCCGGCGCGCTCAGGCCGGCGGCAGGGCGGCGGTCTCTTCCGGCAGGGTCCGGGTGGCGTCTTCGGGCTGGTGGAAATAGTGGCCCTGGAACAGCCGCACCCCGAGCGCCCGCAGCCGGTTCAGCTCCGGCTCGCTCTCCACCCCCTCCGCCACCAGTTCCAGCCCCAGCGAGCCGGCGATGGAGACCGCGGCGCGGATCAGCGCCTCGTCGATGGGGTCGGAGAGCAGGTCGTGGGTCACGGTCCAGTCGATCTTGATGCCGTCGACCCGCAAATGCTTCAGCAGGTCGAAGGAATTGTAGCCGCTGCCGAAATCGTCGAGATACAGGTGGATGCCGCGCCGCCGCAGATAAGCGAGGAAGCTCGCCAGCACCCGGGGATCGGCGATCTGGTCGGTCTCGGTGATCTCCACCCGCAGCGTCTTCTCCACCCCCGGATTGGCGTCGAGCAGGCCGATCAGCAGCTTCTGGAACAGCGGGTCCGACAGGGCGCCGGCGCCGAAATTCATCGATACGTAGCGGTGGCCGCCCTGGCGCAGCAGCTGGCGGGCATAGTCGACGGTGCGCCGGCACACCCACTCGTCGATCCGGTCCATCAGGCCGACGCGGCGGGCGGCCGGCAGGAAATTGGCCGGGCTGCGGACCTGGCCGTGCTCGTCCACCAGCCGGATCAATGCCTCGTAGCCGACCACGGCGCCGACATTGTTGACGATCGCCTGCAGCAGCAGCGCGAAGCGGTCTTCGCGCAGCGCGGCGGCGATGCGCTCGGCCCAGCCCAGCGCCTCGTGGGCGGTGCCGGTTCCGTCGGCGCGGTAGAGGTGGACACGCCCGCGTCCGGATTCCTTGGCGAGGTAGCAGGCGGTGTGGGCGGCGGCGAGCAGGCTGGAGGCGCTGGCGAGCTCCGCGGCGGGGGTCACGATGCCGATGCTCAGCCCCAGCGCGAAATGCCGCCCGGCAACGGTGAAAGGCGCGGCGCGGGTGCCCTCGATCAGCCCCTGCGCGATGGCCATCACGTCGGGCTCGTCCATCTCGGTGATGAGAATGGCGAATTCGTCGCCGCCGAGCCGGGCCACCATGTCCTCGGGGTGCAGCCGGGAGCGCAGGAACCGCGCCACCTCGCACAGCACCTCATCGCCGGTGCCGTGGCCGGCGGTGTCGTTGATGGTCCTGAAGCGGTCGAGGTCGAGGAACATCACCCAGATGCCGGAAAGCTGCTCCTGCAGCGCGGCGGCGAGCTTGGCTTCCAGCGCCACCCGGTTGGGCAGGCCGGTCAGTCCGTCGGAACGCGCCTGCCGGGCCAGCAGCCGGGCGAATTCCGACAGCGCGTCGGACTGCTTCTGGAGCTGCTGGCGGGCGGAGAGAAGCTCGCGCTCGCGCTGCTTCTGCGAGCTGACATCGGTCCAGATGCCGACCACGCCGCCCTCGGTCATGCGCTGGTGGTTCACCAGCACGCAGCCGCCGTCGTGCAGCGCTATCTCCAGCCGCCCGCCCTCCTGGTCCACCGCGGCGAGAATGCGGTCGACGATCTGGTCGGGGCCGCCATCGGCGAGGTCGTAAATCCCGGCCTCGGTGCCGAGGCGGATCAGCTCGCCGAGTTCCACGCCCTCCAGCCGGTCCAGCCCGGTGCGGTCGTGCATCTCGCGGAAGGCATCGTTCACCAGCCGGATATGGAGGTCGTCGTCCAGCAGCACGAAGCCCTCGCCGATGCCGGCGATCGCGCCGAGCAGGTGCTGCTCCGCGGCCTTCAGCTGGGAGATGTCGGTCCAGGTGGAGACGATACCGCCATCCGGGGTGCGCCGCTCCCGCACCCGCGCCCAGCCGCCATTGTGCAGCGGTATGTCGAAGGGTTCGCCATCGGCGGCGAAGTGCCGGCGCATGCGTTCCTCGACATAGCCCTCCGGGCTGTCGGCGCGGTCCCATTCGGCGTCAGGCGCGGTCACCATGCGGCGGAACGGCATGCCGTGAAGGTCGCCAAGGCCGCGCAGGAAGGGGAAGAAGTCGAGATAGCGGGCATTGTGCAGGAGCAGCCGGTCTTCGGCATCGAACAAAGCGAAGGCGTCGCTCATGGAATCGAGGGCGACGTCGAGCCCGCGCTGGACCGCAGCGTCGGTCATCGCCGACCCCGCCGTGTCGCCCGCCGGGTCGGGTCGTTCGCCCCGCCTGCTTCCCATGCCTTCGCCTTCCCCCCTCGATGTTCCGGCCCGCGCGGCGCAGGCTTCATCGCTGTGCCGACGCATGCGAACAGCTTAACAGTCGGCCTTCAAGACCCTAGCCCTTCTTTCGCCCGATTCGCGCCGCCTTTCGATGGGATGGCGGAACCGGCGTCACGATTGCGCGACCCGCCGGGCGCGATACCGATGCCGTCGAATCGGGGGGGGAACATGGCGCGACACGCTGCTGCGGCTCGTCTTTCGCCGGCCCTGTGGCTGGTCGGGGGCCTCTGCCTGCTGCTGCTGGCTGCGGCAATCGGGCTCTGGTGGCGCCACGGTGCCGCCGTTTTCTTTGAGATGGTTGCGGCTGGCTTCGCCTATTGCTTCTGACGCGCCCGCCCGGCGCGGCCCGGTCCGCCCCTGTTGCCGTGAGCCCCATGCCCCAGCGCCGCATCATCCTCGTCTTCGCCCTTTTCGTGCTCGGCGCCGCGGCGTTGCTGGCCGCCACCATGGCGCTGCTGCCCGGCCGCCCGGCCGGGATCGCCGGGCCCACCGCGGTGGGCGGACCGTTCGAGCTGGTCGACCAGGACGGCCGCACGGTGACGGACCAGACCTTCGCGGGCACCCCGTTCCTGGTGTTCTTCGGCTTCACCCACTGCCCGGACATCTGCCCCACCACGCTGTCCGACATCTCCCAGGTGTTCGACGCGCTGGGGCCGGATTCGCGCAAGCTGTCGGCGCTGTTCGTCACGGTGGACCCCGAGCGCGACACCCCGGCGGTGATGAAGAGCTATATCGGCAGCTTCCACCCCTCCATCCTCGGCCTGTCGGGCAGCCCGGAGCAGGTGGCGGCGGCGATCAAGGCGTATCGCGTCTATGCCCGCAAGGTGCCGACGCAGGGCGGCGACTACACGATGGACCACACGGCGGTGGTCTATCTGATGGGCAAGGACGGCAGCTTCATCGCGCCGCTCAATCTCAAGCGCCCGCCGCAGGACAGCGCCGCCGAGCTCCGGCGCTATCTCTGACTTTGAGCCGTCCTGCCCGCCCGCCCGCCGCGAGGTGCGGGCGAGGCCGTGGGCGGTCTTCTCCCAGCGATAGGGGTCGACGACGAGCTGGACCATCGCCCGCCACGCCGCGAGCGACAGCATGAGCCAGTAGAGCGGCACCAGCGCCAGCGTCGCCGCCCGGCCGCAAAGCCCGCGGCGCCCCATGGCGGCGAGGGTGTGGAGCGCGGTCGCGCCATAGCCCGCGGCCAGCACGCCGACGCCCAGCGCCTGCGCCGCCACGCCGGCGGTGGAGACCGCCTCCCGCGCCGCGAACAGGTCGTGCAGCAGCGCGGCGAGGAAGAAGGGGTGGATCAGCGCGGCGAACAGGTTGCCCGCCAGCAGCACGCCGATGCCCGCCGCGCCGCGCGGGCCGACATCGCGCCACAGCGCGCGCGGCCGGCGCAGATGCACCAGCGCGGTCTGCAGCCAGCCCTTGTACCAGCGGGTGCGCTGGCGCAGCCAGGCGGGGAAGGTGTTGGTGGCCTCCTCATGGGTGCTCGAGCCGATGACCGCGATGCCCCAGCCATGGCGGGCCAGCCTGATGCCGAGATCGGCGTCCTCGGTCACGTTGAACGGGTCCCAGGCGCCGGCGCCTTCCAGCGCGGCGCGGCGGAAATGGTTGGAGGTGCCGCCGAGCGGTATCGGCAGCTGGAGCCCGGCGAGCAGCGGCAGCATCAGGTCGAAATGCCCGGCATATTCGGCGGCGAACTGCCGGCTGATCCAGCTGTCGGCGGCGTTGTCGATGACGAGCCGGGCCTGCACGCAGCCGAGCCGCCCGCCGCCCGGCGCGGCGAAGGCCGCCGCGGCGCGGCGGAGCTGGTCCGGCTCCGGCTCGTCCTCGGCGTCATAGACCGCGACGAGGTCGCCGCCGGCCCGGATCAGCGCCGCGTTCATCGCCTTGGGCTTGGTGCGGGGGCCGAGCGCCGGGGCGACGACCACCTCGAACCGGCGGTCGCGCGCGGCGCCCTCGGCGGCCCGGCGGGTAGCGTCGTCGCCGGGCTCCACCACCAGCAGGATCTGGAGCTTCTCGGCGGGGTAGTCCAGCCGCCCGAGATGGGTGACGAGGCGCGGCAGCACCGCCGCCTCGTCGTGGAGCGGCACGATGAGGCTGTAGCGCGGCAGCTCGGCCTCCGTCAGCGGCGGACGCTCC
>CAZIXP010000103.1:0-14323 GCA_964543245.1 uncultured Starkeya sp.
CAGTGAATCAGAACACCGCCCCGCAGGGAATCCCGTTTATGGGTACGTGACCTAGTGCGACCCGCCATCACCCTCGCCGGACGCCCGGCCGAAACGGCCGGTGGCCGCCACCGATACTTCCTGCTCGCCGCGGTCATTGGTGTCGGAGCCTTCGGTAAAGCCGAAGATGTTCTCGCTGTCGATCTCGTAGCCCGGGTCGCTGCCGCCGGCATCGGCGTCGGCGGCATGGGCCGGCGGGCCCGCCAGGATCAGAAGGGCGGCACCGGCGCCGAGCCACGCCTCCGACCTCGCCCCAAATCGCCGCCGTCGACGGACTGCCGCCCGTCCGCACGCGAACGTTCCCATGTTGTGTCTCCCCGGATTATTTTGGCAATACGATAACTGTGATTCACAATACAGTCATCATGAAAATAAGCGGCCGTATTGTTTATTAAATTCTCATATTTGACTTTCTAACCCTGGATTTGATTGGCGCTATACATGACGCTGCGTAATCGTGGCGGCGGGGCCGGTCGAGCGGGTGGGTGGCTGTCTTCCCTCTGCCGCATTCATCGTCTATCGACGATGGGCGATGGAACTGCTGCCCGACGATTCCGACGACGTTCTCGCCCTGCGGTTGCGGGCGCTCGCCCATCCCGCGCGCCTCGCCATCCTGCGGGCGCTGGCGCAGGCGGAGCGCTGCCCGTGCGGGCAGATCGTGCGCGGGCTCAGCCTCGCCCAGTCCACCGTCTCGCAGCACCTCAAGGTGCTGAAGGAGGCCGGCCTCATCACCGGCACCATCGAAGGGCCGCGCTGCTGCTATGAACTGGACCGGGAGGTGGTCGCCCGGCTTGCCGCGACGCTGGTGCCGCTGCTGGCCGAGCTGACTGGCGCATGCCTGCCGCGCGACGGCTTGACCCCGGCTTTCCCGCCCCCCATCTCGGCTTCGCCGGGATCGATTCCCCGCCCCGGCGAGCCGCCCCTCGCTTCGGCCGGCCCAACCGGACGTTCCCGATCATGAGTTCTATCGACAGCGGGACGGCGCATGCGCCGCCCAACGGCCTTCCCCCGCGCGCGCCGGAAGCGCCGCCACGCGGCTCGCTCTGGGTCGCGCTGCGCGGGCTGGTGCCCTATCTCTGGCCCGCCGACCGCATGGACCTGCGCGCCCGCGTGCTGTGGGGCCTGCTGCTGCTCGTCCTCGCCAAGATCGCGACGCTGTTCACACCCTTCCTGTTCAAATGGGCGACCGACGCTGTGGCGGAGCGCGAGGGCGCGGTCATCACCACCGACACGGTGGGGCTGATCCTGGCCGGGCCGGTGGTGCTGACGCTGGCCTATGGCTTCGCCCGCGTCGTCATGGCCGGGCTCACCCAGTGGCGCGACGGCCTGTTCGCCAAGGTCGCGATCCATGCCGTACGCAGGCTCGCGCTCGAAACCTTCGAGCACATGCACGCGCTGTCGCTGCGCTTCCACCTCGAGCGCAAGACCGGCGGGCTCACCCGGGTCCTCGAGCGCTCGCGCGAGGGCATCGAGACCATCGTGCGCATGCTGGTGCTGCACCTGGCGCCGACCGTGCTGGAATTCGCCATGGTCATCGGCGTGCTGCTCTGGCAGTTCGACTGGCGCTACGCGCTTGCCGCGGTGGCGATGATCGTGGGCTACACCCTCTTCACCTTCGTCATGACCGAATACCGGATGGGCATCCGGCGGGCGATGAACGAGAGCGACACCGACGCCAACGCCAAGGCGGTGGACAGCCTGCTGAACTACGAGACGGTGAAATATTTCGGCGCCGAGAGCTGGGAGGCGGCGCGCTACGACCGCTCCATGGCCCGTTACGAGCGCGCCACCGTGCACACCCACACCTCGCTGGCCTGGCTCAATGCCGGGCAGGCCGCCATCTTCACCCTCGGCCTCACCGCGGTGATGGTGCTGTGCGTGTTCGACATCCGCGCCGGGCGGCAGTCGGTCGGCTCCTTCGTCATGGTCAACGCCATGATGGTCCAGCTCTACCAGCCGCTGAACTTCCTCGGCATGATCTACCGCGAGATCAAGCAGTCGCTCATCGACATCGAGGCGATGTTCGCCGTTCTGGCCCGCCGGCCGGAGGTGCGCGATGCCCCGGCCGCCCGGCCGCTGGCGATCGCCGGCGGCACGGTGCGGTTCGAGGACGTGCATTTCTCCTACGATCCCGACCGTGAAATCCTGAAGGGCGTGTCCTTCGAGGTGCCGGCCGGCCGCACCGTCGCCATTGTCGGCCCCTCGGGCGCCGGCAAGTCGACCATCTCGCGGCTGCTGTTCCGCTTCTACGACGTCTCGTCCGGGCGCATCACCATCGATGGGCAGGACATCCGCGACATCACCCAGGAGAGCCTGCGCGCCGCCATCGGCATGGTGCCGCAGGACACCGTGCTGTTCAACGACACGCTCGCCTACAATATCCGCTATGGCCGCAACGGCGCCTCCGACGAGGAGGTGGCGGAGGCGGCGCGGCTCGCCCAGATCGACGGCTTCATCCGCACCACGCCGAAGGGCTTCGCCACCGAGGTCGGCGAGCGCGGCCTGAAGCTGTCCGGGGGCGAGAAGCAGCGCGTGGCCATCGCCCGCACCATCCTCAAGGCGCCGCCGATCCTGCTGCTCGACGAGGCGACCTCCGCGCTCGACAGCCACACCGAGCACGAAATCCAGGACGCGCTGGACCGCGTCTCGCGCGGCCGCACCACGCTGGTCATCGCGCACCGGCTCTCCACGGTCATCGGCGCCGACGAGATCATCGTGCTCGCCGCCGGCCGCATCGCCGAGCGCGGCACCCACGCCGGGCTGATGGCCAGGCACGGGCTCTACCACTCCATGTGGCAGCGCCAGCGCGAGGTCGACCGGGCACGCGAGACGCTGCGGGCCAGCGGCGAAGACGGCGCGGCCGCGGCCGCCGACGGCGCGCGCACGCTGCCGGACGGCGTCGCGGCGGCTTAGCCCGCGGCGGCGGCCCGCCAGCTTGCCTGCCCCGACGCGCGGGCAGGGCGGGGCGGCGCCATCACCGATGTGGGCGCTGCGAGCGCAAGCGCCGCTGACGGGGACGCCACCGACATGCGCATCGCCTTGCCAGCCGCGCGCCGGCATGGCACGTCGATGCCGCGATTTCGACGCGACGTTGCGATAGGCAGCGTCGCGCTGCCGCAAGGAAACCCGATGTCCCTGCTCGACACACTCCGCAACGACCTGACGCCGATCCACCGCGAAGGCTATCCCTTCCTGCTCATCGGCGCGGTGGTGTCGGGGCTGCTGCTGTGGCTGTTCCAGCCGCTCGGCTGGATCGCCCTGCTGATCACGGCGTGGATCGCCTATTTCTTCCGCGATCCCGAGCGGGTCACCCCCCTGCGCGAGGGGCTGGTGATCGCCCCGGCCGATGGCCGGGTGTGCCTGGTCGGTCCTGCCGTGCCGCCGGCCGAGCTCGGCCTCGGCCGTGAGCCGCTGCCGCGGGTCTGCATCTTCATGAACGTGTTCGACGTCCACGTGAACCGGGCGCCGCTGGCGGGCCGGGTCGCCCGCATTGCCTATCGGCCGGGCAAGTTCCTCAGCGCCGACCTCGACAAGGCCAGCGAGGACAATGAGCGCAACGGCGTGGTGCTGGCGACGGCGGCGGGGCTGGTCGGCGTGGTGCAGATCGCCGGGCTGGTGGCGCGGCGCATCGTCTGCTTCGTGCGCGAGGGCGAGGAGATCGCCACCGGCGAGCGTTTCGGCCTCATCCGCTTCGGCTCGCGCGTCGATGTGTATTTCCCCGCCGGCGCCCGGCCGCTGGTGGCGGAAGGCCAGCGCGCCGTGGCGGGAGAGACCGTGCTGGCCGATCTCGCCTATTCGCAGCCGCCCGCCAGCTTCAGGATCGGATGACCCGCGCCCGCCGCGCTGCAGCCCGGCCGGCGACGCAACAGGAGTGGCCCATGCCGCGACCCTTTCCGCCTTTCGAGCCCGACCCGCAGGCGCGCCGCCGCCGCTTCCAGGCCATTCCGGTGCGGCTGCTGATCCCCAACATCGTGACGCTGCTGGCGCTCTGCGCCGGCCTCACCGGCATCCGCATGGCGATCGAGGGGCGGATGGAGCTGGCGCTGGGCGCCATCGTCCTCGCTGCGGTGCTGGACGGGATGGACGGCCGGCTGGCGCGGATGCTTCAGGGCACCTCGCGCTTCGGCGCCGAGCTCGACAGCCTCTCGGACTTCGTGTGCTTCGGCGTTGCGCCGGGCATCGTGCTCTATATGTGGGGCCTCGACACGCTGGGCTCGATCGGGTGGATCGCGGCGCTGGCCTTCGCCATCTGCGCCGCGCTCCGGCTGGCGCGCTTCAACGTCATGCTGGAAGACCCCAACAAGCCGGACTTCGCCAGCAACTTCTTCACCGGCGTGCCCGCCCCGATGGGGGCGATCTGCGTGCTGCTGCCGGTCTATCTGGAGCTGGTGGGCCTGCCGCGCCTCGTCGCTTCGCCGGCGGTGGCCGCCTTTTACTGCCTTGCCATCGCGCTGCTGATGGTGTCGAAGCTGCCGGCCTGGTCCGGCAAGAAGCTCGGCGCCCGGGTGCCGCGCGAGGCGGTGCTGCCGCTCTTCGTCTGCGTCGCGCTGTTCGTCGCGGTGCTGGTGACGTGGCCCTGGGCGGTGCTGGCGCTGCTGACCATCACCTATCTCGCGCTGATGCCGCTCTCGGTGATGCGCTACGCCCAGCTCGAGCGCGAGTACCTGCGCACGGCCCCGGCCGCAGAAACCGAGGAAGCGCCGGCCGGCGAGGCGTCGGCCCCCGCGGCCGTGGCGGGCCTCGACGGCGAGCGGCCTGACCGTCTCAACTGAAGCGGGACGGGCGGCGAGCCGGGCTGGTCCCTACACACTTGGCGGGTTTATCCCTAATCAAAACGCGCCGGACCTTGCGGCCGGCGCGAGAGGGGGGAGGGTCGATCGACGCCGCGGGCGTGATCTCAACCCGCGCGGTTGCGGCCGGCAAGGGCGGCGACGCGGGCCGCCAGCGGCACGCCCGGAAACGCCAGCCGCAGCTCGCGCAGCGCTTCGGCATCGGTGGGGTTGCCGAGATGGGCGAGATGCTGCGCCATCCGCGCGAACACGCTGCTCGCGGCGGCCGGACCGGCGTCGCGGCGCAGAGGGGTGCGCGCGGCTTCCGCAGACGGACCGACCGGAGACGGACCGATCCGCTCGCCGTCGCGGAGCGGGATCGAAACCGAAGACGTCGACGACACCTGCAGCATCACAACCTCCTTCGATGACCGACCCGAATCAATCGGGTTTGGTCATGGCCCACCATGAACCCTGCTGCGCTTCAACGCACCATATTTCGCGGGGTTCCCGATGATGTGATGGAGACGTTGATCAGTGAATCATGAAAGCACGACGACACTCTTCAGTCGTGCCAATCAGTTGTGCAAAGTCGAAACCAAACAACGCGGGGTTTTGGTTCGAACGCCGAAGCAACGGTGCCGCGGCCGCGCGGTGGCCTGGCCGGCCGCGGCTTCGGGGTGGATTCAGGAGCGGGTGAGGGCGACGCTGCTGCCGTCGCTGGTGGCCACGCCGTCATAGCGGCCAGTGCCGGCCGGCTTCAGCCGGGCGGTGACCTTGCCCACATGATTCTGCAGCACGATGTCGTTGCCCCAGACGTCCCAGCCCTTGGTCATGAAGATGTCGTTGGGGCAGCTCACATCGGCGCTGGCGGCGAAGCCGGACATGCCGCGGTCGGTGGTCAATGTGAGCGGGCAGGTCTTCTGGCCGCCGTCCCAGGCATAGGTCCAGGTGCCGGCGAGCTGGGAGCGGGTGGTGCCCGGGTCGGCATAGGCGACGCCGCCCGGCGCGGTGGCGGCCGGCGGGTTCAGCGAGACGTTCTGCGCGACGGGGCGGGGGGTCACGGCGGCCTGGGCGGTGGCGGCGGAGGCGCCGGTGGCCGGCGTCGGCGCGGGAACCGCCGAACTCTCCACAGAGCCGCTCGGCGCCGGGGTGATCGGGTCGGCGTCGGCGACCGGCGTCTTCGCCGACGGGCCGAAGCCGTCGATCGCCGTGCTGCAGCCACCCAGGGCGAGGGCAATGGCGGTCAGCGCAACGGCGTTCACATTCATCTTGCATACCCCCACACGCCGGCAGCGCCGGCGTGCTCGTTGATCGTTCCGACATGCCGGGCAACCCGCAGTGCCCAGCGTGGTGTCAATCCCGGCTTTTTCGGCAAGGATCGTGGCGTGAGCATGGCCCGCTGGCGGGGTCTGCGTCCAATTCCCAATGGACGCTCGGTCATGCTGAACGAATCCTTATCCCGGCGAGGCTGTCGGCAGGCTGTCATCGTCGCGGGGCGGGCGGCCGCCACCCGGCCGCCGCCCGTCTGCCGCCCCTGGAAGCGATGATGGACGCCGCCGCGCCGCCGCGCTATGTGGCAATGCACAACAGGAGCCCGCGCCATGTATCAGATGCTCGATCCCGCCACGCTCAGGGTTCTGGTCACGGGCGCCACTTCCGGCATCGGCGCGGCCGCCGCGCGGCGCTTCGTCGAAGCGGGCGCCCATGTCGTCGCCACCGGCCGCCGGGCCGACCGCCTCATCGCGCTGCGCGACGAGCTCGGGCCGCGGCTGCACCCGCTGGAGGTGGATGTGCGCGACCAGGCGGCGCTGACGGCGGCGCTGGCCGCCCTGCCGGAGGCCTTCGCCCGGCTTAACGTCGTCTTCGCCAATGCCGGCCTCGCCCTCGGCCTTGAGCCGGCGCAGCGCGCCAGCCTGAAGGACTGGGACGACATGGTCGACACCAACATCAAGGGCCTGCTCTACACCGTGGAAGCGACGCTGCCCGGCATGGTCGAGCGCGGCGAGGGCCACATCGTCTTCACCGGCTCGATTGCCGGCGATTATCCCTATCCCGGCGGCAATGCCTATGGCGCCACCAAGGCCTTCGTGAAGCAGTTCGCGCTGAACCTGATGGCCGATCTGGTCGGCACCGGGGTGCGCATCACCAATATCGAGCCGGGTATGGTGGAAACCGAGTTCTCGCTGGTGCGCTTCCACGGCGATGAATCGCGCTCCGGCCAGGTCTATGCCGGCACCCAGTCGCTGACGGCGGAGGACATCGCCGAGCAGGTGCTGTTCTGCTGCAGCGTGCCGCGGCATGTGCAGATCAACCGGCTCCAGGTGTTCCCGACCTGCCAGGGCTTCAGCGCGTTCCGCATCCAGCGGGGCTGAGCGCGGGCCGTCGGTCGCGCCGCCGTCACAGCACGGCGGCGCCCAGCAGGGCGGCGCCCACCACCACCGCCCACACCGGCACCCGCCACTGGGTCAGCGCGGCATAGGCGAGCGCGGCGACGGCGAAGCTTGCCGCCGAGGTCACGCCCGAGACCAGCACCGGGTTCCAGAACGCCGCGCCCAGCAGGCCGACCACCGCCGCATTGATGCCGGCGAGGGCGGCGCCGGCGCGGGGATTCGCCGACAGCCGCGTCCAATAGGGCAGGGCGGCATAGACCAGCAGCGCCGACGGCAGGAAGGCGGCGACCAGCGCCACCAGCACCGGGTTCCAGCACGCCGCGCCCATCAGGCCGACCGCCACCCCGTTCGGCGCGCCCGGCATCATGGCGCCGACATAGGCGGCGAAGCTGAACAGCGGGCCGGGCATCGCCTGCACCGCGCCATAGCCGGCGAGGAAGGCCTCGCGCGTCAGCCCGCCGGGATGCACCAGCTCGGCCTCGATCAGCGGCAGCACCACATGGCCGCCGCCGAACACCAGCGCCCCGGCGCGGTACAGCGCATCGAACAGCGCGAAGCCGGCGTTACCCGTCGCCCGCACCAGCACCGGCAGCAGCACCAGCAGCGCCGCGAACAGCACGAGCGCGGCGATCGACGCCCACCGGGCGCTGCGCCCCACCGCGGGAGCCGGCCGTGCCTCCCGCGCGGTACCGGCCAGCAGCACCAGCCCCGCCACCCCGCCGCCGAGGATGACGGCGACCTGCCCCAGCGCCCCGGAGAGCGCCGCCACCGCCGCCGCGACCAGCGCGATGTTGCGGCGCGGTCGGTCCGGGCAGAGCGAGGCCGCCATGCCCAGCACCGCATTGGCGACGATGGCGACGGCGGCGGCCTTCAGTCCGGCCAGCACGCCATGGGTGGTGGCGAGCCCGCCAAGCGCGTCCACGCCATAGGCGAAGGCGAGCATCGCCAGCGCCGAGGGCAGGGTGAAGGCGAGCCACGCCAGCCCCATGCCGGCGAGCCCGGCGCGCTGCAGCCCCAGCGCCATGCCGACCTGGCTGGAGGCCGGCCCCGGCAGGAACTGGCACAGCGCCACCAGATCGGCATAGGCCGCCTCGGAGAGCCAGCCACGCCGGGCGACGAACTCCTCGCGGAAGAAGCCGAGATGCGCCACCGGCCCGCCGAAGGAGGTGAGCCCGAGCTTGAGGAACGCCAGGAACACCTCGCCCGGCGTGCCGGGGTGGCCCGGCTGCGCCGCCTGGGGCGTGCCCGAGGCCGGGTTGTGCGGGGAGGCGGCGTCGGTGGCGGCGTCGGTCATGCGGGGGTCCCGTGGCTTGGACGTTCCGCTGTAGCCCGGCGGCGGGCGGCCCGCACGTGAAGAATGGATGACGGCAGTGGGTCCGTGACGCCGCAGGCCTTCGCGGGTGCCGGCCGGGGTATCGCGGGGGATTGACCGCTGTTCCCGCCGGACTACCGTGATCCGGCGATGGCTGGGTACTCGGCGAAGGCACAACCTTTTCTCGACGCGATCGCGGCGGGCGTCTTTGCGTCGACGGGGGTGCGGGATTGGCTCATCGCCGGCACACCGGCCGAACCGGATTACGCCGGCGCGACGGTGCTGATCGAGGAGCAGCGCGCGGTGCGCTGGCGCGTCACGCCGACCTTGCTGCCGTTCTGGGCCACGTATTACTGCAGGCGTGAGCGCAACTGCACCTGCCGGATCGCCGGCAGCGTCGCGCTCGAATCCGATGCCATCTTCTTCTTCCGCAATACGTGGGGACGGGTTCTGGCCGTCCACGTCGAATTCAAGCACCCGACGGAAACATTCAGCTTCGGCCAGCCTGAGGCCTATCCGCTGCGGGCGGCCTGCTTCGCCTCAGGCCGGCACCTCCGGCCGACGGTCAATCCCCACCACGATTGGGCGACCGTGCTGTTCTGCGGCCGGGGAGCGCTGGCGGACCCGCGGCTCTGCCACTTCCAGCGCGTCATCACCCATGAGGAGGCTGCGGCGCGGCTGCCGGGCTACCCCATGCCCCGGCATCCCGCCTGACCTCTGCCGGAACGGCGCCTCAGGCGGCTTCGGCGGCCTTCGGGGCGGCCATGGCGGCGCGCAGCGTCTCGGCGAGGCGGCGCGCGGCGGGCGAGGCGGCCGGGGCGAGCACGAGGCCGACCTCGGTGTCGGGCAGCGGCGGCAGGCCCTCGGCGGCGCCGAGCCGGCGCCATTCCGGCGGGGCGGCGCATTCCGGCAGCGCGGTGATGCACAGCCCGGTCTCCACCGCGGAATGCACGCCGCCCATGGAGGAGGTGGTGCAGGCCACGCGCCAGGCGCGCCCTGCCGCATCCAGCGCCGCGGCGATGTGCGGGCGGGCGCGGCAGCCGGTGGGGAACAGGGCGAGCGGCAGTGGGTCGTTGCGCTCCGGCCGGTGGCCGCGGGCGGCGAGCCAGAGCATCTTCTCCCGCTTCAGCAGCTCACCGGTCGGCCGGGAGAGGTCGCGGGTGAACAGGGCGAGGTCGAGATGGCCGCGCTCCACCTCCGGCTCCAGCGTCTTGGAGAGGTCGCAGCGGATGGAGATCTCGATCCGGGGATAGGCGGCGGCGAAGCGGGCGATGGCGGGGGTCAGATAGGCGTCGATATAGTCTTCCGGCATGCCGAGCCGGACGCTGCCTTCCGGGGTGCCGCCCTTGAGGTCGGAGAGCGCCTCGCTCTCATAGGCCAGCAGCCGGCGGGCATGGGCCACCAGCCGCTCGCCGGTCTCGGTGAGGGCGATGCCGCGGCGCGAGCGCTCCAGCAGCCGGACGCCGAGACTCTCCTCGAGCTGGGCGATCCGCGCCGACACGGCCGACTGGGTGCGCCCCACCCGGTCCGCTGCGGCGGTGAAGCCGCCGGTGTCCACGATGGCGATGAGCATGCCGAGCGACTCGGTGTCGAGGTGGCGCATCCGCGTGCCTCCGTCGGTGATGGGATGTCACAATCATATCATCGTTCGTGATGTAACCACCAAATAAATTTGCTTTGCTGATGTCAATGCCGGGTGTAGTGGATCGCTCATCCGGCGAGGCGCCCGTCGCGGCTCGCCCGCGCATCTTCGTGTGAACCATGTCCCCGCCTCCTCCCGCCTCCCTCGCCACCGCCGAGTCGCTGGAAAGCCTCGGCCACGCCACCCTGCCGCACGTCCTGACGTCGGAAGCGCTGGAGGCGCGGCAGCGACGGCAGGCTTTCGCCGCTGTGCTGCTGGCGGCGGTGTGCATCGGCTCCTCCGCCATCTTCGTGCGGCTGTCGGATGTCGGCCCGGCGGCGATCGGGTTCTGGCGGCTGGTGTTCTCGCTGGGGCCGACGGCGCTGTGGGCGCTTGCCGAGATGCGGGCGATGCGCGCCGCGCGGCCGGCGGGCGCGGCGTCGCGGCGGCTGCCCTTCAGCGGCCGGCAGCTCTGGCTCGGGGTCGCGGCCGGCTTCTTCTTCGCCACTGATCTCGTGCTGTTCCATGCCGGCCTCGCCCGCACCGCAACCGCGAACGGCCTGCTGCTCGGCAACATGGCGCCGGTCTTCGTCGTGCTGATGGGCTGGCTGGTGCTGTCCGAACGGCCGACGCTCGGTCTCGTCGCGGCGCTGGCGCTGGGCCTCGGCGGCGCGGGCATCATCATCCTGCGCAGCGGGGTGCAGCTCGGCGGCTCGATGACCGGCGACCTGCTCTGCCTCGCCGCCGCCTCGGCCTATTCCGCCTACATGCTCTTCATCCGCGTGGTGCGCCGCCCCGCGGCGGACGGCGCGCCCGGCATGGGCGGGGGCATGGTGTCGCTGGTCTCCTCGGCGGCGGGCGCGGTGTTCTGCCTCGCCTGGGCGCTGGGCAGCGGCGAGACGCTGGTGCCGCAGAGCCTGCAGGGGCTGCTGGCGGTGGCCGGGCTCGGCATCCTCACCCATGCGGCGGGGCAGGGGCTCACCACCTTCGCGCTCGGGCGGCTGCCGGCGGGGCTGATCTCGGTGGTGCTGCTGCTGCAGATCCTGGTCGGCGTCACCGGCGCGGCGCTGCTGTTCGGCGAGGTGCCCTCGCTCACCGTCCTCGCGGGCGGCGTGCTGATCGTCGCCGGCGTGCTGGCGGTGCGGCCGCGCTGAGCCCGCACCTCCGGGGCCGCGTAATCGCCGCCGCGCGGCGCTTGCGCGCGGCCGGGCGCGGGTCTACCTCGGGGGAAACAACGAGGAGCGTGACATGCAGAGGCCCAATCCCTTTGGCGGCGTGATCGAGGATCTTTCCGTCGAGGAGGTCCGCGCCGGCCTCGCCGACGGTTCCATCCTGCTGGTCGACGTCCGCGAGCCCAACGAACTGGCCGCCGAGCGCATTCCCGGCGCGGTGGACTTTCCGCTCTCGACCTTCGACGCGGCGGCGTTGCCCGACCCCGAGGGCCGCACGCTGGTCTTCTCCTGCCGGTCCGGCCAGCGCTCGCAGAAGGCCGCGGCGGCGGCGCAGGCGCAGGGCATCGACCTTCACCGCCACATGGCCGGCGGCATCCTCGCGTGGAAGGAAGCCGGCTTCGAGACTGAGGCGGGCTGAACCGGCCGCACGGGACGCCCGGCCGTTCCGGCGGGCGTTCCCGCAGGCGTTCTCTCCCGCGTCAGCCGACCAGCCGGTCGATCACCTCGCCGGTGGCCGCGACCAGCCGGTCGACCTGCGCCGCGCTGGTTGCCGGCGAGCACAGCATCATGTCGTGGAAGGGCGAGATCAGCACCCCGCGCACCAGCAGCGCGAGGTGGATCGCCGCTTCCAGTGCCGGGAAATGCGCCAGCCGCGCCTCGGCCCCGGTGCGGCAGGGCTGCGGCGCCCGCACCACCTCCACCCGCGCGCCGCAGCGGGCGATGTGCCAGGGCAGGCCGGCGCGGTCGATGACCGCGGTGAGCCCGGTCTCCAGCCGGTCGGCGAGCGCGTTCATGTGGTCATAGGCCGCCTCGGTCGCGACCAGCTCCAGCGTCGCCCGCAGCGCGGCGAGCTGCAGCGGGCTGCCCGAGAGCGTGGTGCCGATGCCGGAATGCCCGTCCGCCGCGCGCTGCTTGGCCTGGCGGAAGCGCCGCGCGGTTTCCTCGCTCATGCCCCACACCGCGGTCGGCACCCCGCCGGCGATGGCCTTGCCGACGACCAGAAGGTCGGGTTCCAGCCCGTGCAGGGCGGCATAGCCGCCGGGCGCGGTGGACAGGGTGTGGGTCTCGTCGATCAGCAGCAGCGTGCCGGTGCGGCGGGTGATCTCGCGCAGCGCGGCGTGGAAGCCCGGGATCGGCAGCACCATCGCGCAGTTGGTGAGCGCCGGCTCGGTGATGACGCAGGCCACGGTGCGGTCCGCCAGCGCCTCCTCCAGCGCCGCGACATCGTTGAACGGGATGATGCGGGTGAGGGTGGTGAGGTCGCGCGGCTCGCCCAGCAGGCTCGCCTTGTTGGCGGCGATGCCGGCCGGCGAAAGCTCCACGAAGGTCTCGTCCGCCGCGCCATGATAGGCGCCGTCGAAGACGAGAATGCGCGGGCGCCCGGTGGCGGCGCGGGCGGCGCGCAGCGCGAAGCGGTTGGCGTCCGAGGCGGTGGTGGCGATCTGCCAGCGGGCAAGCCCGAAGCGGCGCGCCAGCAGGTCGCCGACCACCCCGGCATCCGGCGTCGGCAGCATGGTGGCGAGGCCCTGCGGTATCTGCCGCGCCAGCGTCTCCACCAGCGCGGGCGGGCTGTGGCCGAACAGCGCCGCGGTGTCGCCGAGGCAGAAATCCTCATAGCCATGGCCGTCGACATCGGTGAGCCGGGCGCCGCGGGCCTCCTGCACGATCAGTGGCACCGGGGTCGACCAGTCGCTCATCCAGTGCATCGGCACGCCGTCATAGAGATGCGTCGTGGCGGCGGCGGCGGCGCGGGTTCGGGGCCGGGTGCCGAGATAGAGCGCCTCCGCCTCGGCGCGCAGCGCGGAGACCCGGGAGGGCGAGGCGCCGGCGGCGTCCGGCAGGACATTGATGCTCATGGTGCGCCAAGGCTCACGTGAACGAACTCCATCTTAGCGCGGTGCGCGGCACGATCCACACCGGGCGACGCCGGGATCGACGAATCCGTCATGCCGGCGCCGTGCGATAGATATCCGGCCGCAGGATTTCCATGAACCGGGCCGGCGCGGCAAGCGGTGTGAAGCCGAACCGGCTGTAGAGGCCGTGGGCGTCCGACGTCAGCAGCAGCAGGCGCCGCAGTCCCTGCAGGTCCTCATGCGCGACGATGCTCTCCATCAGCCGCTTGGACAGGCCCTTGCCGCGATGGGCCTCAAGGATGAACAGGTCGGCCAGCAGCGCAAAGGTCGATCGGTCGGTGACGATGCGCGCGAACCCGACCTGTTCGGCACCCCTGTAGACGCCGAAGCAGAGGGAGTTGGCTATCGCCCGTTCCACGACGGGACGCGGGATGCCGGGCGACCAGTAGCTGTCTTCCGCCAGGAACCGGTAGATGACCTCCGGCTGCAGGCGGCTCCGGTCGGTCGAGATATCGTAGCCGGCCGGCATCGCCGTCTGCATGGAAGGTTGCCTCCGCCGCTTCAGGCGATCCAGCCCAGCCGCTTCAGCTCGGTCCAGGTGTCGTCCAGCGTTTTGCGGGCGCGGCTGACCAGCTCGTCGATCTCGCCATGCGAGATGACCAGCGGCGGGGCGATGATCAGCCGGTCGCGCACCGCGCGCATGACCAGCCCGTTCCGGAAGGAGAAGTCGCGCGCCAGGGTGCCGACCTTGCCGACATCGGGGAACTTGGTGCGGCCGACCTTGTCGGGCGTCAGCTCCAGCGCCGCCACCATGCCGAGCGCGGGCGCCTCGCCCACCAGCGGGTGGTCGGCGAGCGCGGTCCATTTCGCCTTCAGATAGGGCCCGACATCGCGGGCGACCCGCCCGACCAGGTCCTCGCGCACCAGGATGTCGAGATTGACCAGCGCCGCGGCGCAGGCGGCGGGGTGGCCGGAATAGGTGTAGCCGTGGTTGAAGTCGCCGCCTTCCAGCAGCACGTCGACCACGCGGTCGGCCACCATCACCCCGCCCAGCGGCATGTAGCCCGAGGTGATGCCCTTGGCCATGACGAGAATGTCCGGCTGGGTGCCGAAGGTCTCGCAGCCGAACCAGCTTCCGGTCCGCCCGAAGCCGCAGATCACCTC
>CAZIXP010000104.1:0-5566 GCA_964543245.1 uncultured Starkeya sp.
CACCGGCAGCCCCGCGAGCGCCGCCACCGCCGTCACCACCAGCGCGCCGGACAGCCAGCCTACCGGCATGCCGCCATAGGCGAAGGCGGTGCCGCCCGCCGCGGCGAGCGCCAGAGTCGCCGCCAGCCGGGCCAGCGCCCGGGGCGAGGGCGGGGTGATGCGCGGGATGAGGGAGGGAATCAGCGGCATGAGGCAGGAAACAGGGAGGGTGCCCGGAGCCATGCGCCCGATTCCGCCCCGCGGTCAATGCCGCCGGGCCGCGCCGCGGCTGCCACCTTCGTCGCCCCTGCCACGGCGGCTCAGCGGGTGAGCCACCTCACCAGCCGGTCGGCGGCCTCGGTGAGCTGGGCCTCGCCGCGGGCGAAGCACAGCCGGATGAAGCGCTCGCCGCCGAGCCCGAAGGCGGTGCCGGGGGCAAGGCCGATATTGGCCTCGTCGACCAGCTTCAGCGCCAGCGCCCGCATGTCGGTCTCGCCCTCGACGCCGAAGAACAGGTAGAACGCGCCCGGCGGCTTGGCGGCGTGGACCCGCCCGGTGGCCATCACCGCGTCCGCCACGATGTCGCGCCCGCGCCGCGCCCGCTCGATCTGGTGCTGCACGAAGCTCTCGCCGCGGTCCAGCGCGACGACGCCGGCCCGCTGCATGAAGGGCGCGACGCCGGAGGTGGCATACTGCACCAGATTGGCGATCACCGGCCCGAGCGAGGGATGCGCTTCGATCCAGCCGATGCGCCAGCCGGTCATCGCCCAGTTCTTGGAGAAGGTCTGCACGAACAGCACCCGGTCCTCCGGGTCCATCACGTCGTGGAAGGACGGCGCGAGCCCGCCCTCCCCCGCGCCGTAGTAGAACCGGCCATAGATCTCGTCGGCGATGATCCACAGCCCGTGGCGGCGGGCGATGTCCAGCACCCCGCGCAGCGTCTCGTGCTCGGCGACGAAGCCGGTGGGGTTGGAGGGGGAGTTGATGAAGATCACCCGCGTGCGCGGGGTCACCGCGTCCTCAAGCCGGCCGAGGTCCAGCGAGAAGCCGTGGACGTCGTCATAGGCATAGGGCACCAGCACGGGGTGGGCGCCGGCCACCTGCGCCGCCGCGGCGGCGTTCGGCCAGGACGGGCTGGGGATGATGATCTCGTCGCCGGGCGACAGGGTCATGGCGATGCAGATCTGGATCGACTGCATGCCCGAGCCGGTGACGTAATAGCGCTCCGGGTCCTCCGGCACGCCGTAGAGCCCGGTCATGTAGCGGGCGATGGCGGCGCGCAGCTCGGGAATGCCGCGCTGCCAGGTGTAGAAGGTCTCGCCCGCCGCCAGCGAGCGGGTCGCCGCCTCGCTGATGAAGGAAGGCGTCGGCAGGTCGCCCTCCCCGGCCCAGAGCGGGATCATGCCTGGCCGCTCGCGCCCGTAATTCATCACCTCGACAATGCCGCTATGGGGCACCGACAGCGCCTCCGGCCGCACATGGTCCAGCAGGGAGGGCGGGGTGATGAAGGGGGAGGCGGAGGCGGTCATGGGAGCTCGGCTGGCGATGGCAGGACAGAGTACGTTCAATCACCCCGGGCTGCCATCGACAAGGCGTTATGGCGACAATCACGGCGCGTGATGAATGGGCCGTGCCGGCGTCAGCCTCACCGTTTCTTCCTGTGCCACCGACCAAGAGGATGGCGCTTCCATTTCACAAACCCGTAATACATCCTCTTCCACCACGGGATCGGAAGGTGGGCGTCGACGTTGAAGCGGCGGTTGTTGAAGAATTTCTCGGCTGACCGCCGGTTTCCATAGCGGGCCGCGATCTGCCCCCACTCCTGAATACAGGACTTGACGTTGACGGAGGAGAAGCCGCCCTCGGCATAGAGCGCCAGGATCTCGCCGCAATGATGGAACGTCACGCCCTTCGCCCGCATGCGGTACATGAATTCATGGTCCGCCGCGATCCGGTAGCGCAGATCATAGCCGCCGTGATCCACAAGGAGCTGCCGCCGCGTGAAGGTGGCTTGATGGCCCGGTATGCCCGAGAGCCAGGAAAAACTCAGCGCGCCTTTCCGCAGACGCGCCCACGTCTCCTCGAAATCCGCGGCGCGATGAAGCTCTTCCGCTCCTGACAGGCGAAGATAGATGTGATGGCCGATGATGAAGCCGGCATCCGCCGGCGCGCCCTGCATCGCCCACTCCACCGCCTGCCGCGAGGCGAACGAATCGCCGGCGTTCATATAGAGGATGAAGTCGCCGGTCGCGAGCCGCGCGGCCTTGTTCATGCCGTCATAGGGGCCGCGATCGGGTTCCGAGACAAAGCAATCGATCACGTCAGCATAGGCGCCAAAGGCTTCGACCGTGCCATCGGTCGAGCCCCCATCGACCACCACGATCTCGATAGAGCCGTAGGACTGCTCGGTAATGGACCGCAGCGTTTCCTCGAAGGAGTCGATGGTGTTGCGCACCACCATGGCGATGGTCACCTTCGGGCCGGCCGGTACCGGGGCGACCCGCTGCGAACGGGCGGGCAGCGGCTCACGCCGCCATTCCGCCTGGGCGCGGGTACGCGCGGGCCTGAGACCTGACACATCGGGAAACATGATGTCGAGGAGCCGTTCCCGGCGATCGAGCATCCATGTCTCGTAACCGATCTCGACATGCCGCCGGGCCGCGGCGCCGATCTGCGCCGCGCGGCTGAAGTCGAGGGGCTCCAACTTCTGGGTGTCGTAGAGCAGCCCGGTAACGCCGTGGGTCATGTACTCCGACATGGTCGGCGCATTGGCCGCGACCACGCATTGCCCTCGCGCCATGGCTTCGAGGAAGCTCATGCCAATGCCCTCGGAACTGCGCGGGGCAAAATACACGTTGGCCTGAGCCGTCAAGGCGCGGGACTGACCGGGATCGACGGCAAACCGCGTCAGGCGGATGTCGTGGCGGCGGATCTGGGAGATGTTGGGCGGGTCGACCTGGCCGAAGGTCGGATCGATGCCGATGTGGAGGTTGAACCACTCCCAGTCGACCTCTTTCGACAGGGCGCGCACCTGCGGCCAGCCGAATTCGGGGCGTCGCTGCCAAAGAAAGCCGCGAAGGCCGGAAAAATCGGTGACCGGCACATGCCGCGACGGGTCTGGGAAATATTGCGTCTGGAAACTGTTGAAGCCCCAGTTCCGCAGGCGCTCGTGCAGGCTCCAGGCAAAGCTGATGATGCGACAGCGGCGCATCGGCTCCCAGAAGCCATAGTCGGCATACATCACCCCGTCCCACATCGGGATGAAGGTCAGCTTCTCCGGGACGATAAAGCTCAGGGTCCGCGCGATCGATTCCACCTGCCACACGAACACGTGGTCGAAATCAAGCAGAAGCTCCGGTGCTACTGCGGCTCCGCCCTGCCAGCTGTCGTCCCAGAAGACGTCCACCGGACCGACCTCCCGCAGGAGGTCGATGAACCAGTGCGAGGAGGATGTGGTCCGGTGATAGCCGTGACCAACAAACGCAACCGTCAATGGAAAGCCCCCACATATTCCCGTCGCTACACCGACGGCCGCTTCGTTCAGGCCTCAGAGAGCGGGCATCCATACGCGCCTGCCGTTGCAGGGTTACGCCCGCGTGGAGGAGGTGCCGCATCTCCCGATGCCGACGGTGAGCCACACCGGCTCGCTTGCCCAGCCGGCGGCACGGCGAGTCCAACCCATCGCACTATCTGACCGATCCCGCCACCAGCGGCTCCCGCGCCCCCGGACGGCAAGGACCTACACGCGATTATTCCGATTCGTCTCTAAAATCGTGACGAAAGGATATCGCGGATCTCCGTCAGCAGCATCGCCTCGCGGCTCGGCGGGGCGGGCGGGGGCGGGGCTTCGGCGGCGGTGCGGCGGAAACGGTTGATGCCCTTGACCACCAGGAACAGGATCCAGGCGATGATCAGGAAATTGATGACCACGGTGAGGAAGTGGCCATAGGCCAGCACCGCGCCCTGCTCCCGCGCGGCGGCGAGCGAGGTCGCCGTGACATTCGCGGCGAGCGGGATGAAATAATTGGAGAAATCAAGCCCGCCGAACACCGCCCCGACCACCGGCATGAACAGGTCGGAAACGATGGAGGTGACGATCTGCCCGAAGGCGGCGCCGATGATCACGCCGATGGCGAGGTCGACGACATTGCCTTTCATCGCGAATTCGCGGAATTCCTTCAGCATAGGCGGCCTCCTCCTGCCCGGCGCCGCCCGGCCTCGGCCGGACCGGCGGCAGCCCTTCGCCCGTTCCGACGACGGAACGCGGCCATGACCCGACTGTGCGTCGCCCGCGCCAGACGATCAAGCAGCGGCGATCCGGCCGCGGGCGATCCGGCGCCGGCGCGCGACGGCCGAAAGGGTGCTAGAACAGCGGCGTTCCGGCGCCGCGCGGCGCTTCCCTCTTCCCGGCGGCTCCCGCCGCCAAACCTTGCAAGCGGCATCCGCCGCCAAACCTTTCCCCGCGGCATCCGCCGCTGCTGCGTGTCGCGGAGGCGCGATGATTC
Organism: uncultured Starkeya sp.; assembly: GCA_964543245.1. Taxonomy (GTDB): domain Bacteria; phylum Pseudomonadota; class Alphaproteobacteria; order Rhizobiales; family Xanthobacteraceae; genus Ancylobacter. The sequence goes on from CAZIXP010000104.1 coordinate 4,485, forward strand.
AGGGCTGGGCCATCATCGCCGTGGCGCTCGCCTATGTGAGCCTGCTGTTCGGGGTGGCGAGCCTCGGCGACCGCTGGCGGCCGCGCCAGCGCAGCCCCGGCCGCCGCGAAGGCCGGCCCTACATCTACGCCCTCTCGCTGGCGGTCTACTGCACCTCCTGGACCTTCTTCGGCTCGGTGGGGCTGGCGACGACCCAGGGCTTCGACTTCCTCGCCATCTATGTCGGCCCGATGCTGGTCTTCGCGCTGGCGGGCCCGTTCCTCATCCGGGTCATCCGCCTCGCAAAATCCCAGAACATCACCTCCATCGCCGACTTCATCGCCGCCCGCTACGGCAAGAGCCAGGGGGTGGCGGCGCTGGTGGCGCTGGTCGGCATCGGCGGCACGCTGCCCTACATCGCGCTGCAGCTCAAAGCGGTGTCCGGCTCGCTGCTGGTGATGCTCGGCGATTTCGAGGGCATCGGCCTCAACCAGCCGGCGCTGGGCGACCTCGCGCTGATGATCGCCATCGCCATGGCGGTGTTCGCGGTGCTGTTCGGCACCCGCCACATCGACGCCACCGAGCACCAGGAAGGGCTGATGCTGGCGATCGCCACCGAGTCGATCGTCAAGCTGGTGGCGTTCCTCGCGGTCGGGCTGTTCGTCACCTTCGGCATGTTCGCCGGCCCGTTCGACCTCATCGAACAGGCCCGCGAAAAAGCGGTGCTGCCGGTGCTGACCTCCGGCACCACGCTGTCGAGCTGGATCACCATGACGGTGCTGTCCTCGCTCGCCATCCTGCTGCTGCCGCGCCAGTTCCACGTCGCGGTGGTGGAGAACACCTCGGAGCGGGAGGTGCGCACGGCGGCGTGGCTGTTCCCGCTCTATCTCGTGCTCATCAACCTGTTCGTCGTGCCCATCGCCATTGCCGGGCTGGTGATGTTCCCCCCCCGGCTTCATCGAGGGCGACATGTATGTGCTGGCGCTGCCGCTCTCGGCCGGCGCCCAGGCGATGGCGCTGCTGGCCTTTGTCGGCGGCCTCTCCGCCGCCACCGCCATGGTCATCGTCGAGACGGTGGCGCTGGCGGTGATGGTGTCGAACGA
>CAZIXP010000104.1:5576-14029 GCA_964543245.1 uncultured Starkeya sp.
CCGGCGCTCGGGCGCGGGCAGCGACATGGGCCACACGCTGCTCACGGTGCGGCGGCTCGCCATCTTCGTCATCCTGCTGCTGGCCTATCTGTATTACCGCGTCACCGGCGAGGCCCAGCTCGCCCAGATCGGGCTGCTCTCCTTCGCCGCGGTGGCGCAGTTCGGGCCGGCCTTCTTCCTCGGCCTCGCCTGGCGGGGGGCGACCGCCAAGGGCGCCATCGCCGGCATCGCGGCGGGCATCCTCATCTGGGGCTACACGCTGCTGCTGCCCAGCCTGGTCGATGCCGGGCTGTTCGACCCCGGGCTGGCCGCCGGCGGCCCGTTCGGCCTGGCCCTGCTGCGCCCGCAGGCGCTGTTCGGGCTGACGGCGGCGCCGCTGACCCACGGCGTGTTCTGGAGCCTCGGCGTCAATGTGCTGACGCTGGTGGGCGTCTCCATGCTCACCCGGCCGGCGCCGATCGAGCGGCTGCAGGCCAGCATCTTCGTGGAAGCCGACCGCGTCGTCGCCGCGCCCAGCTTCCGGCTCTGGCGCTCGCCGGTCACGGTGGAGGAGCTGATCGGCACGGTGGCGCGCTATCTCGGCGAGGACCGCACCCGCGCCTCGTTCGAAAGCGTCTCGGCGATGCGCGGGGTCTCGCTGGAGCCGGGGCGCGAGGCCGATTTCCAGCTCATCCGCTATGCCGAGCACCTGCTGGCCTCGGCGATCGGCACCTCCTCCTCGCGCCTCGTGCTGTCGCTGCTGCTGAAGAAGCGCACCGTCTCCACCAAGGCGGCGCTGAAGCTGCTCGACGACGCCTCCGCCGCCATCCAGTACAACCGCGAGATCCTGCAGACCGCGCTCGACCATGTGCGCCAGGGCATCGCGGTGTTCGACCGCGACCTGCGCCTCGTGTGCTGGAACCGGCAGTTCGGCGACATGCTGGACCTGCCGGCGGAGGTGGTGCGGATCGGCGTCGGGCTCGACCAGATCGTGCGGGTCAACGCCACCGCCGGCATCTATGGCCCCGGCGCGGTGGAGGACCTGGTGCGGGAGCGGCTCGCCCGCTATTCCCGCCGCAACGCCACCTTCCTGGAGCGCCTCGCCCCGCGCGGCATGGTGATGGAGGTGCGCGTCAACGCCATGCCCGACGGCGGGGTGGTGGTGACCTTCAACGACATCACCCCCTCGGTGGAGGCCGCCGAGGCGCTGGAGCGCGCCAACGAGACGCTGGAGCGTCGGGTGAAGGAGCGCACCAAGGCGCTGGAGCATCTCAACGCCGAGCTGGCGCAGGCCAAGTCCGAGGCGGAGGAGGCCAACATCTCCAAGACCCGCTTCCTCGCCGCCGCCAGCCACGACATCCTGCAGCCACTCAACGCCGCCCGGCTCTACGCCACCAGCCTGGTGGAGCGCGCCGGCAGCGGCGAGGAAAGCCGGCTCGCCCGCAATGTCGACGCCTCGCTGGAGGCGGTGGAGGAGATCCTCGGCGCCCTGCTCGACATCTCCCGGCTCGACGCCGGGGCGATGAAGCCGGATTTCGCCCCGTTCCGGCTCGACGAGATCTTCCGCCAGCTCGAGCTGGAATTCGCCCCGCTGGCCAAGGAACGCGGGCTGGAGCTGGTCTTCGTCGCCTCCTCCGCCGCGGTGCGCTCCGACCGGCGGCTGCTGCGCCGGCTGCTGCAGAACCTCATCTCCAACGCCATCACATACCCCCCCGCCGGCCGGGTGCGCATCGGGGTGCGGCGGCGGCGCGGCAAGGTGCGGGTGCTGGTGCTGGACACCGGGCCGGGCATTCCCCAGTCCAAGCAGAAGCTGATCTTCAAGGAATTCCAGCGGCTGGACCACGCCGGCTCGCGGGCCCAGCGCGGGCTGGGGCTGGGGCTCTCCATCGTCGAGCGGCTGGCGCGGGTGCTGGACCACCCGGTCTCGCTCGCCTCCACCGTCGGGCGCGGCAGCCGCTTTTCGGTGGAGCTGCCCGGCGCCCCGCCGATTCCCGCCGCGCAGGTGGCCCCGGCGCCCGCCCCGCCCCCCGCCGCGGCGCTGGAAGGGCTCACCGTGCTGTGCATCGACAACGAGCCGGCCATCCTCGACGGCATGGAGACGCTGCTCGACGGCTGGGGCTGCCGGGTGGTGAAGGCGGCGGACGTCGCCGGGGCGCTGGCCGCGGTGCGCGACCAGAAGCTGACGCCGGACGTGGTGCTGATCGACTACCACCTCGACGAGACCGACGGCATCGAGGCAGCCAAGCAGCTGCGCTGGAAGCTCGGGCGCAGCCTGCCCGCGGTGCTCATCACCGCCGACCGCTCGAAGAAGGTGCGCGAGACCGCCCGCGCCACCGAGATGGAGGTGCTGAACAAGCCGCTGCGCCCGGCGGCGCTGCGCGCCCTGCTCGGCCAGTGGCGCGTCACCCGCAACGCGGCGGAGTGAAATTCAACCTTCCTGAATTGAACAAATATCCGAAATATCACCAATCATGAAGGTAATTGACTCACGCAGCAGTTGACTGCGATCCATATCAATGGAATCGTAAGTTTTCTTTATCTTGAATAAATAATCATTATTTATAAAAAAACCTATCCTGAATTCAAATTCATCCGAATACGATATATCCTTGCATCTCCAAGCATTGTATTCATCAATACGTACATCAGTTTCATTTCTATAAATTACAGAGCCATAACAAATAGATTTATCATTTTTACCTAATAAATTTTCAATTATTCTCTTTATAAGAGAATCGACATCTGAAATTTTAACAATGAAATTGCCAAACTTTCTCGATAGATCGTCTGAGTATCCCTTTGAAAAGCAATTTATATAAATGTTTTCTTCATATGTTAACCTAAAATTCGCACGCCCTTTAGTCATCTCTACACGATGACCTTCAAATTCTATTTCTTTTATACTATATATTATAATTCCATCGTTGGCATCTGATCTATTGCCGATCTCTGAATTTCGATAGTAAACTAGGGGCATCAATCGCATACGCCCCGATCGAAATGCCTCTGCATGCTCTAATTTTTCAAATCTCCTGTAGATAGTTTTCGGTATATCTACACGAAAACCATCATGCATCTCTTCAAAAATAGGATTTTTGCCGGGGTCAAATTCAAAGAGAATTCTCACAGCAGTTGACTTCTTTCAACGTTTTTACCCGAACCCAATTTCACTGTCGGACGGGGCAACCGAACGACACGCCACCCCGCCCTAACCCGACGCGCTGGAGAAGGGGCCGCCTTCCATCTTGGCGGCGGCGATCACCGCCTGGGTGCGGCTCTCCACCCCCAGCTTCTGCAGGATGGCCGAGACATGGGCCTTCACCGTCGCCTCGGAGACGCCGAGCTCATAGGCGATCTGCTTGTTGAGCAGCCCTTCGGACAGCATCATCAGCACCCGCACCTGCTGCGGCGTCAGCGTGGCGAGGCGCGAGACCAGCGCCTTGGTCTCCTTGTCCGCGCCGGCGGAGAGGTCGACATCCGGCGGGGTCCAGGTGCGGCCCTCCAGCACGGCGGCGATGGCGACGCGCATGGTGTCGACCGCGCTGGTCTTGGGGATGAAGCCGGAGGCGCCGAACTCCATGCAGTGGCGGATCACGCTCGGCTCCTCATTGGCCGAGACCACGATGACCGGCACGCCGGGATACTGCGCCCGCAGATACATGAGCCCGGAGAAGCCGCGCACCCCCGGCATGGCGAGGTCGAGCAGGACGAGGTCCATGTCGCCCTCCCGCTCCAGCAGCGCCTGGAGATCCTCGAAGCCGCCGGCCTCGAACAGCTCGGCCTCGGGAAACTGGCGCGCCACCTCCTCGCCCAGCGCCCCGCGAAACAGCGGGTGATCATCCGCGATCACCAGCCGGAAACCCGTCGTCGCATCCACCTGACAGCCGACCCTCTTGCCCGCGCCGCACCCCCCGGCGCCGACGCATCCCGCCATCATCCCCGGCGCGCGCCGCACGCGCAACCGGGCGTGGTGTCCCACCATCCGCCGCGGCCAGCCGCGATGCCGTGCCCCTGCGGGGACCGCCGCGAGCTTTAATCCCCATCCCCGGTGAAGGCCACCACCAATTCGCGCTCATGCGGCCGGGCGCGGTGCTCGATGAGATAGAGCCCCTGCCAGGTGCCGAGCGCCATCCGCCCGCCGATCACCGGCACCGCGAGGTGCAGCCCGGTGATCAGCGCCTTCACATGGGCGGGCATGTCGTCCGGCCCTTCGAGGTCGTGGACCCAGCCGGCATCTTCCGGCGCCAGCCGGTCGAGCGCGGTGAGCAGGTCCACCCGCACGTCGGGGTCGGCGTTCTCCTGGATGGCGAGCGAGGCCGAGGTGTGGCGGCAGAACACGCTCACCTCGCCCTCCCCCGCGCCGATCTCGGCGAGGAAGGCGGCGACTTCGCGGGTGATCTCGGTGAAGCCGCGCGGGCGGGTGCGCACCGCGAGCGTGGTGGTGACGCGCCGGGTGAGGCGGCTCTCGCGCGGGGCACCGCGGCGGATGTCGTGGCGCCCATCGTGGCGCCCATCGTGGCGCGCGTCCTGACGGGCTTCCCGACCCGTTTGCTGGCTCGTTTCCTGGCTCGTTTCCCGGCGGGGGCCGCCCGCGCGTTGCATCTCTGCCATGCCTTCTCCTTATCCGTTCGCTACGGCTGGACGCACCGGCCGGGCTGGGCTTGGATAGTCCGGCTCCCGTCCCGCCGGCGCGCCAGCCCGGCGCCGCCGCCGGGCCGTTCCCGGAATCCGCACGGGGCGCCGCTGCCGATCCCGGCCGCGCTGCGCTGCGCCGGGCCGCTCCGCCCCGACCTGTCCCTCACGACCGGTACCGCCTCATGACCGTTTCCACCAACGCCTCGACGAACGCCCCGGCATTCGCCCCCTCGCCCGCCGCGCCGTTGACGCTCGACCCCGCTCTGTTCCGCCCGGAGGCGGTCGCGCCCGACACCAAGGCGATCAATGCCGGCATCGTCAAGGCGCTCGGCGCCATTCCCGACCGCTGGGTCTTCCCCATGGCGGTGCTGCGCAAGCTGCGGCTGGAGGGCAAGGGCCCCTTCCCGCTGGCGCCGGAAAGCCCGCTCGCCGAGGTGATCGAGATCGCGGGACCGCACGGCCCGGTGGGGCTGCGCATCCTCGCCCCGCCGCAGCCCAGGGGGGTCTATCTGCATCTGCACGGCGGCGGCTGGTGCCTCGGCTCGGCCCGCGAGAATGACGGGCTCAACCACCGGCTGGCGGAGCGCACCGGCTTTGCGGTGGTGTCGGTCGACTATCGCCTCGCACCGGAAAACCCCTGGCCCGCCGCCCCGGACGATTGCGAAGCCGCGGCGCTGTGGCTGCTGCGGGAAGGCCCCGCCCGCTTTGGTACCGAGCGCTTCGCGATCGGCGGGGAATCCGCCGGCGGCAATCTCGCCGTGGCGACGCTGCTGCGGCTGCGCGACCGCCACGGGCTCACCCCGTTCCGCGCCGCCAGCCTGAACGCCGGCTGCTACGATCTCGGCCTCACCCCCAGCGCGCGAAACTGGGGCGCGGAGCCGCTGGTGCTGAACACCCGCGACATCAACGTCTTCGTCGGCCACTACCTGCGCGAGGGCGGCGATGTCGCCGCCACCGACATCTCGCCGCTCCATGCCGATCTCGCCGGACTGCCGCCGGCGCTGTTCACCATCGGCACCCGCGACGCGCTGCTGGACGACACGCTGTTCATGGCGCCGCGCTGGCTGGCGGCCGGAAATGGCGCGGAACTGGCGGTCTATCCCGGCGGCTGCCACGTCTTCATCGGTTTTCCCGGTACGCTGGCCGACCAGGCGCTGGCCCGCATCTGCGGCTTTCTCGCCGCCTGCTGAGGCGGCGGACGGCGCCTTCGGGAGGCCGGGCGAAAGCGTGGAGCCGGGTCGAGGCGTGGGGTTGATCGAGACGCGGGGCGAGCCAAACGTCAGGCGAGCAGGGCGTCAGGCGAGCAGGACGCGGGGCGGCGTGTGCCGCCGCCCTCAGAGCTTCTCCTCGCCGCCAGTGCCGGGCGGGTTCTCCCGCAGGCGTTGCACCATGTCGTAGAAGCGGCGGAACGCGTCCTCCGCCATCCGCATCGCCCGGTCGAAGGCGGCGCGGGCCTCGTCGGGCGTGGTCTGCTCGCCGGCCGGCGGGGTGGCGCCGGGGGTGGCGCGGCCGGCATCGGGCGCCTTGTCCGGGGCAGCCGCGTCCGGCGACGGGGCGTCCGGCACCGGCGCGGGCGGGGCCATCACCGGCGGCACCGCCGCTTTCTCCAGCGTGGCGATGCGCTCGTTCAGCCGGCGGATCTCGGCCTCATAGGCGCTGCGCTCCTCGGGCACCAGCGCGCAGCTCCACGCCCCGGAACGGACCGAGCAGAAGCTCATCGCCCCGGTGCGGGCATCGAGCCGCATCAGCCCGCCTTCCACCGGCTGCAGCGAGAAGCGCGGCGCCACCTCGCCGGCACGGCCGAGCGGATTGGCGCCGGCCGGGCCTTCCAGCGGCGGCTCGGGCGGGCGGGCCTCGGCGGCGCCGGGGGGTGCCGGCTGGGCGCGGGCAGCGTCCGGCCCGGCAAAGGTGGCGAGGGCGGCGGCGGGCATGGCGAGCGCCAGCAGCAGGGCCTTCGGCAGCTTCGGCATCGGCTTCTCCCTTCCCGGCGGCTGCGCCGCCTGCGTCCTTCCCCCGCGCGGCACGCCCGCGGCCCCGAACGGACCGGCGGTGCGGCCGCTCACGCCGGGACGAAAGGCCCGCGGCGGGAGGACAACGCCGCCTCCAGCAGTTCGATCCGGTCCTGGCCCCAGAACACCTCGCCATCCAGCACATAGGAGGGCGAGCCGAACACGTCGGCCTCCACCGCCAGCCGGCGGTTGTCGGCATAGAGCCCGGCGATGCGCTGGCCGGTGGCTTCCACCATGATGTCGGAGGGCAGGCCCAGATCGGCAAGGGCGGCGAGCACGCCGGAGGGCTCGCCGACATTTTCCTCCCGCTGCCACGCCCCGGCGAACAGCCGCGCCACCAGCGGGCCGGGATCGTAGCCCGCCTCGGCGGCGGCGATGATGGTCTGGTCGGCGAGAGCGGGATCGAACGGCCAGTGCCGCGGCCGCAGGTTCAGCGCCACGCCGCGCCGCTCGCGCCAGCGCTGCAGCTCCACCATGCGGTAGCGCTGGCGGGCGGGATGGCGGCGGGCAAGCGGCAGGCCGCCGGTCTCCTCGAACAGCGGGCCCAGCAGCACGGGGCGGTACACCACCTGCACATCGTGCCGGCGCGCCGCCTCGACCAGCGCGGCGTGGCCGAGAAAGGCCCACGGGCTGTGAATGGAGAAATAATAGTCCAGCATCCGGAACATGGCGCCCCCCTGTGCCGGGGTCGCGGCGACCCCTCTTCCAGATAAAGCCCGGCCCGCCGGGTGCCAAGGGGCCGCGCGAGGCGCGCTGCCGATGGAGCCGCCTGTTGCGGCCGCGGATGCCCGGGACGGGCACAAAAATGCAGCGGCGCCGGGGCCGACGCCGCTGCTGGGAAGTTCCGGCACATGAAGCCGGCGGCGCCGCCGCCGGTGGAAGACGTCAGGCCGCCACGTGGCGGCAGGGTCATCAGGCCGCGGTGCGGACCTGGAAGGCGGAGACCATCTGGCGCAGCTCGCCGATGGCTTCCTCGATTTCGCTCTTCTGGCGCTCCAGCAGGTTCATCTGCTCGACGCACTTCTCGCGGGTGAGGGCGAGGCCGCCCTGCGGCACCGGGCCGCCTTCGCGCAGCGCCACCATGCTCTTGATCTCCGCCAGGGTGAAGCCGAGCTTCTTGCCCTTCAGGATGATGGCGAGGCGGGCGCGCTCGGCGGCGCTGTAGAGCCGGGTGAGGCCTTCGCGGCGGGGATCGAGAAGACCCTTGTCCTCGTAGAAGCGCAGGGCGCGCAGGGTGACGCCGAACTCACGGGCGAGGTCGCCAATGGTGAAGAACTGCGGCTCGGCGGAGATCGAACGGCTCTCGACGATGCGATCGGCCTCGGAGGACGAGAAATCCATGGGTTCAGCTCCGGCTGTTGCGGGGACCGCTGGGGGGAAGGTGACGCCAAGATCGCAGAGCAGTTGCCGCAAGGGGAGAAAGTCGCACCGGACGTTAGGGAAAGTTACTGTTAAACGGACAGCTAACGCTTTGATAACAAAGATTTTTCCCTGACATGGCAGGAGGCGGCTGACGCAGGGTTAAACGCGTTCACCCCCGCCCCGCCTGCCGCAGCGCGGCAGGAGCGGCCGCTCGCAGCCGCCCGTTACCTCGCGGTTTCGCGGTACCGCGATGGTTAATCGGACGGTGGTTTTTAACGGCCCATTTACCAAGAGGGCGAAAAGTCGGTCGCGACACATCCCGAAGGAAGCGGCGCTGATTCGACGCCGCCGGTGAACGTCGCGAACGGAGACGACGGTGAGGCAGGGCGCGCCATCGCAGAACGACCTGATGGATGCCGAAGCCTGGATGGCGCTGCGCGATGCCGCCCGGCAGGCGGGGGTTCCGCT
>CAZIXP010000105.1:0-10048 GCA_964543245.1 uncultured Starkeya sp.
GCGGCAGATGGGCGCCGAGCGTGCAGCGGTGCGCGTCGGTGCGTCGGCAGCGGGTGACCAGGCGCTCGTCGGGTGTCACGCGACCCCGGAGGTGGGGGTCTATCCGGATCCACCGGAGGGACGGCAAGGCTCCCGACGGAGCATGGCCGGCGTGCCAGCTCGGGTGGCACGCGCCGGTGCCCGCCGGCACCGGGAACGCGGCCGCGGTCATGACCGGAGCCCGTACAGCGCGGCCAGGTCGTCGGCGTCGCGCAGCTCCAGCTCCGTCCAGATGGCCCGGAGCCGCGCGTCCAGCTCCCACAGGCGGACGCACGGGTTGGGATCGAGCGCCCGTGCATGGCACCGCTCGGCGTGCTCGTCGCGCTGCTCCTGGAGCTCCGCGAACAGCAGCAGCAGCTCGCCGGCGCGGGGCTGATCGGTCGGCCACGGGGCCGCGGTCGTGGTCGGCGGGATCGGGGTCGGATGGGTCACCGTCGGGTCCTCCGATGAGGACCCCCGGGGCCGCTACCTCAGCAACTTCCGATAATGTGAGTGTTCGGACGCCAGTGAAGGCGGCAGAGGTGCGGTCCGCGGGGGTCATGGCTGCTAGACGCCTTGACGTTACAGCCGCCTGTCAATGGGTCCTGCACCGCCCAGGCCACCGCAACACGAAACCCCCGGGGCGCGCCTCGTGAGCGCAGCCGTCCGGGGGTTTCGTGGTCTAGAGCCCGACCCAGCCGGGGCAAGGTAGATGGTATCCCGGCGCGTCAACGGCCGGGGGCGATGACTCCCAGCAACAGTACCGCCGCGAACAGAGTGCCGACGATGAGCAGGCCCCACCGTTGCCAGAACGTCCGGCGCGGCCGCTCCTCCTCGATCGTGAATGTCTCTCCCGAACTGGTCCGGCCTACCCATCGCCGCGGCTTCCGCGGCGGCCGTGTGGCCTTGCTCTTGGGTGGAGCGAACAGCCCGGACTCTGGTGGGCCGGGCGGCCACGAGCGCTTCGCCATTCTGCGACTGTAGCGTCATGGCCTGTTACGTCAAGCGCGGGCCGGGCCGGTGCGCCAGTGGTCGGCGCCGACCCGCACCAGGTAGCCGGGCCGCCAGGCGCCGCGACGCTCGCCCGGGCGGTAGCGGCAGCCGGTCGCGGCCGCGGGGTGCCGCCGGTGCGCATCCATCCCCAGGACGGACATGAACGGGCGGCCGCACCCGGGGCACGTCATCGCCGGCGCCCCACGACCGGGTTGACGCTCGTCGGCCGGCGCGGAGGGGACGCCGGCCGACGGGTCGTGAGCGCGGACCAGGCGACGCTGCCGGCGAGCTGGCCGGCCAGCCAGCCCAGGAGCGTCACCACGAGTAGACGATGACGGCGCCGGGGGCGCCATCGCCGCCCGCGTTGATCGCGGCCGCGCCGACGCTGTTGTCAACGGCTCCGCCGCCACCACCACCACCGCCGTACACGCCACCGGCCGCCCCCGCGGAGAGGTCGGCGCCGGAGCCCAGGTAGCCGGCGCCGCCCCCGCCCCCGCCCCCGCCGTAGTCGCCCACGGCATCCTGCCCGGCGACCGCGGGGTTGGGGCCCTGCGCCCCTTCGGCGGGGTCGCCCCCGCTGACCAGCAGGGCGCCGCCGCTCGCGCCGTTCTCGGCGGTCGGGTTGAGGGGGTCGCAGGTGATCATGCCGCCTCCGCCGCCGCCCGATGCAGCGCGGCCGCCGGCGTTGCCGACGGCGCCGGGGGGATAGCCTCCGGCGTCATGCTCGCCACCATTGCCGCCCGGTTCCGTGCCCGTGCCCGCGGACCCGTTGTTGCCGTCGCCGTTCAGGTCGCCGCCCTGCCCCCCCGTGCCGCCGGTCGCCAGCACGTAGGCGGCGCCCGCCTCGCCGAAGCGCGACTCCCCGCCGTCGTCGCCGGCTGCTCCGTGCGTGTCGTTGGCTGTCGTCGCGACGCCGGCGGCGCCGCCCGGGCCGACAAGAACCTCCACGGAATCGGGGAGGTCCTCGATCGGCAGGAGCGCGGTCGAGAGGCCGCCGCCACCACCGCCACCGCCGCCGAGCAGGAAGTCCCCGAAGCCTGAGTCCCCCTGGTACCCAGCCCCGCCGCCGCCACCGCCGCCGACCACGATCACGGTCGCGTAGGTCGCCAGCTGAGGCTTGACCCAGGTGTGGGTGCCGGGGGTCGTGAAGCGCTGCACGTCCGCCCGGCGTCGAAGGATGCCGACAGCCATCGTCTTGCCCTCCCTACGCCAGCGGCCCGACGCTCGGGCTGGCGGCAATCTCCTGGACGGTCACAGTGCAGAACAGGCCGGCGTCCGCCGCCGGGATCGCGCCCGGGTAGTCGACCGCCGCGATGATCTGCCGTTCGCGCACGTCCGACTTGATCGGGAACACGAGCAGCGCCGCGCCAGGACAGACCACGTCGTACCCGTTGGTCGTACCCGGCAGGGCCGACGCGGGGGCGGAGGTCGAGTCGAATCGGATGAACACCGGCGCGTCAAGCGGGTTGCTCACCACGAGGGTGCGCGCCCACTCGGGGAGGGGCGCTGAATCGGTCGCGTCATCCTCGGCGCGGAGCCGCAGCAGCTCGGCCGCCCGGGTGCCCGCCTCGGGGGTGTCGTATCCCATCAGTCCATCCTCCCGTGATCGACGCTCATGGGCCACACCCGGCGGGCGTGGCCGCGGGAGACATCCGTCTCGATCGAGTAGCCCGACAGCCCGGCCTTGCGGGCGCCGCGCGCCAGCTTCCGCCGGTCCGCCTCGAACGCATCGCGCAGGTACGCGGGGCCGCCCAGGGCCGCGACCGTCTCGGCGTCCAGCTCGACGCGCATCAGCACCTCGGGGGCGACGGGCAGCAGCAGGCCGGCATCGGACACCCGGCGGGCGACGATCGCCACGCACCAGGGGTCCGGCCCCGTCGTGGGGACCGCGGCGAGCGCGCCGGGCCGCAGCCCGCGCACCGGGACGCCATCAGCCATCAGACACCCTCCCGGCCGCTCGCGGCCGCCCGGTCGGTCATCATCGGGTCCCCCTGAACAGGAACACCAGACCCAACAGTAGCACCGCGAGGATGGCGACCAGCACGGCACCACCTGCCGCCAGCTCGGCCAGTCTGTCAATCAAAGGGCGCGCCCACTCGTCCACGTTCTCCGCGAGGGTGTCATTGGCCGACGCCCGGGTTCCTGTGACCGTGGCCGTGAGGGTCTTGGGCAGCGAGCCCAGCGACTGCCCGACGTACGGCGACGCGGCCGCCACGAGTGCGTCGACCACGGCCTGTCCGTTTGCTACGGCGTCCGGCTCGGATGTCTCCCGGAAGAACGATTCAACGATGAACCCCGCCCACCCCTCGCGTCCCACCTGACGGGCGGTCAGCGGCGCGGACGCGGCCAGCGACGGCGGCACGGTTCCCGAGCGGGCGTAGTTGGCGCGGATGGCGTCGAAGTAGCTGCCGAACGGCCAGGCGCGCGTGACCGTCACCCGGTCGCCTTGCTCTCCCGGGACGGGATCGTAAGCGGCGAGCTCGGCCCCACCGCCCCCGGTCCCAGCTCCGCCACCAGCGGCGGCACCAGCTCCGCCGGACCCACCGCCAGCACCCGGCGGAAGGGTCCCGACAGCGACCCACCGGTTGCCGTTCCAGCGCCAGAGGGTGCGGCCGCCACCCGGAGCCGGGCGCCATACAGTGCGATCCCACAGGGAGGGTCCTGGGGGGTTGGGTGGAGGGGTAGACCCTGCAGCCGGAGGCACCAGACCACCTCCGCCGGTTCCGGCACCGGCTCCGGGGTCGGGGTCGGACCCGGAGCCGGTGCCGCTTTTGGGCGGGTGAGCTCGCGCAGCTGCGCGACGGTGCCGCCGTAGGCATTGCCGTCGATCTTGAGGGGGCGCAGGTAGCCGAACTGGTGGATCACCACGGGCACGCCGCCCATCTTCCGCGGCGCGGCGCCGGGGGTGCGGTTCCACAGGGCGACCCACCCATAGACCGGTCCCGGGAGCCGGTCGAGCCGGGCGGAGCCGACGACGTTCGACCGGGAGTAGATCAGCAGCGGGTGACCGGGGGCGAGCGCGCGGAACGTCTCCACCCATTCCTTGACGTGTTCGAACCGGGGCCGGCTCAGGTAGACGGTGCGGCCGCCCGACTTGCGCGCGAACGGTTCCCAGTCGAGCGCCAGCAGCAGCCCGGCGAGCGTGCCGCCGTTGGCCGCCTTGACGGCCGCCACGAACGCCCGCGCCTGCGCGGCGGGGGAGGGGGACGCCTCGCCCCGGACGGAGGCGGTCAGGAAGTGATACGCGCCCAGGACCGGCACCCCGGCGCGGCGGAGCCCTGCCAGGTGGTCGCGGAACCGGTTATCGGTCCACGTGTCCTGCGACGCCTTGACGATCACGAACCGGGCGTTCTGCGCGATCCGCTCATAGCTCGGGTTCCGGCCGTCCTGCCAGTGCGAGATATCGGCGCCGCGGATCATCGGACCCACCTCCACGAGCTGAACACGCCATCACGCACCCAGGCGCCCGACCGGGGACCGGAGCGGAGCCGCACGAAGCTGTCCCGCGTGCCGTCCGGCATCGTGAGGGTGCGTTTCTCGGAGGTCTGCACCGTCACGGCGCGGGGCACGTCCCAGGGCCGCGGGTCGAGCGCGCGACCGGTCGCATGGTTCGCCGCCCAGGTGCGCCAGCTTCCGGCCTTGACGGTGCCCTCCCCGTGCGCGGGGCCGGTCGGCGTGGCCGGCGGCGGCGCAGGGGCCGGAGGGGGCGGGGCCGGCGGCGGCGCAGGGGCCGGAGGGGGCGGGGCCGGCGCGGGGGCCGGCGTCGGCGCGGGAGCCGGCGCAGGGGTCGCCGCGGCCTTGCCGATCCACCGCCACGAGCTGAACACGCCCTCACGGACCCAGGCGCCGGATCGAGGGCCGGATCGGAGCCGCACGAACGCATCGCGCTTGCCGTCCGGCATCGTGAAGGTGCGCTTCTCGGATGTCTCCACCGTGACCGGGCGGGGCACGTCCCAGGGGCGCGGGTCGAGCGCGCGACCGGTCGCATGGTTGACATCCCAGGTGCGCCAGGAGCCGACCCGCAGCGTGCCCTCGCCGTGCGCGGTGCCGGTCGGGGGCGGCGTGCCGCCGCCGCCAGGCGGCGTGCCGATCGGGTCGAACGCGAACCAGTCCCATCGGTGCGTCGAGGGGTTACAGCGCCACTCCCCCAGACCGACGTAGGCGGTCGGCACGGCCGGTTTGGGCAGCGGGCAGCCGTCCGCGGTGGTGCCGGCCGCGATCGGCAGGTACACCCACGTGCGCGAGGTCGGGTCGCAGACCACCTCGTACCCAGAGGGGGCGGAGGGGGCCGGCAGCGGGCAGCCGTCCGGCGTCACGTCGGGGTCCTGGGGCGCCAGGGCGTCCAGCCACGGATCCGCGTAGTCGGACGCGCTGAACGATGCCCAGGGGGTCGAGCCGACGCCGCCGGCGACCGGGGCCGCCGCGGACTCCTCGCCCTCGGCGGCCGCCTCATCCTCGGCCGGCACGTCCTCGCCGGTGTCGCGGGCGGAGCCCAGGAACCGCAGCAGCAGCAGCACGGCGACGCCGGCGCCCACCAGCAGGATCGGGCGCCGGCGCAGCTCCGCGACGATGCGGGCGACGTTCTCAGGCACCGCGTGCCCCCGCGTTGGCGGTCAGGGGGATGACGTAGCCGGCGGTGTAGGACATCGGGCCGGCCTTGCCGACGACGGCCGCGCGGACCTTGCGCACCGCACGAGCGTCCGCGAGCGTGTACGCCTGGGGGCCGATCGCGCGGCGGTGGAGGGTCGCGGTCTGGAGCGCCACGCGGGACCCCTGCCCGGGGTGGATCGTGCGGGATGCCAGGGGCGGCGTCGGGGGCACCGGGGGCCGGGGGCCGGCGGGGAGTGGCGCGAGCGAATCGCCAGGGCCAGGGCGGAGGCGGGCGGCGATCGCCGGCGCGGAGACGCGCGCATCGTCGGCGCGGGCGCGTCCGGGGATGGCGGGGAACAGGGGCGGCAGGGTCATCATCGGTCGGAACCTCTCAGCACGCGGCGGGCGGTCCGCTTCACTCGGCGATGAGCGCGGCGGGCGGCGCGTCCGGGGTGGCCGCCCATGAACGCGGACACGCCCCAGGGCGTCCACGCGCCGTACCAGTGCCGGGGGCCCTGCTCGGCGCGGCGGTCGGCCCGCTCGCGACGCGCCTGGTCCTCCCACATCCGGTCCTCCCACGACTTCGTGAGGGTGTGCCGCGCGTAGCGGGTGCGCTCGCGCTTCGCGGTCGCGCGGGACGACTTGCGGGACACGACGGGCGCGGCCCCGCGGCCGCTCAGGTTGCTCTTTCGGCGGGACGACGCGCGCCCCTTGGTGCCTGTCGCGATCGGCATCAGCGGCGACCCTTGCGGCGACGCCCCTTCCGGGTCATCCGCCCGAACACGGGGAACCGCTCACCCCACAGGTTGAAGTGCCACACCCCGCGCAGCTCGGCGCGACGCCGCTTGCGCGAGAGCGACTTGCCGGAGCGGCCGCCGCGGTGCGTGTAGGGCATCGGATCAGCCCCGCCGCTTCCGGCGGAACCGGCCCGACGCGGACCGGACCATGCGGCGCGCGATCGCGCGGCCGCGCTTGACGGAGCCCCGGGGGGCGCGGCGCCGGCTCACTTGCCGCTCGCCAGCTTGATCGCGTTGCCGCGTCCCTGGAGGGTCTGCACCACGACGGCGTAGCCTGTCGTGCCGGTCCGGAGCAGGGCATTCGCGCCCCGCCAGTTGGTCAGCAGGAGGTAGGCAACGACCGCGAGGAACGTGTACCAGACGACCATCTTGGGCACTACAGGGACCCTCCCAGGTTGCGCGCGAATCGGTTGATGGGGTTCGCCCAGCGGTCGGCGCCGGCGAGCAGGAGGTAGAGCGCGATCGCCGCTAGGGTGTAGCGCGCGACATCGGGCACCGGGGGCGGGGCGGACGCGGCGACGACGACCAGCACCGCGGCGACAATCCACGCGCCGGCGTGCCCGCCGTAGGTCCGTTCGGGCTTGGCGCCGGCGGTGAGGGTCGCGGGTCGGCCGGGCATCAGGACACCCGGACCGGATCGGGCGATGGGCTGGGAGCGCTGGGTCCGGCGAACGCCGGCCCCACGGCAGCAGTGCCAGTCTGGGCGGCCCCGATCGCGTCGCCCAGGCGGAACAGCCATTTCAGCTGCCCGGTCAGGAACGCGAACAGGAGGTAGACGCCGAGCAGCAGCAGCAGCAGGCCGGCGGCCGGGTTGCCGCTCACCGGGCGACCTTCGCCAGGCGCGCCAGCTCCACCCGGAGCGCGGTCAGCTCGGCATCCTGCTCGGAGGTTCGGCGAACCGTGCCGTTGAGCATCGTCAGGGAGCCCGCGGTGCCCGCGATGATGCCGAAAGACGTGTACGCGAGCCCGTCGAGGAACGGGTCTGGGTTGCCGATCAGGTGCCCCAGGACCGCGGCCCCGATGACGCCGACCAGCACGAGCGCGGCCGCGATCGCGGAGTACCGCCCCAGGGGGGACGCGGACACCCTCACGGCTCCGCGAAGCTGATCACGGCGAGCGCCGCCACCAGCACCAGCAGCACCGCGACGGGCGATTGCAGGAAGCCCGGATCGGTCGGCCCCGCGGTGCCCTGCACCTCGGACACGGCCGCGTCCACGTTGGCGCCGCCGACCGTGCCCTGGGTGGTCGTCGTCGGAACGCCGGTGGGGTAGGAACCGTAGATGTCGGCGGCGCCCACGCTGGACGGCCGGCGGAAGGTCGCCGGCGGCAGCGTGGGCGGGTTGCGAACGATCATCGTCGCGCCTCCCGGTCAGGCGCCGGGGCGGGCGTCGAGCTGGATCAGGCGCCGCTCGGCGGTCTTGAAGAACGCCGTGCCCAGGGTGGTCCCCGACGCGATCGTCACGAGAGAGCGGATGTCGGTGTACGCATCCGCCCGGATCGCGTCGCGCAGGTTGTGGCCCGCGAACCACGTCCACACGATCGCCGGGATGTCCTTGCCCAGCGCGCGACGCTGCCGGCGGAGGTGCGTCGGCCCGGACGAGTCATACCGATAGTCCGACCGGTTGAGCACGAACCGGAGCCGGCTGATCGCGTCCGTGTTCACGATCGAGTTGAGCACGGGCCGGTGGATCACCTGGAGGATCGTGTCGTGGTTGTCCAGCGTGACCGCGTTCTCGCCGGTCGCGGTGATGTCCTGCCGCCACTCGCGATTCTGGTGCGCCCAGCCCAGGAGGGGCCGCACGTACGCCTCGAAGGCCGCCTGCTCGGGCACCGCGAAGAACTCCACGTTGGGGGTGAACGTGAGGGTGAGCGTCGCGGAGGCGCCGCCGGCGAGCGCGGCGAAGTTGCTCAGGGTGTCGAGTGTCAGGATCAGCTCGATGGTGGTCTGATCGTTGCCCGCGAGGATCATGCCGAGCGGCTGCCCGGGCGTCAGCGACAGGGGGACCGTGATCCCCCAGCGGGGCCGGCTGTCGGCGGTCGCGTCGTAGTTGAACACCGTGTTCTCGATGTCGGTCGGCGCGGTCGTGTAGACCGTGCCGGCGCCCTGCGTCCGGGGCAGCGACTCGGGAGACTCGGCCGCCTCCAGCAGCATCGCGCCCATGCCGGACACGTCGAACAGGTTGACGCCGCCGTTGATCTTGAGGGCGATGTTCTCCACGATGCCGTAGGGACCCTCGCCGTCCGCGGCCGCCGCGCCCGTGCCGCCGCCGGCGGTGAAGTCGTACGCGGTGGCGCTGCCGCCGTCCACGTCGATGTCGATGCGGCTGATGAGGCCCACGGGCGGGATGACCCACCGCAGGGTGCGTGGGTTCGCGGACGTGTCGGTGCCGCTCGCCCAGGTCGCCGTCTTGGCGTCCAGCTCGTAGGTCTGGAGGTGGAGGAAGTCGGCCACCGTCACCTGGGGCTCGATCGGGTCGGGGTACTGGGTCAGCATCGGGGTTCGCCTCGCGTGGGTCGGGGGAGGGGTCCGGGTCCGCGGCTAGCGCAGGATCGCGGACAGGCCGGCGATGCCCAGGCGGTCCGCGAGCATCCGCGCGAGCGCGATCCCGACGACGGCCATGACGGTCACCTTGACGAAGTTCTCGGGGGAGACGCGCACGGTTCAGGCTCCAGCTAAGGTCGGTCGTGCCGGCCGCGAGCCCGGGGTCAGGTTCCGATCGCGCGGCATTCTATGGCCGCTGTCAACCCCGGCCGCCAGTACCAGAAGCCGTGGGGGTCCCGCGGGTGGTCATAGGCGCCCAGGGTGTCGCGAAGGTAGGCGAGGTCGGCGGGCGCGTTGACATCGAACGCGAACACGTGCTGCGCCTGCGCGATCACGTCGAGCGGCACCCGGCGGGGGCGCTGCGTCGCCACCAGCGTCGTGATCCCCAGCTCGCGGCCGCGTTTGAGCAGCACGTCGAGCCACACGAGCGGCCGCGATTCCGACACGCCGGCGGGCAGCTCATCGAGCCCGGCCGCGCAGCGCGTCACCCGGTAGACGTGCCGGCACACGTCGTCCGCCCAGGCGCGTTCATCCTCCAGGAGCGCCGGGCGCGCGATCGCGCGGGCCACGTGGCGGGGCCAGTCGCGCGCCAGGGCGTGCGCGCCCTCCACGTGCGCCCAGCCGCCGAAGTCGGCCGTGCGCTTGGGGTCGAGCAGGATCGCCGTCGAGTAGCGCGACATGATCGCGCGGAGCAGGACCGACTTGCCGGTCCCGGACCGGCCGATGATCGCTACCCGGTCGCCCGGTTCGATGGGGGCGAGCCCAGGGGCGTGATCCATCCGGGCGGGGGGTCGTCGGTCTGGTCGGTCAGGTACGCGGCCGCGTGCACCAGCCATCGCGCGATGTCCTCCGCCCGGTCGGGGTCCTCAGCGGCGAGAGCGGGCAAGCGCCGCAGCGAGGTGGTCGCCGTATCCCGGAACAGCCCCACGAGGTCCAGCCGCATCAACCGCAGCGGTCCCAGGACCGACCGGACCGCCGGCGGCAGGGACGCCTCCAGGTCGCGCGTCGGGATCGCGTCCACCGTCTCCGCGGCCGCCTCGGACACCTCCGCCAGCCGGTCCATCCGTAGCGCCATCGTCGTCCTCCAGCGCCGCGCGACGGGCGGCGA
>CAZIXP010000105.1:10058-14020 GCA_964543245.1 uncultured Starkeya sp.
CCTGCCACGCCTCCACGATGGCATCGCTGTACGCGACCCATCCCCGCGCGACCAGGCGCACCAGCTCCAGCGCCCATTCCGGGAGCGTCCGGGTCGCCGCGTCGCCGGCGCCCACGAGCCGGCCGGCCCGCACGGCCACCGGGACCGCGGCCGCCTTCAGCTCATCGAGCCGCTCCGGGTCGGCGCCGAAGTCGGCGCCCAGGGCGAGGCGCACGATCGCGTCCAGCCCGTCGAGCGCGACCGCCACGAGCGAGCGTGCGTCGGCATCATCGGGCGCGATCCCGCCCGCCGACCCGGTGGCGACCGGTACCGGTTCGGCGGGCGGGAGGTCGCCGGGGTCGCGCGGCCCCGGGTCCACCGGTTCCACGCGGAGCGCGATCAGGGCCGGCCGGCCGTCAGGCTCCGCCGGGAGCGCTCCGACGGACGGCGCCGGCGACGCCTCGGGACGCGTGAACCGTCCTCCCGGGCCGCGCGAGCTCACCGGCGCACCGCCCGGAGCCCGTCGCGCCAGAACCTCGCGGCGAGGGACCGCGATGCCCCTGCAACGTCGCCCGCGGCGGGCGTAGCGCCCTGGGCGGGGCCGCCCGTCGTGTCATGCTTGCGCGTGGCGGCCGCTCCGGCCGGGGTCTCGCGGACCCTGCCGGGTGCGGCCGCCGCCGCTTCCTGGGGCTTCGGGGCGAAGCGCCCGGAACCCGGCTCCCGCTGGGCGTGCCGGCGTGGATCGGCGCCGGCGACCGACGACCGACCGGACATCAGCCGGCCGGCTCCGTCCCGGCGGAGCCAGGGTCGCCATCCGGTCCGGCGAGGCCGGCGGTGTCCGGCTCCGCCGGCCAGTCGGGGAACCGGTAGCGGTAGCCGTCGCCGGGGTAGCCGTCCGGATAGACCGGCGCGATGGGGCGGGCGACCGCGGAACCGGGCGCGAAGATCACCACGGACACCGCGCCATCGTCGCCGGCAAGGGCGGCGGTCACGATGCCGGCCGCGGCCCCGTCGATCGTGGGGCCGGTCACCGCCACGAGGGACGGCACGGGCGGGAGGAACGCGGCATCGGCCGCAGGGGTCGCCTGGGGATCGGTCATCGGTGAGGCTCCGGCCCGCGAGAACGTCCGCGACACCCCACCGGACCCGGTGTCTCGCGGTTCACCGGCCCCGGCGGGGCGCGGCATTCTACGGGAGCAGTCGTCCCGGTGCCAGCCCCAGCCGCACGGCCGCTCGGCGACGGGCATCCGCTCCATCTCGTCCAGGCTGCCGGCGGGCATCAGGGCCGAGGTCGCAGCGCCGGGAGCAGGGCGGCCACGGCGCCGGACATGGACCCTTCCGTGGACCGTCGGTCCCGGGCCTCCTCGTCACGGAACGCCTCCACGTCCATGGACCCGGAGGCGACCGCGAGCGCCCGGTCACGCCGGCGCTCGGCGAGCTGTTCCCGGGGATCGGTCCGGAGCTGCATGGTGACCGCGGTGCCGGTCCAGGAGGCGCACCGCCGGCACCACCCGGTCCACGTCCCATCGGCCCGCCCGTCCGGGAAGCGCCGGACACTCCACCGGGCGAGCCGGACCCGGTGCCCGGCGGGGCACCGGGCATAGAGCAGACGCGGCGGCGCCAGCCGCCGGGCCGATCCGGACCCCCGTCCGGAGCCCCCCGGTGCGCTCGCCAGCGCCTCGCGTGAGAGATATCCCCCGTAGGGGGTAGAGGTCGCAACATTTCGTCCAGCATCCGGCGCGGCCCGGCGGGCGCGCTCGGCGAGGGCGCGGTTCTTGTGGATCCGCCAGACCACCGTCCGGTGGCCGCGCCCTGGGCGGCTGCGGCGGCCGATGAGCGACAGGGAGGCGAGGCGGTCGAGGCCGCGGCTGATGTTGCTGCGGTCGACCCCCACGGCGGCCGACGCGTCGTCCAGGGTGAACGTGTGCCACCCGCGCGCCATGCGCGCCTCCAGCCAGAACAGGAGCGAGCGCTGACCCGCGGACAGCCAGTAGGTCTGCCCGGTCCAGCGCTCGCGCTTGGGCCAGCTGAGGGCCGACGAGCTCACGAGCCGGCGGCCGGCGCCGCGAGCGCCCTCCCGTGCTGGTCTGTTACGTCAACGCGGCCCGCTGTCGCGGCGGGGGTGTCCTGATACCGCCGCCGGGCGCGCCAGGCCGCCATCCGGCACGCCGGGCCGCAGTACGGGCCGCTGCCATGGACCGCCCGGCCCCGCGGGGCGGACGTGTAGAGGGGGCCGCCGCACCGGACGCAGCAGGTCACGACACGCGCCCGCGGCAGTCGTCCGTGCGCAACCCGCACGCGATCAGGCTCCAGAATCGCTGTGACCCGAACTCGAACCACGGCGTTGCCCGGTGCTCGACGTAGCTACTGCCGGCGGGCAGGAGGGCGCCACAGTCGGCGCATCTCCGGTCCCGACGAGATCGGCGCACCGACCGGGCGTAGGTGCCCTCGCCGGTGTGCACCCATCCGCTCATTCGCCCGCGCCGGCAACGTGCACCCACCGGGTGCGATCGCCGACCGACTCCAGCGACAGGCGCCGGCCGCACTCCTGGCACCGCAGGGTGGGCGGGACCGGCGCGTGCCCGTAGCGGGCCACCTGGTCGACCGGGGGCGGGGACTGGCGGCCCGCCTCGGCGGCCGCCTCCAGGAGATCACTCACGCGGGACATCACGGATCACCCCAAAGAGAGGGAGGGACGGCGCGGGCCGGAGCCGGCGCGGGCCGGTGGGGGGGGCAGCGGGCGTGCGTGTCATCCCGACGCGCCGCTGCCGGGTGTTGGGGATGTCCCCGCCCGACGACCGCCCTGGCAGCTTCTGGCGCGGGTCGGGCGCGCCGTACTGGTGCTCGCCCGAGCAGACGCCCGTGGCGAACCGGTCATCATCCGCCGCGGACGGCTGGACGGAACCCGGCCGGGCCGGCGCGCCGCACAGGGCGCAGTACCACGCGCTCACGGGACGAGCCCGGTGGCCACTGCGCCGAGCCCGGTGGCCACTGCGAGCGCGAGCAGCGCGGCCACCGGGGCGCACCCCGGGGCGGACACCCCCGCGGACACCCCCGGCGGGTCCGCCACCACCGGCACCACCGGGAGCGGCGTGGGGGAGGGGCCCCGGTCGGGGGCCGCTGCCGCGGCGGAGCCGTGGCGGTTGAACCGGGTCATGACGGACCCGACGTAGCGCGTCAGGGTGTCGGACCAGCGGGCCGGGTCGCCGGTCGCGGCGGCACCGCCGGCGAGCCAGAACGCGGCCACCCGGCGCCAGTCGCCCAGCCACCGGTAGAGGTCGCGCACCTTGCCGCGGGCCACCGCGTCCTGGTTGGCCGGCGTCCACTCCGCACGCCGGTCGCCCAGGTAGCGCGAGGCCCACGAGGGCCAGTTCGCCGGCATGATCTGGTACGCGCCCCGGGCGCCGCTCGAAGCGTTCACCGCGTCGTAGCGGCCGCCCGATTCCACGGACCGGAGCGCCGCGAGGAACCGGCGCAGCTCGGCGTCGGGGGGTGCGGGATACCTCATCGGTCCGGCTCCTCCGGGGCCAGGTAGAACGCCGGCCCCTCATCGATGCCCAGGGCGTCCGCCCACGTGCCGTCGAGGTCCGGCGCGATCGGCTCGCGGCCGCGCCGGGCGCCGGACCGCAGCTCCCGGGCGGCGGAGCGCGTGGGCTCGTGGCGGCCGCGGCGATGCGCGCGGCGGCGGGATGCGGCCCCGCGCCTCACCAGTCGGCCCGGACCTTCCACCAGGGCTGCACCGGCCGGTCCGCCCACGCCCGCCACCACTCCGCGTCCCGGGCGCGCTGCGCCGGCAGCGGTGCTCCGCCCCGTCGGCGCATCCACCGGTGGTGCGCGTCGAGGCGGGCCGCGAACGCCGGCGCCGGCGCCCCCGGCTCGACCACCGCGAGGATCCACCGGACCCGGCCGGCGTCGTCGTGGACGTACGCGGCGGCTCGCGGCAGATGGGCGCCGAGCGTGCAGCGGTGCGCGTCGGTGCGTCG
>CAZIXP010000106.1:0-13765 GCA_964543245.1 uncultured Starkeya sp.
ATATCTGTCGATCTGCGTCACCGACACCGGGGTCGGCATGGCGCCGGAGGTGGCGGCGCGCGCCTTCGACCCGTTCTTCACCACCAAGCCGACGGGGCAGGGCACCGGGCTCGGCCTCTCGATGGTCTATGGCTTCGTGCGGCAGTCCGGCGGGCAGGTCCGGATCTATTCGGAAGTGGGCCAGGGCACCAATATGTGCCTTTATCTCCCGCGCCATTATGGCGCCGCCGACGCACCGTCGGATGCCGGCGTGTCGGCCAGCCTGCCCCAGGCCCGCGCCAACGAGGTCGTGATGGTCGTGGACGACGAGCCGATGATCCGGATGCTCGCCGCCGATGTGCTGCAGGAACTGGGCTATGGCGTGATCGAGGCCGATGACGGGCCGTCCGGGCTGCGGATTCTCCAGTCCGAGGCGCGGATCGATCTCCTTGTCACCGATGTCGGCCTGCCCGGCGGCATGAACGGCCGCCAGCTCGCCGACGCCGCCCGCACCACCCGGCCGGACCTGAAGGTGCTGTTCATCACCGGCTATGCCGAGAACGCCATCATCGGCAATGGCCAGGTGGCGCCGGGCATGCAGGTGGTGACGAAGCCCTTCACCATGGAGGACTTCGCCGGCCGCATCCGGCAGATTCTGGAATCCGGCCGCTGACGCGGCCTCACTCCGCCGGGCCGGGCTGAGGCAGGGCCTGCGGCGTGGCGTCGGCGTGCCCCCGCCTCGCGGGGCCGGCGAGCCAGCGCTGCAGCCCCGCAAGATAGAGGTAGACCACCGGCGTGGTGTAGAGCGTCAGGATCTGGCTGAGCGCGAGGCCGCCGACCATGGCGTAGCCCAGCGGCTGGCGCAGCTCGGCGCCGGTGCCGTGGCCGAGCATCAGCGGCACGCCGGCTAGCAGCGCCGCCATCGTCGTCATCAGGATCGGACGGAAGCGGAGCCGGCAGGCCTCGCGGATGGCGGCTTGCGCGCTCAGCCCGTGGTCGCGCTCCCCCGCTATGGCGACGTCGACCATCATGATCCCGTTCTTCTTCACGATGCCGATCAGCAGGATGATGCCGATGATGCCGATGACCGAGAGGTCGAAGCCCCCGGCCCACAGCGCCAGCAGCGCGCCGACGCCGGCGGAGGGCAGGGTGGAGAGGATGGTGAGGGGGTGGATGTAGCTCTCATACAGCACGCCGAGCAGCACATAAACCGCGAACAGCGCCGCGGCGATCAGCGCGGGCTCGCTTGCCAGCGCGCTCTGGAACACCTGCGCGGTGCCCTGGAAGGAGCCGGAGACCCCTGAGGGCACGCCGAGATCGGCCACCGCCTTGTTCACCGCGGCCACGGCCGCGCTGAGCGGCACCCCCGGCTTGAGGTTGAAGGACAGGGTGATGGCCGGAAGCTGCGACTGGTGCGCCACCGACAGCGGCCCCACCGCCTTGGTGTCGAGCGTCACCAGCGTCGAGAGCGGGATGGCCTCGCCGGAGACGGGTGACTTCACATAGATCTGGTCCAGCGTGCCGATGTGCTTCTGCAGGTCGGGCGTCGCCTCGATGATGACGGAGTAGGAGGAGACCTGCGTGAAGTACTGCGCCGCCTGGCGCTGGCCGAAGGCGTCGTTCAGCGTGGCGTCGATCAGCGCCGGCTGGATGCCGAAGCGGGCGGCGCGGTCGCGGTCGATGTTGATCTTCACCTGCGGCGCGTCGCCCTGCTGGTCGCTGCTGACATCGGCCAGCTCCGGCAGGCTGCGCAGCCGGGTGAGCAGTTCGCCGGCCCAGTGGTTCAGCTCGTCGATGTCGATATCGGTGAGCGTGTACTGGAACTGCGCCCGCGAGGTGCGCCCGCCCACCGCGATGTCCTGCGCCGGCTGCAGGAAGACGGCGCCGCCGCTGACCTCGGCGAGTTTCGGGCGCAGCCGGTCGATCACCTCGCCCGCACTCACCGTGCGCTGGTCGCGCGGCTTCAGCGAGATGAAGAACCGGCCGGAATTGGTGGTCGAGGCGCCGCCCGAGCCCAGCACCGAACCGAACGCGTCCACGGCGGGATCGCGGGCGATGATCGCCCCCAGCTCCTGCTGCAGCCGCTTCATCTGTTCGGGCGAGACGTCCTGCGCCGCGTCCGAGGTGCCGGTGATGAGGCCGATGTCCTGGGTCGGGAAGAAGCCCTTGGGTATGGCGACGAACAGCCACCCGGTCACCGCCACGGTGGCGAAGAACACCAGCAGCGTCACGAAGCGCCAGCGCAGCGCGATGTCGAGCGTGCGCAGATAGAAGCCGGCGATCCCTTCCAGCACGCCTTCCACCAGCCGGAACAGCCGGCCATGCGCCCCGTGGTCCGCGGTGAGGAAGCGCGAGCACAGCATCGGCGTCAGCGTCAGCGACACCAGCGCCGACACCGCAATGGCCGCCGTGACCGTGAGGGCGAATTCGCGGAACAGCCGGCCGACGATGCCGCCCATCAGCAGCAGCGGGATGAACACAGCGACCAGCGAGATGCTGATCGACAGCACGGTGAAACCGATCTCGCGCGCGCCCTTCAATGCGGCCTGATAGGGCGCCTGCCCCTCCTCGACGTGGCGGACGATGTTCTCCACCACGACGATCGCGTCGTCGACGACGAAGCCGACCGCGATGGTGAGCGCCATCAGCGAGAGATTGTCGAGGCTGAAGCCGAGGGCGTACATCACCGCGGCGCTGCCGGCCAGCGAGATCGGCACCACCACCGCCGGAATGAGCGTCGCGCGCACATTGCGCAGGAACAGCAGGATGACG
The DNA here is from genome assembly GCA_964543245.1 of uncultured Starkeya sp. Classification (GTDB taxonomy): domain Bacteria; phylum Pseudomonadota; class Alphaproteobacteria; order Rhizobiales; family Xanthobacteraceae; genus Ancylobacter. Next base: position 2,752 of record CAZIXP010000106.1, read on the forward strand.
AGCACGACGAGCCCGATGGTGAGCACCAGCGTGAACTCCACGTCCTCCACCGAGGCGCGGATCGTGGTGGTGCGGTCGACCAGTGTGTCGACGGCGATGCCGGCGGGAATGACGTTGTCCAGCTTGGGCAGCGCCGCCTTGATGGCGTCGACGGTGGCGATGACGTTGGCGCCCGGCTGCTTGAACACCAGCAGGATCACCGCAGGCGTCTCGGTGCTCCAGGCCGCCACATTCACGTTCTCCGGCCCTTCCACCACGGTGCCGACGTCGTGGACCCGGATCGCAGCGCCGTTGCGATAGGCCAGGATGACGTTGCCATACGCTTCGGGATCGACGATCTGGTCGTTGGCGGCGAGGGTGAAGCTGCGGCTGCCGCCATTGATCGCGCCCTTGGCAGCCTCGGCGGTGGAGGAGGCGAGGGTGCTGCGCACATCCTCGAAGGTGAGGCCGCTGGAGGCGAGCCGGGCAGGATCGACCTGGACGCGGATGGCCGGCTTCTGCTCGCCCCCGATCACCACCTGCGCGACGCCCTGGATCTGCGACAGCCGCTGCGCCAGCACATTGTCGGCGAAGTCGTCGACCGCCGTCATCGGCATGGTGTCCGAACGGGCGGCGAGGATCATGATCGGGCTGTCCGCCGGGTTCACCTTGCGGTAGCTCGGCGGCGAGGTGAGGTCGTCGGGCAGTTGCCGCTGGGCGGCGGTGATGGCGGCCTGCACATCCTGCGCGGCGGCGTCGATGTTGCGGTCGAGCGCGAACTGCAGCGTGATCGAGGTGCTGCCCAGCGTGCTGAGCGAGGTCATCTGCTCGACCCCGGCGATCTGCCCGAAGCGCCGCTCCAGCGGCGAGGCGACCGCGGCAGCCATGGTGTCGGGGCTGGCGCCCGGCAGACTTGCCGAGACCTGGATGGTGGGGAAATCGACCTGCGGCAGCGGCGCCACCGGCAGCAGCGGGTAGGCGATGATGCCGACCAGCGCCAGCGCCGCCATCAGCAGCGAGGTCGCGACCGGCCGTTCGATGAAGGGGGCGGAGATGTTCATGGCGCTCCCTCACGAACCCGTCCGGGTGCGGCCGTCGGCCACCTCGCCGCCCGCGGCGGCGTGGACCACCACCCGCGCCTTCGGCCGCAGCCGGTACTGGCCGTCGGTGACGACGCGTTCGCCTTCCTCCAGCCCCTTGGTCACCACCGTCAGCCCATCGGCAACCCGCGAGGTCTCGATCGGCCGGACGGAGGCGGTGTCGTCGGCGCCGACCACCCAGGTGAACAGGCCGTCCTGACCGCGCTGCACCGCGGCCGTCGGGATGGTCAGCGCGCCCTTCACCGTATCGACCGACAGCCGCACATGGACGAAGGCCCCCGGCCAGAGCCGTTCGTCCTCGTTCGGGAAGGTCGCCTTGAGCTTCAGCGTCGCCGTGCTGGCGTCGATCTGGTTGTCGACCACCGCCAGCGTGCCGGTGCCGAGCACGGTGCCGTCGTCCCGGGCCGCCACGGCCGCGACGGTGCCCTGCGCGGCGGCCTGCTGCACAAGGTCGAGGTCCTTCTCCGGCAGGGAAAACACCACCGCCACCGGCTTCAGCGCGGTGAGCACGGCGATGGGCGTGGTGTCGCTGGTGTGGACGAGATTGCCGGCATCGAGCTGGCGGATGCCCATGCGGCCATCGACCGGCGCGGTGACGACGGTGTAGTCGAGATTGGTCTGCGCGGTGGCGATGGCGGCGGCATCGGCGGCCAGCGTGGCCTTGAGCTGGTCGACGCTGGCCTGCTGCTGGTCCACCGACTGGCGGCTGGCATAGTCCTTCTGCACCAGCGCGGAGAAGCGGGCGAGGTCGGCCTCGGCGCTGCGCAGCTGGGCCTCGTCGCGGGTCCGGGCGGCGCGGGCCTGATCGAGCGCGGCCTGGGCGAGACGGGGATCGAGCCGGGCCAGCACGTCGCCGGCCTTCACGTTCTGGCCCTCGGTGAAGCTCACCGATTCCAGCGCGCCATCGACCCGGGCGTGGATGTTGATGGTCTGTGAGGCCTGCACCGTGCCGAGCCCGTCCAGCACCACCGGCACGTCGCGACGGACGACCGGCGCGGCGGCCACCCGCACGGGGCTCTTGGCGGCGGCGGCCGGTGGCGGGGCGGCGGCGTCGGCCTGGTTCCACCAGACATAGCCGGCGCCGCCGGCCAGCAGCACGGCGATGATGCCGGCGACCGCAGCGCCCCTGCGGCGCGGGGCTCCGCTTGCCGATTCCGTCATGTCCTGCTCCGCCACCTTGTTCGCCTGCGCAGCATTATGCCTGCCGGCGCGCCAGGAGCGGCATTAAATATTGTTCAGAAACAATACCTTAGGTAAGGTGCCTGTGACAGTTCGGCGACGCGGCCGGCCGCCGTCCTCGGCCGCGCCCGGCCCCTCGCGCGACAATGCGTCAGGCCGCCGGCGATCCCCTGCCGATGCGGGTGCGGCCGATGACGCGGCCCAGCCGCTTGCGCGGCGCGGCGGGCGTCGCCACCGGCCCGACCGGCGGCAGCAGGATGGTGGCGCGCAGCCCGTGGCCGGTGTTCGCGAGCTGGATGTCGCCGCCATGGTGGCGGACCACGTCGCGGGCAATGGAAAGGCCGAGGCCGATGCCCCCCGTCTCCCGGCTGCGGGAATCCTCCATCCGCACGAAGGGATCGAACACCCGCTCCATCGCCTCCTGGGGTATGCCGGGGCCGTCATCCTCGATCACGATGGCGAGGCCGGCCGGGCCGCTGGTGCAGGTGACCCGGGCGCGCCCGCCATAGCGCACCGCGTTCTCGACCAGATTGCGCACCGCCCGCTTCAGGGCGTCGGGCCGGCAGCGATAGCCGGCGCGGGCGCCGTCGCGGTAGCTGACGTCATGGCCGAGCTCGACGAGGTCGTCGCACAGGCTCTCGACCAGGGCGGCGACATCGACATTGCGGGTCGGTTCGCCGGCGGCCTGCTCGCGGGAGAAGGCGAGGGTGGCCTCGGTCAGGGCCCGCAATTCGTCGAGCGTGTCGAGCAGCCGCTCCCGGACCTCCTCGTCGGCGACGAATTCGACCCGCAGCCGCATCGAGGTGATGGGGGTGCGCAGGTCGTGGCCGATGGCCGCCAGCATCCGGGTGCGGTCCTCGACGAAGCGCTGCAGCCGCGCCCGCATCAGGTTGAACGCCACGGCGGTCTGGCGGATGTCTTCCGGCCCGCTTTCCGGCAGCGGCTCGAGGCTCTCGCCCCGGCCGAGCGCCTCGGCGGCATGGGCCAGCCGGCGCATCGGCAGGGTCATGCCGCGGGCGATGAGCGTGGCGCCGATCGACACGATCACCGCGGTGACCGCGAGCGAGATGATGGACTGGGTCGACCACAGCGTCGGCATCTTCTTGATCGCGGCCGAGCTGAGCCAGGAGCCGTCCCGCAGCTGGACGGCGAGGCCCATGCCGTTGTCGAATCCCAGATAGATGAACTTGGCCGGCCGCGACAGCGGCCAGGCATGGGCCGGCAGGTCGTTCCACCGCGCCGGAGCGGCCGTGCCCGGCGCGGACGGCAGCACCGAGGCGACCGCCGGCACGGCCGCCGTCCGCGCGGGGGCGGTCGCCTGCGTGTCGGGCTCGGCCGGCGGGCTGCCGGTGAGGCTGGCCACGGCCGGCAGCGGCGCGGCGAGGCGTGCCCGCGCCTGTTCCCGCCATGTTTCCGTGTCGGCGGGAAAGCCGGGCGTCATCCAGAAGCGGGAATAGCCCGTGTCGCTCGCCCGCAGCACGTCGGCGTGCAGCGGGGCAGGGGTGGCCTCGATGAGCTGGGCGACAGAGGCGGAGCGGCTGAGGAACTCGGTCTTGGCGGCCAGCACCAGTGCCTGGCCGCGCTCGTCCATGAACAGCAGGAAGCTGATGCCCTGCGAAATGGCCAGCGCCAGCAGCATGATGCCGACGAAGCGGGCGGTCAGTCCGTGCTTGGCGAGACCCGTCATTGCCGCACAACCTCCGCCGAGAAGCTGTAGCCGCCACCCCAATGGGTCTTGATCAGCGCCGGCGAGCGGGGGTCCTGCTCGATCTTCTTGCGCAGCCGGCTCACCTGATTGTCGATCGCGCGGTCGAACGGCTCGGCGGAACGGCCCACGGTGAGGTCGAGCAACTGGTCGCGGCTGAGCACGAGGCCGGCATGGTCGAGGAACACGCTGAGCAGCCGGAATTCGGCGGTCGACAGCGGCACCGCCATGCCGTCCTCGCCGGTGAGCTCGCGCCGGCCGACATTGAGCGACCAGCGGTCGAAGCGCACCTCGCGCGCGCTGATCTGGCCCCGCTGCGGCGGCAGGCTGTGGACCCGGCGCAGCACCGCCTTGATGCGCGCCAGCAGCTCGCGCGGGTTGAAGGGCTTGGAGAGGTAATCGTCGGCCCCGAGCTCGAGTCCGACGATGCGGTCGGTCTCCTCGGCCATGGCGGTCAGCATGATGACGGGAATGGCGGTCTGTTCGCGCAGATAGCGGCAGAGCGACAGCCCGTCCTCGCCCGGCATCATCACGTCGAGCACCACGAGGTCGAAGGCGTTGCGCTCCTGCAGCCGCCGGAACGCGGCCGCGCTTTCGGCGAGGCTGGTGCGGTAGCCGTGCTTCTGCAGATATCTGCCGACGAGATCGCGGATGTCGCGGTGGTCGTCGACGATGGCGATGTGGGGCGCAGCATCCATGAAGGCTTCTCCGCGCCTGTAGATAGCGCGTGCCGCGCCGGGGTGCCCGGAAGAAAATGTATCAAACCTTGCCCGTCGGCATTTCCGCGACAGCCTGCGACACAACCGATGCTGCGCTGCGAAAGCTCTGCGACAAGCGCCCCCTACAACGTCAGCATCGAAGGCGGGACATCGCACCGGCCTTTGTCGATACGGCTTCAACCCCGCCGCGCCGGGCTTCGGTCCGCTTCCCCCGACCGGGCATCCGGCGCGCCTGACACAGGATGACACTCATGTCCAAGATCCGCACCCTCGTCGTTCTCGGCGCCGCGCTCGGCACCCTGGCCGCCGGCCCGGCGCTCGCCCAGACCTATGGCTCCGGCTGGAACGGCCAGCAGAGCTACGACGCCAACCGTCCCGCCGACCGCATCGGCATGCCGATGCAGGGTCCCGGCGCCGTCACGGAAGGCCGCAACGCGACCTATGGCTATGGCGGCTCCGCCACCCAGGGCGTCGAGCCCTACATCGCCCAGCAGATCGAGCAGAACGCCCGCAGCAATCGCTGATCGCGTCAGCGCGACACTGAAAAGGCGGCGCCGGGGCAACCCGGCGCCGCCGTTTTCATATCCAGCGGCCGGGACAGGCGCGGCGTCACTTTACGAGGGGCGGGAGGAAGACTAGACCGCTCGGATGCGTCCCGCGCTCATCATCTTCGATTGCGACGGCGTGCTGATCGACAGCGAGGTCATCAGCGCCCGCGCCCTCATCGACGAACTGGCCTGTCACGGCGTCGCCGTCGACCTGGCCTTTGTCGCGCGCCACTGCATCGGCCGGTCCTACCCCACGGTCGTCGAGGCCGTGGACCGCCACTGCGGCGTGAGGCTGCCGGCGCAATGCGAGCTGGACTATCGCGCCCGTCTGCTCGCCGCCTTCGAGGTCGGGCTGAAGGTCATGGACGGCATCGAGGACCTTCTCGCGGCGCTCGACGTGCCCTATTGCCTCGCCACCTCTTCCAGCCCCACCCGGCTCGCGGCCTCGCTGCGGATCACGGGCCTCGACCGGTTCTTCGCCGGCCGCGCCTTCACCGCCAGCGAGGTGGCGCGGGGCAAGCCGGCACCCGATCTCTTCCTTCATGCCGCCGCCCGTATGGGCGTGCCGCCGGCCCGCTGCGCCGTGCTGGAAGACAGCGCCGCCGGCCTCCTTGCCGGCCGCGCCGCCGGCATGGAGGTGTGGCGCTTCACCGGCGGCAGCCATTTTGCGGTGATGGAGCTGCCGGCGCCGGAGGCGGTCGTGCCCGACCGCAGCTTCGCCAGCGCCGCCGCGCTGCGGGCGGAGCTGCCCGACCTTTTCCGCCAAACCGCCCGCGTGGCAGACCCCGCATGAGCCTTCCCAACGATACCGAGCCTTCGACCGACGATCAGGCCGCCCGCGCGGCCTGGTTGTATTACCTCGGTGGCCTGACCCAGGACCAGATCGCCAGTGAAATGGGCGTGTCGCGCCAGCGCGCCCAGCGGCTGGTGAGCCGCGCCGTGGCCGCGGGGCTCATCCATGTGCGGCTGAACCATCATCTCGCCAGCTGCCATGAACTGGAGGCGGCGCTGCGCGACCGTTTCCGGCTGGTGCGCTGCCGGGTGATGCCCGGGCTCGGCGCCGACCGCGATCCGGTACGGGCGATCGCGCCCGCCGCCGCCACCGAGATGGAGCGGGTGCTGCGGGAATCCCGGCCGCTGGTGATCGCACTCGGTACCGGGCGCGCGCTGCGCGCCATGGTCGAGGCCCTGAGCCCGATGGAGGCGCCGCAACACCGGCTGGTCTCGCTGATCGGCAACATCGCGCCCGACGGATCGGCCTCCTATTTCGAGGTCATCATGCGGCTCGCCGAAAAAGTGCGCGCCGCGCACCATCCCATGCCCGTGCCGGTGGTCTGCGAGACCGCCGAGGAGAACGCCACCTTCCAGTCCCTGGGGCCGGTGCGCAAGGTGCGCGAACTCGCCCGGGCGGCGGATGTCAGCTTCGTCGGTGTCGGCCAGATGAGCGACGACGCCCCGCTTCTCACCGACGGCTTCCTGCGGCCGGCCGAGCTGCACGAGGTGCAGGAAGCCGGTGCCGCCGGCGAGGTGGCCGGGCGCATCTTCGACGCGAATGGCCGCTATCTCGACCTCGCCATCAACCAGCGGCTCGGCGGCCTGCACGCCCCGGCGGCCGCGCCGAAGCGGCCGGTGATCGGCATCGCGGCCGGCCCCTCCAAGGTGGTCGCCATCGCGGCGGCGCTGCGCGGCGGGCTTCTCAACGGCCTGATCACCGACGAGCCGACCGCGCGCGGCGTCCTGGGGTTGTAGGTCCCTCCACGTCGCGGAGCGGGTTCCGCCCGGCTTCCGCAACCTTCCCTCGCATCCTGACGTTGTCGGAACGCGCCCGCCTTGCGGGGGCGCGCTCCCGCACGGCCGTCCTCGGCATCTCGCAGCCGCAGCATGACGGGGGGATTGACGGATGGGAGAGTCGGGTGAATATTTGCCCACAAGGCGAGAAATTGCTCACTTCGCCGTAAGGGAGGACTCCGATGACCGTGACCATCCGCACCCTCATGGGGGCGTCGCTGGTGCTTGCGCTGACAGGCGCCGCCTCGGCCGAAACCACCATCACCGTCGCCACGGTGAACAACGGCGACATGATCCGCATGCAGCGGCTCATGCCCGACTTCTACGCCCAGCATCCCGACATCAAGGTGAACTGGGTGACCCTCGAAGAGAACGTGCTGCGCCAGCGCGTCACCACCGACATCGCGTCGAAGGGCGGCCAGTACGACGTCCTGACGATCGGCAATTACGAAGTGCCGATCTGGGCCAAGCAGGGCTGGCTGCTGGCGCTCGACAATCTCGGCACCGACTACAACCAGGCCGACCTGCTGCCGCAGGTGGCCGCGGCGCTCACGGTCGACAGCAAGCTCTATGCGGTGCCGTTCTACGCCGAGAGCTCCATGCTGATGTACCGCACCGACCTGCTGGAGAAGGCCGGGCTGAAGATGCCCGAGAATCCCGACTGGGACTTCATCGCGGACGCCGCGGCGAAGATGACCGACAAGGCCACCGGGGTCTACGGCATCTGCCTGCGCGGCAAGGCGGGCTGGGGCGAGAACATGGCGTTCATCACCACGATGAACAACACCATGGGCGGCAGCTGGTTCGACATGCAGTGGAAGCCGCAGTTCGACGGCGCGGAGTGGAAGAAGACCCTCTCCACCTATCTCGAGCTGATGGGCAAGTACGGCCCGCCCGGCGCCTCGTCCAACGGCTTCAACGAGAACCTCGCCCTGTTCCAGACCGGCAAGTGCGGCATGTGGATCGACGCCACGGTGGCCGCCTCCTTCATCTCGGATCCGAAGGAATCGAAGGTCGCCGACAAGGTCGGCTTCGCGCCCACCCCGACCCGCGCCGGCGGCTCCAACCATGGCAACTGGCTGTGGTCGTGGAACCTGGGCATTCCCGCCAGCACCAAGAAGGCGGACGCGGCCCGCACCTTCGTCGCCTGGGCGACCTCGCCGGCCTATCTCAAGCTGGTGGCGGAGAAGGAGGGCATCGCCAACGTGCCGCCCGGCACCCGCACCTCGCTCTATGAGAATCCCGAGTACCTCAAGGTCGCGCCCTTCGCCAAGATGACCCTGACGGCGATCCAGTCCGCCAACACCGCGCATCCCTCGGACAAGCCGGTGCCCTATACCGGTGGCCAGTTCGTCGCGATCCCGGAATTCCAGGCGATCGGCACGGCGGTGGGCCAGCAGTTCTCCGCTGCGCTGGCCGGGAAGGCGACGGTCGACCAGGCCCTTGCCGCTGCGCAGGCCCTCACCGCCCGCGAGATGACCCGGGCCGGTTATCCCAAGTGAGCTCCAAAGCGAGCTCAGACGTGAGCGCCCGCGCCTGAGACGCGGAAGCTGAGCCGGCCGCGCAGCTTCGTCCCGTGGGACCCTTTCCGCGGGACGGGGACCCAGCCCGACCGACCGCCGGCTTCGGCCGGCTCCCGGCGCCGCCCTCCCGAACCCGGGACGGCCGGCTCGGACGCGACCCTCCGCCATCACCGGTGCGCCCGCCCCGGCGACCTGCTCCAGCCAAGGTGTCCGCCCATGGCAACGCAAGCCTCACGCTTCACGGGTCGGCTCATGCTGTCGCCGGCCGTCATCCTGCTGCTGCTGTGGATGATCGTGCCGCTGGCCATGACCATCTACTTCTCCCTGCTGCGCTTCAACCTGCTGATGCCGGGCACCGAGGCGTTTGCCGGGCTCGAGAACTACCACTACTTCTTCACCGATCCCGCGTTCTGGCCCGCGCTCGCCAACACGCTGACCCTGGTGCTCGGCGTGCTGGCCATCACCGTGCTGGGCGGGATCGGGCTGGCGGTGCTGCTCGACCAGCCGATGTGGGGGCAGGGGATCGTGCGCATCCTCGTCATCGCTCCGTTCTTCGTCATGCCCAGCGTCTCGGCGCTGGTGTGGAAGAACATGCTGATGAACCCGGTGAACGGGTTGTTCGCCGCGCTGGCCCGCGGCCTCGGGCTGACGCCGGTGGACTTCTTCGCCGATATGCCGCTCGCCTCCATCATCGTGATCGTGGCGTGGCAGTGGCTGCCCTTCGCCACCCTCATCCTGCTCACCGCGATGCAGAGCCTCGACCAGGAGCAGATGGAGGCGGCGGAGATGGACGGCGCCGGCTGGTTCTGGCGCTTCCTGCACCTCACGCTGCCGCATCTGACGCGGGCCATCACGGTCGTGGTGCTGATCCAGACCATCTTCCTGCTCTCGGTCTTCGCCGAGATCCTCGTCACCACCAATGGCGGGCCGGGAACGGCGTCCACCACGCTCACCTTCCTCGTCTACATGCAGTCCATGCTGCAGTTCGACGTCGGGCTGGGGTCGGCGGGCGGCATCGTCGCGGTCATCCTCGCCAACATCGTCGCGATCTTCCTGATGCGGATGATCGGCAAGAATCTGGAGGGCTGAAGATGGCACGCGAGGTTTCGACGGGTCGCAAGGCCCTCGTCACGGCGATGGCCTGGGGCGTCGGGCTGCTGATCTTCTTTCCCATCCTGTGGACGGTACTGACCTCGTTCAAGACCGAGGGCGAGGCGATCGCGCCTCATCCCTCCTTCCTGTTCTTCGACTGGACGCTGGAGAACTACCACACCGTCAACGAGCGGTCGGACTATCTCCTGCACTTCTGGAACTCGGTGGTCATCGCGCTCGGCTCGACGCTGGCGGGGCTGGTCATCGCCATCCCGGCGGCGTGGTCCATGGCCTTCGTGCCGGGGCGGCGAACCAAGGACCTGCTGATGTGGATGCTCTCCACCAAGATGATGCCGGCGGTCGGCGTGCTGGTGCCGATCTATCTGCTCGGCCGCGACACCGGGCTGCTCGACACCCGGATCGGGCTGGTGGCGGTGCTCACCCTGGTGAACCTGCCGATCATCGTCTGGATGCTCTACACCTACTTCAAGGAAATCCCGGGTGAAATCCTCGAGGCCGCCCGCATGGACGGCGCCTCGCTCGGCTCCGAGATCCTCTACGTCCTCACCCCGATGGCGGTGCCGGGCATCGCCTCGACGCTGCTGCTCAACGTCATACTGGCGTGGAACGAGAGCTTCTGGACCCTGAACCTCACGGCGGCGAACGCGGCTCCGCTCACCGCCTTCATCGCCAGCTATTCGAGCCCCGAAGGGCTCTTCTACGCCAAGCTCTCGGCCGCCAGCACCATGGCGATCGCGCCCATCCTCATCCTCGGCTGGTTCAGCCAGAAGCAGCTCGTGCGCGGGCTGACCTTCGGCGCTGTGAAATAGGAAGTGACCCATGGGTGAGATTGCCCTTTCCCAGGTGAAGAAGGCCTTCGGCGGCGTGTCCATCATCCAGGGCATCGACCTGACCATTGCGGACGGCGAGTTCGTGGTGTTCGTCGGCCCGTCCGGATGTGGCAAGTCGACCCTGCTGCGGCTGATCGCGGGGCTGGAGGACACCACCTCCGGCACCATCTCGATCGATGGTCGCGACGCCACCCGGCTGCCGCCGGCACGGCGCGGGCTCGCCATGGTGTTCCAGAGCTATGCGCTCTACCCCCACATGACCGTGCGCAAGAACATCGCCTTTCCCCTGCGCATGGCCGGCGTTCCCAAGGCCGAGCAGGAGCGCAAGGTCGAGGCGGCGGCGAAGATCCTCAACCTCGTGCCCTATCTCGACCGCCGTCCCGGGCAGCTATCGGGTGGCCAGCGCCAGCGCGTGGCCATCGGCCGGGCCATCGTGCGGGAGCCGGCGGCCTTCCTGTTCGACGAGCCGCTCTCGAACCTCGATGCCGCGCTCCGCGTCTCGATGCGGCAGGAAATCTCCGAGCTGCACC
>CAZIXP010000107.1:0-13630 GCA_964543245.1 uncultured Starkeya sp.
TGCCGCTTTTCGTTGGGTACGTCACGGTGCGCGTCCCGATCCGGCGGCGGCCCGAATCCAGATGGCGGACGCCGGCGCCGCCGGGGCGGAAGAGGCCGCGCCCCGGCTCTCGCAGATGCTCTCGGACATCGCCAATGACGACTCGCGCGAGCGCATCGCCATCGGCGACCTGGTCGGGCAGATGCAGGAGCGCGCCTTCGGCCCGCTGATGTTCATCTTCGCGCTGCCCAATGTGCTGCCGACCCCGCCCGGCACCTCCTCCGTGCTGGGGGCGCCGCTCATCTTCCTCGCCGCCCAGCTCGCGCTCGGCCGCGACCCGTGGCTGCCGCGCCTCATCGCCGACCGCTCGATCGGGCGCAGCGAATTCGCCGGCTTCATCAACAAGGCGGCGCCATGGCTGGCGCGGGCGGAGCGGCTGCTGCGGCCCCGGCTCGGCGTGCTGGCGCGCCCGCCGGGGGAGAATCTGGTCGGCGCCATGTGCTTCGTGCTGGCGACCGTGCTGGTGCTGCCGATCCCGCTCGGCAACATGCTGCCGGCGCTGGCGGTGTGCGTGCTGGCGCTCGGCATCCTCGCCGGGGACGGGCTGTGGATTCTCGCCGGCGGCGCCATCGCCGTCGCCTCGCTGGGCGTGGTGTCCGGCGTGGTGTGGGGGCTGGTCGAGACCGGGCTGTATCTGGTGAAGAGCTTCTTCGCCTGAGCCGGCCTTTGCCGGCGGGCCTTCTCCGCGGGCAAGCCTTCCCTGCTGGCGAGCCTTTCCTGCCGGCGGGCCTTTCCTGCCGGACGGGCTTTCCGTACCGGGCGAGCCTTCCCTGCCGGGCGAGCCTTCCCTGCCGGGCGGGCCCGGGCGCGTGGCGGCCTCAGGCCTGCTGCTGCGCCCCTTCCAGCGCGCGCGAGAGCATGCTGAGGCACTCATGCGCCTGCCGCCGCCCGGCCTCGTCGCCCTGCAGCCGCAGCATGAGGTCGCGCAGGTCGCGGATCGCGACGTCCACCGCGGTGAAGAGGTCGATCTCGTCGTCGTCCTCCGCCGCGGCGGGACGGGCGGGAAAGGGGATCACGTTACTCATGGAACCACTCGTGTCGTCGAATCGCCGTGCGGCGCGGCGCCACGATGCGGCGCAGGTGGTTACCGGAGTGTTTTTAGGGGAGAGGGTCAGAAAAGTCGTCTGGCTTGATGAGGGTCTTGAGATTCGGCAGGCCGGTGAGGGGGGAGAGGTCGGTGACCTTGGTGAGATAAAGGTTGAGGTACTCAAGGGAGGTCAATCCCGCGAGGGGGGAGAGGTCGGTGACATCTGTGCCGCCCAAACTGAGCGATGAGAGCGCGGTCAGCCCGGCGAGGGGGGCGAGGTCGGTGGCCTTGGCGCCTCGCAGGTCGAGGGTTTCGAGCGTAGACAGCCCGCCAAGGTGGGCGATGTCGGTGACGGGGGTGCCGCTCAGGTCGAGCGATGAGAGCGCGGTCAGCCCGGCGAGGGGGGCAAGGTCGGTGACGACCGTGCAGCTCAGCCAAAGCGATGAGAGGGCGGTCAGTTCTGCGAGAGGGGCGAAGTCGGTGACGTTCGTGGCGCTCAGGTCGAGCGAAGAGAGGGCGCTCAGCCCGGCGAGGGGGGAGACGTCGGTGACGGGCGTGCCGCTCAGGTTGAGCGATGAGAGCGCGGCGAGCCCGGCGAGAGGGGCGAGGTCGGTGATGTTTGTGCCGCTCAGGTCGAGCCATGAGAGCGCAGTCAGTCCGGCAAGGGGGTCGAGGTCGGCGACGTCTGTGCCGCTCAGGAAAAGTTCTGAGAGCGTGGTCAGCCCAGCGAAGGGGGCGAGGTCGGCGACTGCCGTGCCGTTCAGCCTGAGCGATGAGAGCGCTGTCAGTCCCGCGAGGGGGGCGAGGTTGGTAATTCCTGTGCGACTCAGGTCGAGCGATGAGAGCGCCGTCAGTCCCGCAAGCGGCTGCAGGTCTTCGATACCGCTGTCCTTGAATTCCAGTTTCCTGATAAACGGCCGCCACGCCACCGGCGGGGGATGGCCTTCGAGGATCATCGCCCGCGCTTGAGCCTCGACATCCTCCGGTATCGCCTCCGGCCGGGCCGCCTCCGGCGCCGCGCCGTTCTCTTCCTCCGGTAACCCCTCGCCCGCCTCAATCTCCCCCGCCCGCGCCGCCTCTTCCAGCGCGAAGAGCAGCGCGTGCTTCAGGTCGTCCGGCCGGCTTTCCGCCAGCGCCGCCACCTCGGCGGGGGCCGCCGCCAGAGTCGCCCACGCCCGCTCGGCGAGGAGGGGACTGACGCCGCCGCCCAGCGCCGCCCCGGCCACCGCTACCGCCAGATTGGTGAGGCTCGCCACGGCCCCGGCCCCGGCCGTCTCGCCGAGGAAGCCGGGGCCGGCGGCGTCGGCCCGCGCCTCGATCTCGGTGGCATCCGCTTGGCCGATCGAGCCCTTGGTCCGGGCGATGCGGGCGAAGTTGTGTGCGGGCTCATAGAGGCTGACACGCACCAGCATCTTGCCGGCCTCGTCGTCCCAGCGGGCAGCCGAGGGATAGCTGCGCAGCCACGGCGCGCCTATGCGCAGCAGTTCGCGCAGGCGGGCATGGATGGCGAACGGCAGCTGGTCGTCTGGTTGGGCGGCGAGCTGCTGATGGGTTTCGAGGCAGCCGCCGAGCCGCACCAGCAGGCTATAGACAGAAAAGAGCTTGCCCGGCATCTCCGCGGGATCGCCCTCCAGCCGGGCGTGCAGGTCCCGGGCGGCGCGGTGCAGCAGCGACCAGCTCGGCGAATTGTGCAGCCGCGCCGTGGCGATGGCGAGGTCCTCGGCGAAGTTGCGCACCACGTCCTGCATCTCCCGCACCTGCGGGTCCTGCGCCGCGGCGATGTCGGAGTTCCGCCCGGTGCGGTCGATGACGAACCGGTCGTCCTGCGCCACCCAGGCCACGCCCGCTGGGTCCGGCGCGGTCTCGGCGAGGGTGGTGAGGGAGGTTTCCGGCTCGGCGGGCGCCGTGTCGGCTTTCTCCGCATCGGCGGCCAGATAGGCGTCGAAAAGCCGGTCGCGGTCGGCCTTCTGCGCAGCAACGGCGCCGAACAGAGCGTCCAGAATCGGCATGATCTCTTTGGGCAGGGTCATCCCCCGGCGCCAGTAGCCGACTGTCGTGGCGGCGACGACCCGGGTGTCCGTGTGCGGCAGGCTCGAGGTGATCCGGTCGGCGAACTCCACATTGGTGCGGGGCTGGCCCTTTAGCTTGCCGGGACGCGTGCCCTTCCGCAGATACTCGTCCAGCAGCCGCGCAAAGGCGGCGCGGGCGGATAGCGGGTCGGGGTTGCGGGCCATTGCGGAGCGTTGCGGATCGTTGCGGGGGGCGTTGCGGCCGAAGCCATTTCAGTTGCGCCTAGAATGGTATGAATAGGGCGGGTAGCTCAACCTGAAAGGGAGACTGCCCCCATGTTCCCCCAGCTTCACCTCGCCAGCGCCGCGCTGTGCGCCGCCTTCGCCGAGAAGGGCGTGAACCTGCTTGAAGCCGGCGCCTTCGTCCACGGCATGTGGGCGCTGGCCGCCGCCTGCGGCTTCGCGCTGCTGTGCGCGGCGGCGGAGGCCGAGTGAGCCCCGAAACCAAAGGGGCCCGAAACGAACGAGGCCCCCATGCGGGGGCCTCGCAGAGCGGAGAACGGGTGGTGCGAGGCGCCGCCCGATGGCCCCCGGCGGGGGCCTCTCAGAGCGGAGGACGGCTGGCGCGGGGCGCCGCCGATGGCCCCCATGCGGGGGCCTCGCGGAGCGGGCGCGGGCCCGCGCCGTCCGGGCGTCAGGCGACGCTCAGGCGGACGTCGACATTGTTGCGGGTGGCGTTGGAATAGGGGCACACCTGGTGGGCCTTCTCCACCAGCGCCTCGGCCTCTTCCTTCGGCAGGCCCGGCAGCGAGATGGCGAGGTCGATGTCGAGGCCGAAGCCGCCTTCCGAGCGCGGGCCGATGCCGACGGTGGCGGTGACGGTGGTGTCGGCCGGCACCTTGGGGCCGCCCTGCGACGCCACGAACTTCATCGCGCCGAGGAAGCAGGCGGAATAGCCGGCGGCGAAGAGCTGCTCGGGGTTGTTGCCGGGGCCGCCGGCGCCGCCGAGCTCCTTCGGGGTGGCGAGCTTCACCTCGAAGGTGCCGTCCGCGGTCTTGGCGGCGCCGTCGCGGCCCCCGGTGGCGGTGGCGGTGGTGCGGTAGAGAACATTCACGCTCATGGGTCGATCCTCGGTGGGTGGCAGGCGGGCGGGGGCGGCCCGCAGGGTGCGGGGCCGCCGAAAAGGGGTGCGGAGGCGATCGGTTCCGTCTCGATATATCGCGCACGATAATATCGTGTCGTGAAGCGCTGTCAACCGGGCATTGCCGCCGCTGCGGCACCCCGCCGCAAGCCGGTGTGATCGGCGCCATCCTCCACCTCACCGCACCGACCCGCCACCTTCCGGGCCGGCCGGCGTTGACGGGGAGGGGTGGACGCGCGCGGCTATCCGCCGCGTGCCGTTGCCGGGAGAGAGTGGCAGGAATGAATTGAATTTGTATGCAGCATTGACTACATGCAATCCGAACGAATGATGGTATGGAAAGGGGCGTTCCGATGTCGCAAACCGAATGGCCGCCGCTGTCGCCGATCGCGACCGGCGTGCGCGGGCTCTGCCCCCGCTGCGGAAAGGGCCATATGTTCAATGGCTTCCTCACGCTGGCGCCACGCTGCGAGGTCTGCGGGCTGGACTTTTCCTTCGCCGACCCGGCGGATGGGCCGGCGTTCTTCGTCATCTGCTTCGGCTGCATTCCGGCGGTGATGTTCGGGCTTTGGCTGGAGGTCGCCTATGGCGCGCCGTATTGGGTGCATCTGGTGACGACGCTGCCCTTTCTTCTGCTTACCTGTATACCGCCCTTGCGACCGCTGAAGGGGTGGCTGGTCGCCAGCCAGTACTATTACAAGGCCGAGGAGGGCCGGCTGGTGGGCCATGACGACGCCGCGTCGGTGACGGAAAGCCAGGCAACGCCAAAGGCTTAGAGCCGGCCGCGGCCGCCGCGCCCGGTCTCGTGGAAGCGGCCTGGCCGCACCCCGGCGGCGGCGAGGTCCTCGCCGCAGGCTTCCGAGCCGAGATAGGCCAGTTCCCGCTCGCGCGGCTCCAGCAGCGGGTCGAGCGCCCGCAATTCCGCGTCCACCACCCCGGGATGGCAGTGCACCAGCACCCGTTCCCCCGGCCCGGACAGGCTGGCGCGGAACACCTCGCGGTAGGGCACGCGCTCGGAAAAATCATACAGCCCGCGGAAGCTGTCATTGCTGGGCAGCCCGGCGGCCGCCGCCCGGCGCGCCAGCCCGGCACCGAGCGTGCCGATCAGCATCGCCTTGCCGAGCCCGAGCCGCCGCTGCCGGGCATGGGACGGCCGTTCGGTGCAGTTGCGCACCCAGGGCGCCCGGCCGGGATAGCGGGTCGCCAGTTCCTCGACGACGATGCCGCGGATGCCGGGCAGGGCGTGGGCGTGCTGGTGGCCGTCGAGAAAATCCGGCGGCGCGCCGAATCCATCTTCGAAGGCGTCGAGCTGGGCGCGCAATTCGTCGCGGATGGCGGCGAGCGGCAGGCTGCGGCCGAGCGCGCGCAGGATCAGCGTGCCGATGTCCGGCAGCTGGCCATCCCGGGCCAGGCCGCGGGCGGGGGTGAGGGCGCGCTGGCCGGTGAGGGTGAAGTGCAGGCCGACATCGGCGGGGTGGCGGGCGGTGAGCTGACGAAAGCCCGCGGCGCGGCGGCGCCAGGCCGGCAGTCCGGTCATGGCGCCGGTGGCGGAGAGCCGGCCCTGGACGACGAGAGACTCGATTGCCTCGGAAACGCCCTCGCTCAATCCGTAGTCATCGGCGCAAACTACTATCGCCTTCAGGTCATCATTCATGTCTTTTGGGGCCAAACAAATATCACAATTGAATAATACCTTACGCCCTGCTTGCGATGAAAGCAAATTTACGTAATGTCATCTATCGGCATTACGTTGATGCGATGTGTTCCCTCTTCAGCAATCGAAACCCCCATGACCGCACGCGCCCTAGGGTCAGCCCGCCTGATATCCATCGTCGTCCCCGTGTATAACGAGGCGCGCTGTCTCGAAGCTTTGCATGCGCGCCTGTGCCAGGTGCTGGATGCCTACCCCGACCTCCAGCGCGAGTTCGTTTTTGTCGACGACGGCAGCCGCGACGCGAGCTTCGACACGCTGGTGGCGCTGGGCGCGCGCGATTCCGCGGTCAAGGCGCTGCGATTCGCCCGCAATTTCGGCAAGGAGGCGGCCATGGCGGCCGGGCTCCGTGCCGCCAGCGGCGACATGGTGGTGCTGATGGACTCCGACCTGCAGCACCCGCCCGAGGTCATCCCCGAGATGATCGAGCGCTGGTGCGCCGGGGTGCAGATGGTGATCGCGGTGCGGCGCTCGCGGCAGACCGATCCGCTGCCGCGCCGGCTGTTCAGCCGCGGCTTCTATCATTTCTTGCGCGCCATGTGCGTGGTCGACATTCCCGAGGGCGCCGGCGATTTCCGCCTGTTCGACCGCCGGGTGGTCGACGCGATCAACGCCCTGCCGGAGCGCAACCGCTTCATGAAGGGCATCACCAGCTGGGTCGGCTTCCGCCAGGAGGAGATCGAATTCGAGGTGGCCGAGCGCGTCGCCGGCACCAGCTCGTTCTCGCTGCTGCGGCTGCTGCGCTACGCCATCGACGGGCTGTCCTCCTTCTCGATGGTGCCGCTGCGGGTGTGGTCGCTGGTCGGCGTCGGGCTCGCCCTGCTCTCCGCCCTGTATGGCGCCTATCTCGTCGGCGAGACGCTGATCCTGGGCGTGCGCACCCCCGGCTTCGCCTCCATCATGGTGGGCATGCTGTTCCTGTCCGGCGTGCAGCTCATCAGCCTCGGCGTGATGGGCGAATATATCGGCCGCATTTTCACCGAGGTGAAACAGCGCCCGTTGTATCTTGTGGCCGACGAAGTCGGCTTCTCCGGCCCGATGCCCGGCCTGCTGCCGGCCGCCCGCCCCGCCCGTGCCGACGACCGGCACGCCCCCTCTCTCGTGCCCGGTATCGAATTGTGAGCCTGCGCGTCGCCGACTTTCCCTCTGCGGGCCTGCGTCCCGTCTCCGCGCTTCTGAGTGCGTGGCGTTCCACCAGCCTCACCCGGCTCGTCAGCCTCGGCCTGTTCGCCGGGCTGGCGGTGTGGATCGTCGTGGTCTTCCGCGACTACGGCATCAGCAATGACGAGCCGGTGCAGCACACCTATGGCCAGCTCCTGCTGGCCTGGTATGGCAGCGGCTTCACCGACGACCGCGCCTTCCACTATGTGAACCTCTATCTCTATGGCGGCCTGTTCGACATGATCGCCGCGGGGCTGGAGCCCTATGTGCCGCTGCCGGTCTATGAGTGGCGCCACCTGCTCTCGGCCGGCTTCGGCTTCGTCGGCCTGCTCGGGGTGTGGCGGCTCGCCCGGCTGCTCGGCAGCGAGAAGGCCGGCATCATGGCGGTGCTGCTGCTCGCGGTGACGGGCATGTATGGCGGCGCCATGTTCACGCACACCAAGGACGTGCCCTTCGCGGCCGCCATGCTGTGGAGCCTCTATTTCATCACGCTGATGGTGGTGCGGCTGCCGGAGCTGCCCTCCCGCCGGGTGATGGTGGGGCTGGGCATCGCGGTCGGCGGCGCGCTGGGCCAGCGGGTCGGCGGCGTCTTCGCGGTGTTCTACCTGCTGCTGACCATCGGCTTCGCCACCGTGCTGCTGCGCGACCCGCGCCTGCCGCTGCGGCTGCTGCCGCGCCTCGTCATCGCCGGCCTCGTCGCGCTCGCCATCATGGCGGTGACGTGGCCGTGGTCGGTGCTGCCGCCGACCAACCTGTTCGCGGCGATGGGGACGTTCAACAACTTCACCTTCGACCTCTCCACCCTCATCAACGGCAAGGACACCCCGATCGGCCAGGTTCCCGGCACCTATATGTCGGAATATCTGCTGATCAAGCTGCCGGAGATCACCCTGCTCGGGCTTCTCGCCGCGCTGGGGGCGGGGCTGGCGGCCATCGGCGGGCTGCGCAGCGCCGGGGCGCGCGCCGCGCTGGCGCGCCATCCCCGCCGGGCGATCGGCTTCGTGCCGCTGCTGCTGGCGATCGCGGTGCCGGTGATCTTCACCCTGATCGACCACCCCCCGCTCTATAACGGCATCCGCCACTTCCTGTTCGTCATTCCGCCCGTCAGCATTCTGGCGGCGCTGGGTCTGCAGGCGGCGTGGCGGGGGCTGGTGCGGCGCTCGCGACCGGCGGCCTTCGCCTTCGCGGCGCTGGCGCTGGCGGTGTTCGGCTTCAACGTCAGCACCTTTGTGCGGATGCACCCTTACGAATACGTCGCCTATAACGAGCTGGTCGGCGGCACCGCCGGGGCTTGGGGCCGGTTCGAGGGCGACTACTGGTCGTCCAGCGTGCGCGAGGCGGCCATCGCCCTGCGCCGCGGCATCGAGCACGAGGTCGCCGCCGGGCCGCGCCGCTACAAGGTGGCGGTCTGCGCCGAGGACGTGCAGGCCTCCACCTATCTCGGCCCGAATGTCGACATGGTCGAGGATTGGGACACCGCCGACTTCCTGCTGACCGCGCGCAACATCGGCTGCGACGACGTGATGCCCGGCATGACCTACAAGACCATCAGCCGCATGGGCGTGCCGCTCGCCATGGCGGTGGACATGCGGGCCCGCCACACCCCGCTCGCCGAGCCGCTGCCGTGGGATGACAACGAGGATGGTCCCTCGGGCACCGATCTCGACGCGCCCGCCGTGTCGCTGAAGGATGCCGGCGACGCGACGGTGGCGCGTGCCAGCAAGCCCTGACGGGGGATCGGGCCCGATGACGGAACGGCCGGAAGGTTCCGAAAACAGCGCGGGAGCGGGGGCGGCGACGGCCGGCCCCGCCACCCGGCTGCCCCGTTCTGCCCTCGCGGCGCGGCTGCGCCATTCTTCCCTCACAGAGCGGCTGCGCCATTCTCCTCTTGCGGCGCGGCTGCGCCACATCCTGCTCTTCGCCGCGCTCGGCGCGGTCGGCACGCTGGCGCAGTACACGGTTCTCATCGCGCTGGTGCGCGGCGCCGGGCTCGGGCCGGTGCTCGCCTCCACCGCCGGCTTCCTCGCCGGCGGGCTGGTCAATTACCAGCTCAACCGCCGCATCGCCTTCCGCTCCTCGAAGTCCCACGTCGAGGCGGCCGGTAAGTTCTTCACCGTCGCCGGCATCGGGCTGTGCCTCAACGCGCTGCTGATGACGCTGTTCACCCGCACGCTGGGCCTGCCCTATCTGCCGGCGCAGCTGATCTGCACCGGGCTGCTCGTGCTCTGGCACTATGCCGGCAACGCCCTGTGGACGTTCCGCAAGAGCCCGGCGCCACCCGCCCCGGCGCCCGCCGCCGACGTCGGTCCGGCCTGAGCGTCCCCGCCGCTTCCACACCTCGGCCCGCCCCTCTCTCGGTTTGTCGCCGCGCCGGCGCCGTGCGCTCCCGCAAGCGCCCGGCGCCGTTGCGCGCTATCCGACCGGTGCCGCGGCCTGAGCCGTCGCGTGGCCGCGGCTTCGCACGGGTGCCGTCCCGCTTTTGCAAGACCCCTGGCGTGTTTGCGGAAATGAAAATATCGTTCGCGATATAATGCATCACGGCACTCTGGCGCGGCGCCGATGCCACCCCATATGCCGCTGGCGGGGGACGGCTGCGGCCGAAATCCTCACCCCGCAGGAGCCATCATGAAGAAGAACGACCCCCGCGCCTGGATGTGGTCGGACGCGGTCGAGATGCTGAACCGCGCGGAGCGTCTGCACCGGCAGATGTTCCAGCCCGCGGCGGCGCCGGCCCGCGCCCGCGGCCACGCGCCCTGCTGGGAGCCGCCGGTCGACGTCCTCGAGACCGAGCACGAACTTCTCGTCCTCGCCGCGCTGCCCGGTGTCGACCCCGCCCGCATGCAGGTCGCCATCCAGAACGGCGTGCTGCAGATCTCGGGAGAGCGCGTGCTCCCCGCCGAGCTGCGCACCGCCACCATCCATCGCATGGAGCTTCCGCAGGGCCGATTCGAGCGCCAGCTGGCGCTGCCGCCGGGCCGCTACGAGGTTTCGCGTCCGTCCGTCGTCAATGGCTGCCTCGCCATTGTCCTGCGTAAGGTTTGAGGGGGCACAACACCATGCAGAACCCCGTTTTCACCCGTACCACTCCCGCTTTCTCCGCTGAGACCGGCGGCGCCTCGCTGTCGCCCGCTGAAGCCGGCGCTGGCGGTGCCGGCACCCAGGGCAACGGCGCCGACACGCTCATCATCCTGCCGGTCCGCAGCTTCGTGCTGTTCCCCGGCGTGGTGATGCCGGTGGTGGTCGGGCGTCCCGCCTCCATCGCCGCCGCCCAGCAGGCGATCCGCGAAGGCCGCCCGGTCGGCATCCTGATGCAGCGCGACCCCGCCGTCGACGAGCCCGGCCCGATGGACCTGCACCGCATGGGCGTGGTCGCCAACATCCTGCGCTATGTCACCGCGCCGGACGGCACCCACCACCTCGTCTGCCAGGGCGAGCAGCGCTTCCGTGTCGAGGAGTTCGTCAAGGAGAAGCCCTTCATCACCGCGCGGGTGCGCCGCATCGAGGAGAGCACCGAGGGCACGCCGGAAATCGAGGCGCGTTTCGTCCACCTCCAGGGCCAGGCCTCGGAGGCGCTGGAGCTGCTGCCGCAGGTGCCGCAGGAGCTGGTGGCCGCCGTGCGCGGCGCCGCCTCGCCCGCGGCGCTGGCCGACCTCGTCGCCGCCTATATCGACATCTCCCCCGAGGAGAAGCAGGAACTGCTCGAGACGGTCGACATCGTCGCGCGCATGAACAAGGTCGCGCGCCTGCTCGCCCACCGCATCGAGGTGCTGCGGCTCTCGCAGGAGATCGGCCGCCAGACCAAGGCGTCGCTGGACGAGCGCCAGCGCGAGGTGCTGCTGCGCGAGCAGATGGCCGCGATCCAGAAGCAGCTCGGCGAGGACAGCGGCAACAGCCAGGAGATTGCCGACCTCGAAAAGGCGATCGCCGACGCCGGCATGCCGGAGGATGTCGAGCAGATGGCCCGCAAGGAGCTGGGCCGGCTGCGTCGCATGCCGGATGCCGGGGCCGAATACGGCATGATCCGCACCTATCTCGACTGGCTGATCGCCCTGCCGTGGAAGCTGCCGGAGGAGAAGACGATCGACATCGCCGAGGCGCGCCGCATTCTCGACGAGGACCATTTCGGCCTCGACAAGATCAAGCGCCGCATCGTGGAATATCTCGCCGTGCGCAAGCTCGCGCCCAACGGCAAGGCGCCGATCCTGTGCTTCGCCGGTCCCCCCGGCGTCGGCAAGACCTCGCTCGGCCAGTCCATCGCCCGCGCCATGGGCCGCGCCTTCGTGCGCGTCTCGCTGGGCGGCGTGCATGACGAGGCGGAGATCCGCGGCCACCGGCGCACTTATGTCGGCGCGCTGCCGGGCAACATCATCCAGGGCATCCGCAAGGCGGGCACCCGCGACTGCGTGATGATGCTGGACGAGATCGACAAGATGGGTTCCGGCATCCAGGGCGATCCCTCCGCCGCGATGCTGGAGGTGCTCGATCCCGAGCAGAACGGTACGTTCCGGGACAATTATCTCGGCGTTCCGTTCGACCTCTCGCGCGTGGTCTTCATCGCCACCGCGAACATGCTGGACACCATCCCCGGCCCGCTGCGCGACCGCATGGAGATCATCACCCTGTCGGGCTACACCGACAGCGAGAAACTCCAGATCGCCCGGCGCTACCTCGTCCGTCGCCAGCTCGCGGCGAACGGGGTGAGCGAAGGCCAGGTCACGATCGACGACGAGGCGCTGAAGGCCCTGATCCGGGCCTATACGCGGGAATCCGGCGTGCGCAATCTCGAGCGCGAGGTCGGGCGCGCGGTGCGGCGCCTCGCCGTCGGCATCGCCGAGGGCACGGTGGAGAAGGCCGCCATCACCGTGGCGGACCTGCCGGAGGTGCTCGGCCCGCCGCTGTTCGAGGATGAGGTGGCGCTGCGCGTCAGCGTGCCCGGCGTCGCCACCGGCCTCGCCTGGACGCCGGTCGGCGGCGACATCCTCTTCATCGAGGCGACCCGGGTGCCGGGCCGCGGCGGGCTGATCCTCACCGGCCAGCTCGGCGACGTGATGAAGGAAAGCGCCCAGGCGGCGATGAGCCTGGTGAAGAGCCGCGCCGCGGAGTTCGGCATCGACCCCGCGCTGTTCGAGAAGAACGACGTGCATGTCCACGTCCCGGCGGGGGCGACCCCCAAGGACGGGCCGAGCGCGGGCGTGGCGATGTTCACTGCGCTGGTCTCGCTGCTCTCCGGCCGCACCGTGCGCAAGGACACCGCGATGACGGGCGAAATCTCGCTGCGCGGTCTCGTGCTGCCGGTCGGCGGCATCAAGGAGAAGGTGGTCGCGGCCGCGCGGTCGGGGCTCACCCGGGTGATGCTGCCGGCGCGCAACCGGCGCGACTATGAGGACATCCCGCAGGATGCCCGCGACCGGCTGGAGTTCGTCTGGCTGGAGCGGGTCGAGGATGCCGTCCTCAACGCGCTGGAGCCGGCGGCGGAGCCCGCCGTGGCGCCGCTGCGCGCCTCTGCCTGAGATGAAATCCGGCCCGCCTGCACGCCGCAGGCGGGCCGGCCTTCGTACCATACGCCTGTATGTGTTCTGTCACATTCATGGCTGTTCCGGCGAAACATCAAGTCGATAACGTGCAGGAGCGCGCGGAGATAGGTTGTCATCGTCGATGTCGGGCCGAGATCGACCTTCAAACAGGGAGAACGATGATGATCAACCTCAAGACCGCTTCCGCTCTTCTGGTCGTTGCTGCCGTGGCGTTCGGCGCTTCCGCTGCCGAGGCGGCCAGCACCTCGCCGCTGACCGAAGGCCGCAACGCCTATCTCAGCCAGACCGCCCAGAACGGCACGGCCGCGATCCTGCAGCAGGAAACCGCGAACGCCCGCTCCAGCCACTGAGCCCCGCCCTCCGTCGC
Source organism: uncultured Starkeya sp. (assembly GCA_964543245.1). Lineage (GTDB taxonomy): Bacteria > Pseudomonadota > Alphaproteobacteria > Rhizobiales > Xanthobacteraceae > Ancylobacter. Next base: position 12,990 of record CAZIXP010000107.1, read on the forward strand.
GCACGCCTTGCATGCACCCCCGATGCAGCGGGAGCGGCGGTCCGCTGGCCAGTCCTGTTGCCAGCCTCCTGGCCAGTCCGCTGGCCCGCCCGCCCGATCCGGTGCGCCGGATCGGGCGTTTGCCGATGACGGCGGGCTGCGCGCGGTGTCAGCTCGCGGCGTCGCCCAGCACGCCGAGCAGGCTGCGCACCTGCGCGATGGCCGCCTCCAGCCGGGCGGCAAAGTCGGGGTCGGGCTTTTCCGCCTCGTGGATGCGGCGCTCTTCCGCGATATCCAGAAGCAATTCGAGGGCCTTGCGGGTGGGCGTGTCCATGGCGTCTCCCCTGTGCTGCCGTCGTGAACGCCCCGGCCGGACGAGCGTTGCGCCCGCCGGCCGGGTCTTGGTCGCGCGCCGCGCCACAGCGCGGAGGCTGGCTTCGCCGCGCGCCATGGCGCGGCATCGACATCGCGCCGCCGGGGCGGAGTCGGCCGCCGCCGGCGGGAACGCGGCTCCCCTGTCCGGGGCCGGCGGCAAAAAGCCTGCCGCCCCCCGGCCGGAACCCGTCGCGAAGGCAACTCCGGCAGCGTCGGCAACGCTGGCCGACGAGCTCCGCAACCCCGCCACCGGCGAGCGGTCCCCGGTGCCGACCAATTACCGGTTC
>CAZIXP010000108.1:0-6015 GCA_964543245.1 uncultured Starkeya sp.
CTTCGAGAAGTTCCCGGGCTCCGACCCGGTGCTCACCACCTCGATGAAGTCGGTCGGCGAGGCGATGGCGATCGGCCGGACCTTCCCGGAGAGCCTCCAGAAGGCGCTGCGCTCGCTGGAGACCGGCCTCACCGGGCTCGACGAGATCGAGATCGACGGCCTCGGCCAGGGCGACGACAAGAACGCCATCCGCGCCGCCATCAGCACCCCGACGCCCGACCGGCTGCTGAAGGTCGGCCAGGCCATGCGGCTCGGTTTCGACAACGAGACCATCCACACCGCCTGCAAGATCGATCCGTGGTTCCTCGAGCAGCTGCGCGCCATCGTCGAGATGGAGGCGAAGGTCCGCGCCCACGGCCTGCCGCGCAACGCCGCCGCCTTCCGCCGCCTGAAGGCGATGGGCTTCTCGGATTCGCGCCTTGCCGGCCTCGCCCGCATGACCGAGGAGCAGGTCACCGGCCGCCGCCTCGCGCTGGGGGTGCGCCCGGTCTACAAGCGCATCGACACCTGCGCCGCCGAGTTCGCCTCGCCCACCGCCTATATGTACTCGACCTATGAGGCGCCCTTCGCCGGCACCCCGGCCGATGAATCGCGCCCGTCCACGGCGAAGAAGGTGGCGATCCTCGGCGGCGGACCCAACCGCATCGGCCAGGGCATCGAGTTCGACTATTGCTGCTGCCACGCCGCCTTCGCGCTGAAGGAAGCGGGGTACGAGACCATCATGGTCAACTGCAACCCGGAGACGGTCTCCACCGACTACGACACCTCGGACCGGCTGTATTTCGAGCCGCTGACCGCCGAGGACGTCATCGAGGTGCTCGAGCGCGAGCGCAGCCAGGGCACGCTGCACGGCGTCATCGTCCAGTTCGGCGGCCAGACCCCGCTGAAGCTGGCCCATGCGCTGGAACAGGCCGACATCCCCATTCTCGGCACCTCGCCCGACGCTATCGACCTCGCCGAGGACCGTGACCGCTTCAAGACGCTGCTGGAGCGGCTGAAGCTGCGGCAGCCGGCCAACGGCATCGCCTATTCGGTCGAGCAGGCCCGGCTCATCGCCGGCGATCTCGGCTATCCCCTGGTGGTGCGGCCGTCCTATGTGCTGGGCGGGCGGGCGATGCAGATCATCCACGACAACACCCAGCTCGGCGACTACCTGCTCGAGACGCTGCCGGGGCTGGTGCCGAACGACGTGAAGGCACGCTACCCCAACGACAAGACGGGGCAGATCAACACCGTCCTCGGCAAGAACCCGCTGCTGTTCGACCGCTACCTCTCGGACGCCATCGAGGTGGATGTCGACTGCCTCGCCGACGGCAAGGACACCTTCATCTGCGGGATCATGGAGCACATCGAGGAGGCCGGCATCCATTCCGGTGATTCGGCATGCTCGCTGCCGCCTCACTCGCTCACGGCGGACACGATCGACCGTCTGGAGCGCCAGACCCGCGGCCTCGCGCTGGCGCTCGGCGTCGGCGGGCTGATGAACGTGCAGTACGCCATCAAGGACGGCGACATCTACGTGCTGGAGGTCAATCCGCGGGCCTCGCGCACCGTGCCCTTCGTCGCCAAGGTCATCGGCCAGCCGATCGCCAAGATCGCCTCCCGCGTCATGGCGGGCGAGCCTCTCGCCAGCTTTGGCCTCACCCCGCCGGCGCTGGACCATGTCGCGGTGAAGGAGGCGGTGTTCCCCTTCGCCCGCTTCCCCGGCGTCGACACCATCCTCGGCCCGGAAATGCGCTCCACCGGCGAGGTGATGGGCCTCGACCGCTCCTATGAGGTGGCCTTCGCCAAGAGCCAGCTCGGCGGCGGGACCAAGGTGCCGAAGTCCGGCACCGTGTTCGTCTCGGTGCGCGAGGACGACAAGCCCCGCATCCTCGAGTCGATCCGCCTGCTGAACGCGCTCGGTTTCAAGGTGATCGCCACCTCCGGCACCCAGCGCTACCTCGCGGCCAACGGCATCCCCAGCACCAAGATCAACAAGGTGCTGGAAGGCCGGCCCCACATCGTCGACGCCATCAAGAATGGCGAGGTCCAGCTGGTGTTCAACACCACGGAGGGTGCCCAGGCGCTGGCGGACAGCCGCTCGCTTCGCCGCGCCGCCCTCTTGCATAAAGTGCCGTACTACACCACGCTATCGGGAGCCGTCGCAGCCGCGCTCGGGATCAAGGCCTATATCGGCGGTGATCTTCAGGTGCGCGCGCTGCAGGATTACTTCGGCGCCGGGCGTTCCTGACCATTCGTGGTGCAGGCGTGATGGCGCCCACACCGACATCGTGACCCCGCGATGGAACTTGAACGCCCCGCTCCGGGGCCTCAAGCTCCACGCGGGCGTGACGCATGTTTGATAGGGAGGTCTTGAAAGACCTATGGAAAAGGTTCCGATGACCGTCTCCGGGCATGCAGCGCTCGAGGCGGAACTGAAGCAGCGTCAGCAGATCGAGCGGCCGCGCATCATCAACGCGATTTCGGAAGCGCGCGCCCATGGCGACCTTTCCGAAAACGCGGAATATCACGCGGCCAAGGAGCAGCAGGCGCTGAACGAGGGCCGTATCGCCGAGCTCGAGGACAAGCTGTCCCGCGCCGACATCATCGACATCACCAAGATGTCAGGGGACGTGGTGAAGTTCGGCGCCACCGTGACGCTGGTGGACGAGGATACCGAGGAAGAACGGCGCTGGCAGATCGTCGGCGACATGGAGGCGGACGCCAAGGCCGGCCGCATCTCCATCTCCTCGCCGATGGCCCGGGCCCTGATCGGCAAGAAGCAGGGCACGTCGGTGGAAGTGGTAACGCCCAAGGGCGCCCGCTCCTATGAAATCACGGACGTCCGCTTCGGCTGATCGCAGAGCCCGTCCGGCGTGGTGCCGGCTTCCGGCGCCTTTCAGCGGAGGCCGCCCATGCCTGAAGGCAAGCCCATGAACCCGGATGCCGGCGCACCCTCCTTCGAGGCGGCGCCGGCCCGCAGCCGGTCGCGGCCCGACATGGCCGCGGTCGAGGTCATCGCCCCCAACTTCAAGAAGCGCCTCTCCGGCGTCACCGCGACGCTGGAGCGCGTGGTGCCGGCACAGGCCCGCCATGTCGGCATCGCCGCCCTCGGGCCGGGACTGGCCGGCGAGGTGCCCCGCATCGGCTGGAGCGACCTGCTGCGGCTGTGGCGGCGCCCCGCCAGCGGCCGCCCGCGCATCTGGCATGCCCGCCGCAACATCGAGATGCTGCCGGGGGTGCTGCTGCGCGACGGGCTGCGCATGCCGCTCAAGCTGGTCTTCACCTCCGCCTCGCAGCGCCGCCACACCCGGTGGACCCGCTTCCTCATCGGGCGGATGGACGCCGTCATCGCCACCTCCGCGGCGACGGCGGGCTATCTGAAGCGCCCCTCCACCATCGTCCATCACGGCATCGACACCGAGCGCTTCCGCCCGGCGGCGGACCGCGCAGCGGCCCGCGCGGCGCTCGGTCTGCCGAATCTCAGGCTGGTCGGCTGCTTCGGCCGTATTCGCCGGCAGAAAGGCACCGATCTCTTCGTCGACGCGCTGATCGATGTGCTGCCGGCGCGGCCGGACTGGGGCGGCGTCGTGCTCGGCCGCGCCACCGGCCCGCATGAGGACTTCCTCGCCGAGCTCAAGGCCCGGGTCGCCGCGGCGGGTCTGGCCGACCGCATCCTGTTCCCCGGCGAGGTGCCGACCCACGCCGTGGCCGACTGGTACCCCCCGCTCGATCTTTATGTGGCGCCGCAGCGCTGGGAAGGCTTCGGCGTCACGCCGCTGGAAGCCATGGCCTGCGGCGTGCCGGTGGTGGCGGCGATGGTCGGCGCCTTTCCCGAACTCATCTCGGAAGGTCGCACCGGCGCGCTGGTGCCGCCCGACAACGTGACCGCCATGGCCGCCGCGATCGCCGCCTTCATGGATGGCGGCGAGGAGGCACAGGCGCAGATGCGCGAGGACGCGCGGGCGCAGGCGTTGGCGGAGCACTCGATCGAAGAGGAGGCCCGCCGCCTCAACGCCGTCTACGAGGCGGTCTGGGCCGGCTGACCGGGCGGCACCAGGCCGAGGACCGGCGCCACCGCCCGGGCGATGGCGTCCCGTGCGTCGACGGTCGGCGGGACGAGCCGGGTGAGCGTCAGGGCGAACTGTTCCGCCGTCACCGTGCCGAGCGGCAGGATGCCGAGGCTCGGCCCCGCCGCCATCGCCGCGATCGCCTCATTGGCGTAGCCGTCATGCACCACGGCGGAGCGCAGGCCGATCACCGGCCGCTTGGCGGTCAGCCCCTCCGCCAGCATGCTCATGGAATCCTCGGTGACGATGATGGCGTCGGCCCGGTAGAGATTACCGGCCGAGCCCGCCCCGGCGCGCCGGAAATCGATGAACTCGGCGAGCTTGCCGGCGGCCTCGAGCGCGGCAAACATGTCGCCGACCTCATCCGGCGTGCGGCGCGAGGTGCTGACCCGCCAGCGCACGCCGTAGCGGTCGGCGACCTCGCCGACGAGCCGCACCAGCGAGGCCCACTCATGCGCCGGAAATTCCTTGCGGTAGGCCGTGCCGCCGATCAGCAGCGCCAGCTCCGCGCCGCGCAGATCGTCCACCGCGGCCAGACGGCGCGGCGGCGGCAGCAGGTCCGGGTTCACGGTGTTGGGGATCAGCGCATAGGCCGAGCGCGGATTGCCGGCCGAGCGGGGCGAGGCGACGATCTGCAGGTCCACCTCGCGCGTGTCGTAGCCGCCGATCTGCCCGGAATAGAGGAACGGCACATCGAAGACGCGCTTGAGCAGGATGCCGGCGGAGATGGTCGGACGTCCCGAACCGACCAGCGCATCCGGCCGCTCCAGCGCGCCGACGTCGATCCGGTACATCGCCTTCAGCCAGTAGGCGGGGTCGTGGGCGTAGCGCCGCATGATGATCTTGCGGATATCGTCATGGGCGAACCAGCTCGGGCGGATGTCGATCCGGCGGATGTCGATGGGCGTCATGCGGCCGATGGCCAGCGCCACGCCCTCAGCCTGGTGGAAATGCCCCGGCTTCTTGTCGCGCAGCACCAGCAGTTTCATGACGCCACCCGCGCCCTTTGCAGCCGCCCCAGGCGGCGCTTCACGTCGTTCAGCTTCTTGGCGATCTTGCGCGACAGCCAGCTCCGCAGCGGCCGCCCGGCATAGGGCGTTGCCCGCCGGTGGTGCAGGAAGACGTCGCGCGCGGGATGCCGGCAATCGGTGAAGTTCGGCTTCTCCTGCCCGATGAAATGGATGATCCGCGCCGCCTTCCAGACCTCCGGCGGGTCGGGATAGCGCCCGCCCACCTTGGGGCGATGGCGGTTCCAGCTGTCGTCGAGCGGCGCCCAGTCGCCGGCCAGGGCGCCGTTGAGCGCATCCTGGTCCATCATCGGCAGGTCCGGCCGGGCGGCGACGAAGGCGAAGGTGCGCTCGGCCACCCGCGCCGCCCGCCAGGCGGCAAGGTCGATCAGCAGCACCCCGCTGTTGAAATAGGCCATGCCGTCCGGCATGCCGATCTTGCGGTTGCGCGCGATGCGACGCTCCGGCGTCGCCGCATCCTCCACCGCGCCGAGCGGCCGTCCGCCGAGGTCGAGCGCCTCCAGCGGGGCGAGCGAGCCGTTCACCACGGTGTCGCAGTCGACATAGAGCAGCCGGCCGGTCGCCTCCGGCAGCCTCGCCGGCATCAGCACCCGGGCATAGGCGGTGCGCGAGAGATGGCGGCTGACCGGCAGGCGGGTGAAGCGCTCGATCTCGTCGGCGGCGAGATCGACGAAACGCAGGTCGCCCCGCGGCCAGCTCGACGCCAGACGCGCCTTGTCGGCCGCCGCGACCTGGTCGCAGAAGACATAGACCGCCGCGACCTCCGGTCCGGCATGGACCGCGAGCGAAGCCAGCAGCACCGCCGTCAGCTCGACATAGGCGGCGTCGGTGGCGGTCGCGACGATCATGTCGCCGGGCTCTCCATCGGCACCACCGGGGCGTCCTTGGCCTGGCGCAGCGTGAGCGCGGTCTTCACGTTGCGCACATTCGGCGCG
>CAZIXP010000108.1:6025-13595 GCA_964543245.1 uncultured Starkeya sp.
CTCCAGCACGAAATTCTGGAAGCTGCGCAGATCGGGAGCGACGCAGAGCAGGATGAAATCGGTCTCGCCGGACAGCATCCAGCAGGCGCGCACCAGCGGCCAGCGCTCGACCTGCTCGGCAAAGGCGGAAAGGTCGGCCTCCGCCTGGCTGACCAGATGCACCATCGCGAAGGCCATCAGGTCGAAGCCGAGCTTCTTCTCGTCGAGCAGGGCGCGGTAGCCCTTGATGAGGCCTTCTTCCTCCAGCGCGCGCACCCGCCGCAGGCAGGGCGGCGCCGAGATTCCCACCCGCCGGGACAGCTCGACATTGGTGATGCGACCGTCGTTCTGCAGCTCGCGCAGGATGTTCCAGTCGATGTCGTCGATCCGGCGTGGCACGAGGTTCTCCCTTGGGCCGCCTCCCGGAGAAGCGGCTTCAGCGCGCGCACCATACTGGACGGCCGCCCGAGCGCAATAATGTTTCCCGTGGAGGCCGCCGCCGGGCGCCTTCTCCTATGGACAACTTTGGGATAAGGGCTGCGCCGCTTGCGGAGGTGGCGTCGTGCTCCTACATTTTCGCATGGCTGGCGACGCCTTATTGGCGCCTCGCATGCAGAGAACCGTAGCGCCCGACTCCAGCCGATCCCGCGCAGACCGAAGAGCCATCCGATGAGCAGCCCCGGCGTCCCCACCCATGTGAAGGTCCTCATCATCGGCTCGGGCCCGGCCGGCTACACTGCGGCCATCTACGCCGCCCGCGCCATGCTGGAGCCGGTGCTGATCCAGGGCATCCAGCCCGGCGGGCAGCTCACCATCACCACCGACGTCGAAAACTACCCCGGCTTCGCCGATCCCATCCAGGGACCGTGGCTGATGGAGCAGATGCAGGCCCAGGCCGAGCACATGGGCACGCGGATCGTCACCGACATCGTGACCAGGGCCGACCTGTCGAGCCGGCCGTTCCGGCTGGAGACCGATTCCGGCGCGGTCTGGCTGGCGGAAACGCTGATCCTCGCCACCGGGGCGCAGGCGCGCTGGCTGGAACTGCCCTCCGAGCAGGCCTATCGCGGCTTCGGCGTCTCCGCCTGCGCGACCTGCGACGGCTTCTTCTACCGCGGCAAGCAGGTGCTGGTGGTCGGCGGCGGCAACACCGCGGTGGAGGAAGCGCTTTTCCTCACCAATTTCGCCTCCAAGGTCACGCTGGTGCACCGGCGCGACCATCTGCGGGCCGAGCGCATCCTGCAGGAGCGGCTGTTCAGCCACCCCAAGGTCGAAGTGGTGTGGAACGCGGCTCTGCATGAGATCGTCGGCGAAAACGAGCCGCCCAAGGTGAAGGGCGTGGTGCTGAAGAATGTCGAGACCGGGGCGCTGAGCCGGCTCGATGCCGACGGCGTCTTCATCGCCATCGGCCATGCCCCGGCGACGGAACTGGTGCAGGGTCAGCTCCAGCTCAAGCCCAGCGGCTATGTCTGGACCGCGCCGCATTCCACCGCGACCTCGGTGGAAGGCGTGTTCGCGGCGGGCGACGTGGCGGACGACATCTATCGCCAGGCCATCACCGCCGCGGGAATGGGGTGCATGGCGGCGCTGGAGGCAGAACGCTTCCTCGCCGCGCGCGAGCCTCTGGCCCAAGCCGCCGAATAGGAAACGCGAGGAACACATGGATTCGCCGAGGTCCCGCGCAGGCGGCATGGACTGGGACAAGCTGAAGGTCTTCCATGTGGCCGCGGAGGCGGGGTCCTTCACCCATGCCGGCGAGGCGCTGGGGCTGTCACAATCCGCGGTGAGCCGGCAAGTGTCTGCTCTGGAACAGGAACTCAACATTCCCCTGTTCCACCGCCACGCCCGCGGGCTGATCCTCACCGAGCAGGGCGACTTGCTCTACCGCACCGCCCACGAAGTGTTCATGAAGCTGGAGGCGGCGCGGGCGAAGCTGACCGACAGCCGCGAAAAGCCCAATGGCGAGCTGCGCGTCACCACCACCATGGGCCTCGGAACCCATTGGCTCACCGCGCGAATCGGCGAATTCCTCGAGCTCTACCCCGACATCCGCATCACGCTGATCCTGACCGATGAAGAGCTGGACCTCGCCATGCGGGAGGCGGACGTCGCCATCCGCCTGCGCCAGCCGGTGCAGCCGGACCTGATCCAGCGCAAGCTCTTCACCGTGCATTTCCACGCCTTCGCCTCGGCGGAATATCTCAAGCGCAACGGCCACCCGCGCACGCTCGACGAGCTGGAAAAGCACCGCATCATCCTGCTCGGCGGCCCGATTCCCTCGTATTTCCAGGCTCTTAACTGGCTGGAACGCGCCGGGCTGGAAGACACCCAGGGCGCCCGGGTGCCCGCCCTTTCCGTGAACAACGTGCTCGGGCTCAAGCGCGCGGTGGAGCGCGGGGTGGGCATCGGCATCGTGCCGGACTACCTGCTGGAGGATTCCGCCACGCTGGTGCAGCTCTTCCCGGAGCGGCCGACGCCGACGCTGGAAGCCTATTTCGTCTACCCCCAGGAGATGCGGTCCGTGGCGCGAATCCAGGTGTTCCGCGACTTCCTCGTTGCCAAGGCGCAGCGCTGGAACTTTTGATTTATCAATAGCTTGCGGCTATTTCGTGGGCTCGATGGCCGCCGCGATCTCGCGCGCGACATAGTCGCCGGCGCGGCGCCAGCCCTCATCCGTATCACCCCGGAAGCTGAGCCAGCGCTCCGCCACCAGCCGGCCGGACGCCACATCGAGCACGCCGACCCGCATCGCCAGCACGAGCGTGCTCATTTTATGGACACCGGCGACCAGCACCAGCGTGGCGCCCTGCTGCCGTGCCCGCTCGCGCAGCGCCGCGACGCCCGGCGCATCGACCGGGCAGGTCGATTCGCCGCAGGTCAGGGCAAGGACCTGAAGGTCGTCCTGCGCCCCGATATCCCGCCGCAGAGTCGCGGCGAGATCCTGCAGGCGGGCGCGGTGCGGCGCGGCCTGGTCGGCAGCTTCCCCCGACGAGTCGGAAAAACCCAGATCCGCTATGGCGATAGAGGTTGGCGCCGCCTGCACGGGGGCAGCGGCGACGGTGAGAAGCGCGGCGCAGGCCGCGACCCTAGGGTGCATCATGGCGTAGATCCTCCGCCGGCCTCTGCGGGCCGTGGGAAAAGGCTACGCCTGGGCGCGCGCCGCTGCAATGAAAGGTTGCGCTGCCTCAGGAAGCATCATGTTACGGCGGAATAGCCGGCCAAGTGCGAAATGCATGCCTGCCATGCAGGCACATTGCATTGCACGATGCCCGACCGCTGGGCATATAGGGAGCGAGCTGTAGCGACTGCTTCAGCTGTTCCCCTCTGGAAGGTTGCCGCCTCGCGCGGCAAAACTTTAGCCGGGCCCCGCAAGGAGGCCCGGTTTTTTCTTGCGACGAGGGCCGGTCAGAGGCCGGAAAGCCCCCCGCTACGCCGTGGCGGGTCAGTGCGGTGAGGTGGACGATGTGTCCAGCCACGGCCCGGTTCAGCCGGTGAGGATGTTCTCCACCATCCGGCTCGCCACCTCCTGCTCGGCATAGACCACGAGGTCGGCCCCGGCACCCCGCAGGTGCTCCGTGCCGTCGTCGCTGTGGGCCCGCGCCATGATGAAGAGGTCGCGCCGGCGCTCGCGGGCGGCGGCGACATAGGCCCCGGCCTCCAGCTCGTTCGGCACCGTCACCAGCAGCATGCGGGCGGTGGCGATGCCGGCCTCCTCCAGTATCTCGTCGGGGCTGCCGACCGCGACCACGCCGCGCCCGCCGGCGCGCCGCCAGCCCTCCACCTTCAGCCGGTCCTGATCGATGGTCACCAGCGGCAGCCGCGCCTCGCGCAGCTGGGCGGCGATAGCGGCGCCGACCCGGCCCAGCCCGATCAGCAGCACCGGCCCGTCGCCATGGGGCCGATGCGGCCCGTGCAGCTCGCCGGCCGGCCCGGCGGCGCCTTCCGCGGCGGGGTCGCCGAACAGCCGGCGCGACAGCGCGAACATGAAGGGGTTCAGCGCGATCGAGATGAGCGCGCCCGCCACCACGAGATCGCGCGCCTCCGGCGGCACCAGCCCCTGCTGCACCCCGAGCCCGACCAGGATGAAGGAGAACTCGCCGATCTGCGACAGGCTCGCCGCGATGGCGCCAGCCAGCCCCCGGCCGCGGCCGAGCAGCCGCACCAGCCCGACCGCGGCGAGCGACTTGATGACGAGGATCACCAGCAGCACCCCGGCGATCTCCAGCGGGTGGCGCAGGATGCCGGGGTCGAACAGCATGCCGACCGAGACGAAGAACAGCACCGCGAAGGCGTCGCGCAGCGGCAGCGACCCTTCCGCCGCGCGGTGGCTGAGGTCGCTCTCCGCCAGCACCAGCCCGGCGAAGAAGGCGCCCAGCGCGAAGGACACCCCGAACAGCAGCGCGGAGCCATAGGCGATGCCCAGCGCGATGGCGAGCACCGCGAGGGTGAACAGCTCGCGCGAGCCGGTGCGGGCGACCTGCGCCAGCATCCACGGGATCAGCCGCCGCCCCACCACCAGCATGATGACGACGAAGGCCGCCACCCCGCCGAGCGTCGTGCCGATGGACAGCGCGAGCCGCTCGAGATCGGCCGCCTCGCCGCGGGCGAGCCCGGCGAAGACCGGCATCAGCACCAGCACGAGGACCATGGCGAGGTCCTCCACCACCAGCCAGCCCACCGCGACGCGGCCCTTCTCCGTCTCCAGCGTGCGGCGCTCCTCCAGCGCCCTCAGCAGCACCACGGTGGAGGCGACCGAGAGCGACAGGCCGAACACCAGCCCGGCCGCGAGACTCCAGCCCCACAGCAGCGCCAGGCCCAGCCCGGCGGCGGTCGCCACCGCGATCTGCGCGATCGCCCCGGGCACCGCGATGCTCCACACCCGCAGCAGGTCGCGCGGGGCGAAGTGCAGCCCCACCCCGAACATCAGCAGGATCACCCCCAGCTCGGCGAGCTGCTGGGCCAGCGCGGCGTCGGCGACGAAGCCGGGCGTGTAGGGCCCGACCGCGAGGCCGGCGACGAGATAGCCGACGATGGGGGAAAGCCGCAGCCGCGTCGCCACATAGCCGAACAGCCCCGCCAGCACGAAACCGATGCAGATGGTGGCGATCAGCGGCACGTGGTGCGGCATTGCGCGGGTTTCTCCTCGTCGCGGCGGAATCTGGGGGAAACCGCCGGAGAGCGCCGCGGCGGCGGGAGCATGGCCCCGGCCGCCGGGAGATGCAATGCGACGTCGAGCGCCGCCCCCGCCCGGCCGCCCCGCGTACGGCGCCGCTCCGTACCGCCCCCGTACGCCGTCATCCCCAAAAGCGGTTAGCCCGACACGCCGTCATCCCCGGGCTTGACCCGGGGATCCCCCATCACCGCCCGCTCCCGGCGGGACGCGGCGGATGGCCGGGTCAAGCCCGGTCCTGACGTGGTGCGGGCGACGTCGGTCCTGCCTCCGCGATACAGCACCGCGGTGCTGCTGCGGTGCTGCCCCCGCTGTCTCCCCGCGACGTCACTTAGGTCGCACTGCGCCGCCCTCCCTGCACCGCACCCCTACGCCGCCGCCCCCGCGCGCGCCGTCATCCCCACACGTCGTTATCCACACACGCCGTCATCCCCGGGCAGCGCTGGACCGATTCCGACAATCCCTTCTGGTTCATATCTGATGTTTCTCCGTTGGCTGCCGGTAACCCGTTTCAGGAAGGGCGCATAGGGAGCCGACGCGATGATGTGCGTCATGCCGCAGGGGTGATTCGGTACCTGCCGCAGCCGAAGGCGATGTCCGCCCCGATGTGACAAATCTCGCCGAGGGCGAACAGCCGCTCGAAGTCGCCGCGCCTCATCGGCGCCCCGGAGATTAGGAGATTACCGAAATAGCCGCGCATCGGGATCCACTTATCCTGACGCTGGGAGCCACGACGCCAGCGCACCTCATGGAACTCGTCGAAGTCATAGGTGAGCTCTCGCGCTTGGCCGCATAGCGCATCGCTCACCTCTACCGAGAGAGCTGTGTCCTGCCAGCGCGCGAGGGCCTCCACACGGCGAACGAGGCCAATGACGAGACTCGCTGGCTTCGAGCGCGGATCAACCCCGGTGATCACCAGCGGCGAGAGCATTTCCAGCATCAAAGACGAGCTGCCCTCAGCTTCGTGATCCAGACTTGGCAAGGTGACGAGGTTACGCCCCTCCACGCGGATGGCCGGCACGAAAAGTCGCGTATTTCCGGCCCAATCGACGTCATGGAGCAGGGCTGCCGTCATCGTCTCCAGGATGGCCGGCATCCACTCACTGGCAAAACCGAACACGGTCAGCTCGATATCCAGTGCACCCGCATGGGGCGAGACGCCGATGACGAACGGCGCCGCATGTTCGTAGCCTGCGCCGATGCGCCCCTGCTTGCGCCAGAGCACTTCAAAGGCCGAAGGCGGCTCGAAGGTGCAGGGCTGCCCAGCCAGGGCGGCGGCGGAGGCCGACCGCGTCAGCCGCTGGCCGAAGGCACCACGAATGCGCCCGACAAGGCCGGGATCGACGGCCAATGGCGCGAGGCCCGGCAGTCGCCACCGCGCCGTCTGCCGATACCAGCGCGCCGCGAGGGTCGGCAGATCCACCTCGATCCCGGGTGAGTCGAGACGCCGGCGGATCTCACCCCGCCCCTCGCTGTCGTCATATGCCACGCTCACAGCAGCCAGAACTCCGTCGCTTCGCCTATGGGGGCTCCCCCCACCTGCCGCGACGCCGCGCGCGCATCCTCCGGCAGCACATACATGCGGATCGAATCCCCGTCCGGTCGTAGCAGGTCCAGCGCGCGCAGCAGGTTTTCGCCGGCCTCGCGCGTCAGATGCGCCTCGAAGACACTGTCCTGTACACGCACACCAACGGCCTCAAGCTGGGCAGCGATGCGCCGCCGCGCGGCATCGCTGGCAATGTCGTAGCTGATGACATGCAGCAGGGCGCGCATGATGTCTCAGTTGTCCAGCACATAGGGGGTGTAGTGGGTGCGGCCTTCGACATGGGCGGCGAAATGCTCGGCCTGCTGGCGCATCACCTGCCGCCAGCTCATCCGCACCCCAAGGCGAGGCAGAAGGATCGGGCGTTCGGCCCGGCCCTCGTAAGCGCGTATCAATGCATCGGCACCCAGCCGACCAAGATGCCAGGTCCCGTCCTCAAGCCGCGCGAAGTGATCGGCGCCGAGCTGGCGGGTGTTGAAGGCGTGCAGCACGACGCTCTCCACCAGACCCGCGCGAAACTCCTCGACCAGGTCGTAGACGCAAGCGTCGCGATAATCCTCCGTGCCATGCAGTACCCCGAAGCCGGGATGCAGACCCGCCGCCGTGACGAGAACGCCCATGTCGCGCAACAATAGCCCGGCGCAGACATCTAGGGCGATATTGACCGGATCATGCCCGGCGCGGCGCCGGCGCGCGGGCAGGCTGAAGCCTTCCAACAGCAGGGAACTCCAGGCACGCCAATAGAGCTTGGTCGCGGCCCCTTCATAGCCGCGCAACCGGTCGAGATCATCGGCATGGCGGGCACGGCGTTCAAGCCCGGACAGGCTGTCGCTGGGGCGGGCGACTCCGGCGAGGCCGCGCCGATGGTTCACCCGCCG
>CAZIXP010000109.1:0-13410 GCA_964543245.1 uncultured Starkeya sp.
GGCCGGCTTCGGGTTTCGGTCGCAGCCGGTCGCCGACGGGCCCGCCCCGCCGCCCCCGCCCGGCTGGCGCGGGCTGCTGGACCGGCTGCTGGGCACCTCCGCGGCCCCGCCCGGCCCGCCGCCGCCACCGCCGAAGCCGCCCGTCGACGCCCGTCCGCCCGCCGCCGGTGCCGCGGGCGAAACCGGCGACAATCCGCCGAGCCGGGGCATCAACGCCGCGCTGGAGCGGCTGGGACGGCCGGAGCGGGTGATCGTCGGCGGGTTCGGCGGACCCGACGGGCCCGTCATCTCGCTGAAGCTGGCGGAGGGGCGCTGGCTGGTGGTGCCGATGGCGACGCTGTCGCCCTTCGAGGACCGCACCACCGCCTTCCTCGCCTGGATCGGCTTCATCACCCTCGGCGCCGCGCTGATCGCGGTGCTGATGGTGCGCCGCCTCGTCGCGCCGCTGGCGCTCATCGAGCGCTCAGTGGCCGCGGTCGGGCCGGATGGCGAATTCGCGCCGCTGCCGGAAGACGGCCCCGCCGAAGTGCGCGCCGCCGCGCGCGCGGTCAACCGGCTGTCCGCCCGGCTGCGCAGCGCGATGGAAAGCCGGATGCGGCTCGTCGCCGCCGCCGGCCACGACCTGCGCACCCCGATGACGCGGTTGCGGCTGCGCGCCGAATTCCTCGACGGCGAGGAGCGCGAGGGCTGGATCGCCGACCTCGACGAGCTCGACCGCATCGCCGACAGCGCCATCCGGCTGGTGCGCGAGGAGGTGGAGCATTCCGTGCGCGAGGCGCTGCCGCTGGACGAATTGGTGCGCGAGGTGACCGAGGATCTCGCCCGGCTCGGCCTGCAGGCCGGCATGGCCGGCTGCGAGCCGGCGCAGGTGCTGGCGCGGCCGCTGGCGCTCAAGCGGGCGGTGCGCAACCTCGTCATCAACGCCGCCACCCACGGCCATGGCGCCCTCGTTCAGGTGCGCTGCGAGGGCGAGCTGGCGGTGGTGTCGATCGAAGATCGCGGCCCCGGCATTCCCGAGGCGCTGATCGCCCGCGCCTTCGAGCCCTTCTTCCGCATCGATCCCGCCCGCGGCCAGCCGGTGCCGGGCGCCGGGCTGGGCCTGGCCATCGCCCGCGAGATCGTCGCCGGCAATGGCGGCACGCTCTCGCTGCACAACCTGCCCGGCGGCGGGCTGCTGCAGCGCATGGCGTTTCCCCGCGTGGCGGCGCCGGAAACGGGAAGCTGACCCGTCCCCGCTTGCGGCCCGAAGGCTGCCGCCTCAGCCGGCGGCCAGCTCCAGCCGCTTGTTCATCCGCAGCGCCAGCAGGGTGCAGACGGCGCCGGAGAGCAGGTAGGCGCCGGAGGCGATGATGCCGAAATGGCTGGAGAGCAGCAGCGCCGCCAGCGGGGCGAAGCCGGCGCCGAACATCCAGGCGAAGTCATTGGTCAGCGCCGAGGCGGTATAGCGGTAGCGGCGCTGGAAATTCGAGGCCACCACGCCGGAGGACTGGCCGAAGGACAGGCCCAGCAGCACGAAGGCCAGCACCATGAACAGGCTCTCGCCCACCACGCCGCCATTCAGAAGCTGCGGCGCGAAGCCGCTGAACACCGCGATGGCGGCCGCGGACCCGCCGAGCAGGTTGCGCCGGCCCACCCGGTCGGCGACGAAGCCGGAGGCCACCACCGCGGCAAGGCCGAAAAAGGCCGCGGTCGCCTCGATCAGCAGGAACCGGGTCGGGCCTTCCTGGGTGAACAGGAACACCCAGGACAGCGGGAACACCGTGACCATGTGGAACAGTGCGAAGGTCGCCAGCGGGGCGAAGGCGCCGATGGCGATGCCCCGGCCCTCGTTCCGCACGGTCTCGATCACCCCGGCGGGCTCGAGGTCGCCGCGCTTGAACAGGTCGGTATATTCGGGCGTCACCGCCATGCGCAGCCGGGCGAACAGCGCCACCACGTTGATCGCGAAGGCGACGAAGAAGGGATAGCGCCAGCCCCAGGAGAAGAAGTCCTCGGCCGAGAGATTGCCGATGAAGAAGGCGAACAGGGCACTGGCGATGATGAGGCCGATCGGCGCGCCGAGCTGGGGCAGCATGGCGTACCAGCCGCGCCGGCCCTCCGGTGCGTTCAGCGCCAGCAGCGGGGCGAGCCCGTCCCAGGTGCCGCCCCAGGCGACGCCCTGGCCGATGCGGAAGACGGCCAGCAGCCAGGCCGACCAGCCGCCGAGCTGGGCATGGCCCGGCAGGAAGGCGATCGCCACCGTCGAGGTGCCGAGCAGGAACAGCGCCGCCGTGAGCTTGGCGCCGCGGCCCGAGGTGCGGTCGATCGCCATGAACAGCGCCGTGCCGAACGGGCGGGCGAGGAAGGCGAGCGCGAAGATGGCGAAGGAATAGAGCGTGCCCGTCAGCGGATCGACATAGGGAAAGATCAGCTTGGGGAACACGACCACCGAGGCGATGGCATAGACGAAGAAGTCGAAGAATTCCGAGACCCGGCCGATGACCACGCCGACGGCGATCTCGCCGGGGTCCACCTTGCCGGGCGCATGCCCGTCGGAGTGAAGCTGGCGGGCGTCGCGTTCAAGGGTGGAAACAGGCTGCGACATGGTGCTCGCTCACTGAAAACACGGAGTATGCTGGCGGCGTCCGGATCATGCCGCGACGCCTTCTTGCCTTTGGTCGCGGCGGACAGGCATTGGACAAATTGTCCAATGGCCCTGTTGATGCAACGCAAATACCCGTCGCCCCATGCGAACGACAGTAGCAGGTTTTCCCGTGAGCCGCTTCCGCCCGATCGCCGTCCTGCCGCTCCTCCTGGCGCTCGGCGGCTGCAACTTCGTCGTCCTGGACCCCACGGGCGACATCGCCGCGCAGCAACGCGACCTCCTCGTGGTCTCCACCCTGCTGATGCTCCTCATCATCGTGCCGGTGATGGCGCTGACGGTGTTCTTCGCCTGGAAATACCGCCAGTCGAACACCGCCGCGCGCTACGAGCCGGACTGGCACCACTCGACCCAGCTCGAGCTGGTGATCTGGGCGGCGCCGCTGCTCATCATCATCTGCCTCGGCGCGCTGACCTGGATGGGCACCCATCTGCTCGACCCCTATCGGCCGCTCGACCGCCTCGCGGCCGACCGGCCGGTGCCGGCGGACGTCAAGCCGCTCGATGTCCAGGTCGTCGCGCTCGACTGGAAATGGCTGTTCATCTACCCCGAACAGGGCGTGGCGACGGTCAACCAGCTCGCGGTGCCGGTGGACCGCCCGGTGAGCTTCCGCATCACCTCCTCCTCGGTGATGAACGCCTTCTACGTGCCGACGCTGGCGGGCATGATCTACGCCATGCCGGGCATGGAGACGAAGCTGCACGCCGTCGCCAACGCGCCGGGCGAATCTCGCGGCTTCTCCTCGAATTACAGCGGCGCCGGCTTCTCCGGCATGTTCTTCGGCTTCAAGGCGCTGCCCCCGGCCGAGTTCGACGCCTGGCTGGCGGAGAACCGGGCGAGCGCCGAGGCGCTGACCAAGGCGGCCTATCTGGAGCTGGAGAAGCCGAGCGAGAACGTGCCGGTCCGCCGCTTCGGCACGGTCGAGCCGGCGCTGTTCGACGCGGTGGTCAACATGTGCGTCGACCCCGGCAAGATGTGCATGGCCGAGATGGCTGCGATCGACGCCAAAGGCGGCCTCGGCCTTGGCGGCATCCACAATGTGCTGCCGCTGACCTATGACAAATATGCCCGCCGCGGCACCGTGCTGGGCGGCCGCCCCGGCTATGTCGTCGGGGTCTGCTCGCCCGAGGAGCTGGCGCAGCGCACCGTTTCCGCGGCAGCCGCCCCGCGTACCCTCGCCCCGCTGAAGGGGGCGGGACTGGCGCTGCCGGGCTTCACCCCGATCAGCCTGCCGGCGGCACCCGCCGGCCCCCGCGCTCCTTCCAACATCTGACGCCAGGGACGCGCCAATGACCGAGTATCCCGTTCCCACCAGCCCGATCTTCGGGCGGCTGACCCTGGACGCCCTGCCGCTGCACGAGCCGATCGTGGTCGTCACCTTCCTCGTGGTGGCAGCGGGCGGCATCGCCGTCCTCGGCGCCATCACCTATTTCCGGCTCTGGGGCTATCTCTGGAAGGAGTGGTTCACCAGCGTGGACCACAAGAAGATCGGCATCATGTACATGGTGCTCGGCATCATCATGCTGCTGCGCGGCTTCGCCGACGCCATCATGATGCGGGCCCAGCAGGCGCTCGCCTTCAACGGCAGCGAGGGCTACCTGCCCGCGCATCATTACGACCAGATCTTCACCGCCCACGGCATGATCATGATCTTCTTCGTGGCGATGCCGCTGGTGACCGGGCTGATGAACTTCGTGGTGCCGCTGCAGATCGGCGCGCGCGACGTCTCCTTTCCCTTCCTCAACAATTTCAGCTTCTGGATGACCACTTGCGGCGCGGTGCTGGTCATGGCCTCGCTGTTCATCGGCGAATTCGCCAAGACCGGCTGGCTGGCCTATCCCCCGCTCTCGGGCATCGGCTACAGTCCTGACCCCGGGGTGGACTACTACATCTGGGCGCTGCAGATCGCCGGCGTGGGAACGCTGCTCTCCGGCGTCAACCTCATCTGCACCATCGTCAAGATGCGCGCGCCGGGCATGACCATGATGAAGATGCCCGTCTTCACCTGGACCGCGCTGTGCACCAACGTCCTCATCGTCGCCGCCTTCCCGGTGCTGACCGCGGTGCTGGTGCTGCTGTCGCTCGACCGTTATGTCGGCACCAACTTCTTCACGAACGACTTCGGCGGCAACCCGATGATGTACGTGAACCTGATCTGGATCTGGGGCCATCCGGAGGTTTACATCCTCATCCTGCCGGTGTTCGGCATCTTCTCGGAGGTCACCTCCACCTTCTCGGGCAAGAAGCTGTTCGGCTACACCTCCATGGTCTATGCCACGGTGGTCATCACCATCCTGTCCTACCTGGTGTGGCTGCACCACTTCTTCACCATGGGCTCGGGCGCCAGCGTCAATTCCTTCTTCGGCATCACCACCATGATCATCTCGATCCCGACGGGCGCGAAGATGTTCAACTGGCTGTTCACGATGTACCGGGGCCGCATCCGCTTCGAGCTGCCGATGATGTGGACCATCGCCTTCATGCTGACCTTCGTCATCGGCGGCATGACCGGCGTGCTGCTGGCGGTGCCGCCGGCGGATTTCGTGCTGCACAACAGCCTGTTCCTGGTGGCGCATTTCCACAACGTCATCATCGGCGGCGTCGTGTTCGGCCTGTTCGCCGGCATGGCCTACTGGTTCCCCAAGGCGTTCGGCTTCCGGCTGAACGAGTTCTGGGGCAAGTGCTCGTTCTGGTTCTGGGTGAGCGGCTTCTACTTCGCCTTCATGCCGCTCTACGTGCTGGGGCTGATGGGCGTGACCCGCCGCCTGCGGGTGTTCGACGATCCCTCTCTGCACATCTGGTTCATCCTGGCGGCGTTCGGCGCGTTCCTCATCGCGCTCGGCATCGCCTGCTTCCTGGTACAGATCTTCGTCAGCATCCGCGACCGCGAGAAGCTGCGCGACGTGACCGGCGACCCCTGGAACGGCCGCACCCTGGAATGGGCGACCTCCTCGCCGCCGCCGGACTACAACTTCGCCTTCACCCCGGTCATCCATGACGGCGACGCCTGGGCGGACATGAAGAGCCGCGGCTATGCCCGGCCGCTGGAGGGCTTCCGCCCGATCCACATGCCGAAGAACACCGGCGCGGGCATCATCCTCGCGGGCATCTGCCTCGTGCTGGGCTTCGCGCTGGTCTGGTACATCTGGTGGCTGGCGGCGCTGAGCTTCGTCGCCCTGCTGGTCGTCGCCATCGGGCACACCTTCGACTACAACCGCGACTTCTTCATTCCGGCCGACGAGGTGGCGCGCTGCGAAGCCGAGCGCACCCGTCTGCTGGCCGGGCAGGTGCAGGCATGAGCACGGCAACCACGACCGCGACCGAGACCCCCGTCTTCTACGAAGTCGAGGAACACGCCCACCCCGAGGGCAGCAGCACCGCCCTCGGGTTCTGGATCTACCTGATGAGCGACTGCCTCATCTTTGCCTGCCTGTTCGCTGTCTACGGCGTGCTGGGCAGCAATTATGCGGCGGGGCCCGGCCCGAAGGACCTGTTCGAGCTGCCGCTGGTGGCGCTCAACACCACCATGCTGCTGCTCTCCTCCATCACCTATGGCTTCGCCATGCTGGCGATGGAGAAGGACAAGGTGCGCCAGACCCAGATCTGGCTGGCGATCACCGGCCTGTTCGGCCTCGCCTTCCTCGGCATCGAGCTGCACGAGTTCCACACGCTGATCGAGATGGGGGCCACGCCGCAGCGCAGCGCCTTCCTCTCGGCCTTCTTCACGCTGGTGGGCACCCACGGCCTGCACGTCACCTTCGGCACGATCTGGCTGGTGACGCTGATGGTGCAGGTCGGCCGGCGCGGGCTGATCGCCGCCAACCGCCGCCGCCTGATGTGCCTGTCGATGTTCTGGCACTTCCTGGACGTGATCTGGATCGGCGTCTTCACCTTCGTCTATCTCATGGGGATGCTGCGATGAGCGCGAACGGCCACGCCCACCACCACGGCGCGCAGCACGACGGCGCGCACGGCCACGGCGAAGAAGCGCCCCACGGCTCGCTCGCCAGCTACCTCACCGGCTTCGTGCTGTCGGTCATCCTCACCGCCATCCCGTTCTGGCTGGTGATGAGCGACGTGATCGCCGACAAGACGGTGACCGCGCTGGTGATCATGGCCTTCGCCGTGGTCCAGATCGTGGTGCACATGATCTTCTTCCTGCACATGAATTTCCGTGCGGAAGGCGGCTGGAGCATGCTGGCGATGATCTTCACGATCATCGTGGTCGTCATCACCCTCACCGGCTCGCTGTGGGTCATGTACCACCTGAACGCCAACATGATGCCCGGCCATTCCATGGAGCAGATGATCAAAGATGCCCCCTGACCACCGCATGGCGGGGTGAGGATGCCCCCCGCCGGCGATCCTGCGGCATCGGGGGCGCCGCAGCGTTCCCTTCGCTTCCGTCTCGTCCTGGGCGGTCTCGCGACGATTGCCGTCGCGGCGCTGCTCGGGCTCGGCGTATGGCAGGTCGAGCGCCGGGCGTGGAAGCTCGACCTCATCGCCCGCGTCGAGGCGCGCCTCCATGCCGAGCCGGTCGCCGCGCCCGGGCCGGAGGCATGGGACGACCTCACCGCGAACGACGCCTACCGCCGCGTGCGGCTGCAGGGCCGCTTCCTCCCCGGCGAGACGCTGGTGCAGGCGGTGACGGATCTCGGCGGCGGCTTCTGGGTGCTGGCGCCGTTCCGCAGCGATGCCGGCTTCGTGGTGCTGGTCAATCGCGGCTTCGTCCCGCCCGACCGGCGCGATCCCGCGACCCGCCCGGACCCCTCCCCCACCACCGGCCCGATCACCGTGACCGGCCTGCTGCGCCTCAGCGAACCCAAGGGCGGCTTCCTGCGCAGCAACGATCCCGCCGCCGGGCGCTGGTACTCGCGCGACGTCGCCGCCATCGCGCAGGCGCAGGGGCTCGGCCCGGTCGCATCCTACTTCATCGACGCCGATGCAGGCCCCGAACCCGCCCGCTGGCCTGTGGGCGGGCTCACCGTGATCACCTTTCCCAACAACCATCTCGTCTATGCGCTGACCTGGTTCGCCCTGGCAGCGATGGTCGCCGCGGGTGCGCTGTATGCTCTCAAACGCCGGGACTGAGGTCCAACGGCCGTCGCCGTCGAAGGCTCCGCTGCGCGACACGGCGAGCGACAAGAACCTCTCCCTGCTGGTCCAGCTCCGCTGGCTGGCGGTGCTGGGGCAGATCGTCACCATCCTGCTGACCGACATGTGGCTCGGCGTCACCCTGCCGATCGGCGACATGGCCGGGGTGATCACCTTCCTGGTGGTGCTGAACCTCGCCAGCCTGCTGCGGCGCTACCGCCGCGCGCCGGTGACCAACACCGAGCTGTTCCTCGAATTGCTGCTCGACGTGACGGCGCTGACGATCCAGCTCTATCTCAGCGGCGGGGCTTCCAACCCCTTCATCTCGCTCTATCTGCTGCAGGTCGGCCTCGGCGCGGTGCTGCTGGAGGCCTGGAGCGCCTGGGTGCTGGTGGGCATTGCGAGCGGCTGTTTCGTGCTGCTCACCCGGGCGTTCCGGCCTCTCGAACTGCCGGCCCACCATCAGGCGTCGCTGTTCGACCTGCACATCACCGGCATGTTCGTGTGTTTCGTGCTGGCGGCGACGCTGCTGGTGCTTTTCATCCACCAGATCACCCGTAACCTGCGGGACCGCGACGCTCACCTAGCGGCGTTGCGGCAGAAGGCGGCGGAGGAGGACCACATCGTGCGGCTGGGCCTTCTCGCCTCCGGGGCGGCGCATGAGCTGGGCACGCCGCTCGCCACCATTTCCGTCATCCTCAGCGACTGGAAGCGGCTGCGCGGGGTCACGGCCGACCCCGAAATGGCGGACGACCTCGTCGAGATGCAGAACCAGGTGAGCCGCTGCAAGAAGATCCTCTCCGGCATCCTGCTCTCATCCGGCGAGGCGCGGGGCGAGGGTACGCTGCGCACCACGGTGGGCACCTTCTTCGAGCAACTGGTCGAGGAGTGGCGCGCGAGCCGTTCGCCGGCGGCGCTGGCCTTCGAGGCGCCCCAGGCCCGCGACATCATCATCTCCGACACCGCGCTGAAGCAGGTGCTGTTCAACGTCTTCGACAATGCGCTGGAAGCCTCGCCCGACTGGGTCGGCATCGAGATCGCCTGCCGCGACGGGCTCATCCAGATCGAGGTCAGCGACCACGGTCCCGGTATCGCCGCGGCGATGCTGGCCGAGTTCGGGGCGCCCTATCGCTCGAGCAAGAACCGACCGGGCGGCGGGCTGGGGCTGTTCCTGGTCGTGAATGTGGTCCGCAAGCTGGGCGGCAGCGTAAGCGCTCGCAACATGGCGACGGGTGCCCGCGTCAGCCTGACCCTGCCGCTGAGCGCGCTGTCGCCGGAGGAGCGCCATGGCGTCTAATCTCCTGCTCATCGTCGAGGACGACGCCGCCTTCGCCAAGGCGCTGCGCCGGTCCTTCGAGCGGCGGGGCTACGAGGTGCGGGTCAGCGACGGGCTTGCCGGCGTGCGCGCCCTGCTCGAGGAGGTGCGGCCGGGCTTCGCGGTGGTGGACCTGAAGCTCGCCAGCGGCTCCGGCCTCGAATGCGTCAAGACCCTGCACGAGCACGACGCCTCGACCCGCATCGTCGTGCTGACCGGGTTCGCCAGCATCGCGACGGCGGTGGAAGCCATCAAGCTCGGGGCGCAGCATTATCTCGCCAAGCCCGCCAATACCGACGACATCGAAGCCGCCTTCGGCAAAGTCGCCGGCGACACCTCGATCGCACCGGCCGCGCGCCCGACCTCGCTGAAGAACCTCGAATGGGAGCGCATTCACGAGACGCTGGTGGAGACCGATTTCAACATCTCCGAGGCCGCCCGCCGGCTCGGCATGCACCGGCGCACGCTGGCCCGCAAGCTGGACAAGAAGCAGGTGCCGTGACGCGCGCGGCCCGCCCGTACGCCCGGCTTGGCCGGCCCCGGCGCGGCCTGCTAAGACGCCGAGGGCACTCCAGCACGAAAGACATCGCCCGTGACGGACCTTACCTTTCCCTCCCCGGCGCGGACCCGCGGCGCCGACGCCTGGCGCATCGGTGTGCTGTTCTCCCGCAAGGGGCACATGCAGGTGCCGGAGAGCGAGCATTTCCGCGGCACGGCGCTGGCGGTGGAGGAGATCAACCTCGCCGGCGGGGTGCTGGGCCAGCCGATCGAGCCGGTCTGCTACGACCCGGAATCGAGCCCGGAGCTGTACCGCCGTTATGCCGAGCAGCTGCTGACCGAGGACAACATCAGCACCATCTTCGGCTGCTGCACCTCCTCCTGCCGCAAGGCCATCCTCGCGACGGTGGAGCGCCGCAACGCGCTGCTGTGGTATTCCTCGCTTTACGAGGGCTTCGAATACTCGCCCAACGTCATCTACACCGGCGCCGCGCCGAACCAGAACGGCATCCAGCTCGCCCGCCATCTCTTCTCCACCTACGGCAAGAGCTTCTACCTCGTCGGCTCCGACTACATCTATCCCCGCGAGTCCAACCGCATCATGCGCGATGTCGTGGCGCGCGAGGGCGGCGAGGTGGTGGCGGAGACCTATGTCCCGGTGGTGCCCCACCCCGACCAGATCCACCGCGTGGTGGCGGACATCCGCCGCAAGGCGCCGGCCGTGGTGTTCTCCACCGTGGTCGGGCAGGGCGCGCAGCTGTTCTATCGCGCCTTCCGCGAGGCCGGGCTCGATCCCCGCACCATGCCCATCGCCAGCCTGACCATGGCGGAAGGCGAAATCCGCGCCATAGGGCCGGAGCTGTGTGTGGGCCACATCACCTCGGCGCCCTATTTCTCCACGGTGGACACACCCCAGAACCACCGCTTCGTCGCGGCCTACCGTGCCCGCTTCGGCCGCGATGCGCCGGTGACGATGTATGCCGAGGCCGCCTATTTCCAGATCCACCTCTTCGCCGACGCACTGGCCCGCACCGGCTCGCTCGACACCCAGCGCCTGGCCGAAGCCGCGCTGGGCACCGAGTTCGACGCGCCGCAGGGGCGGATCCGCATCGACCCCGACAACAACCACACCTTCCTGCGACCCCGCATCGGCATGGTGAACGAGCATGGCGACTTCGACATCGTGTGGGAGGCGCGGGCGCCGCTGAAGCCCGACCCCTACCTCGTCGACCATGTCTATGACCACGCCTGGTCGGACTGAGCCGCGATGAGCGCCGCCGCCCTCATTCAGAACCTGCGCAACACCCGGGTCGCGGTGGTCCACCCGCGCGACCAGGACGGCGAGGACCTGATGCGCCAGCTCCAGCGCATCGGCTGCCAGGTGCAGATGGTGTGGCCACCGCCGCGCGAACTGCCCGCCCCGCTCGACGCCGTGTTCTTCCTGCTCGACGGCGATACCCGCACCGCCATGCCGTGGCGGGTGAGCGACGCCCAGGTGGCGCACATCGCCATCGTCGACTACGAGAACCCCACCGTGCTGCGGGCGCTGCTGGATTCCAACGCCCATGGCGTGCTCATCCGCCCCATCCGCGCCTCGGGGGTGCTGTCCAACCTCGTGCTGGCGCTGTCGATGCGCGGCTATGAGAGCCGGCTGCTGGCCAAGATCGCCAAGCTGGAGGACACGCTGCGCACCCGCCGCGAGATCGAGAAGGCGACGCGGCTGCTGATGGGCCTTCGCAACCTTTCCGAGGACGAGGCCTATCAGTTCATCCGCCGGCAGGCGACCGCCAAGCGGGTGGCGATGGCGGTGATCGCAACCTCCATCATCAACGCTCACGCCATGCTGGTCGACCTCGACCGCGACGGGCCGGGCGGCGCGGGCGGCGCGGGCGGCTGATGCCCGCTTTTTGGGCGATTGCCCAAATGCCGTTTACGGCAGCATTGACCGCTTGACAGCGCCGGCCGTCTGCCTTTCACTCGGGACCAGCGCTTCGTAGCGCCTGCGGCAGCGTTGCCGCGAAAAATCCAGGCTGTGCAGCCCTCGTCTGACGTCGGAAGACGTCGTCGGGGGCTTTTTGTTTTCACGCCGCGGTGCGCCGCGGCGATGGCAGAGGTGTGCCTTGATGACCAGTCCGACCCCCGGTTCGAGCCGCGTGCGCGTCGCCTGCATCCAGATGGAGCCGCGTTTCGGCGACACGGCGGCCAATGTCGCCCATTCGCTGGAGCTGATCGGCCGCGCCGCCGACGGTGGCGCCAGCCTGATCGTGCTGCCCGAGCTCGCCAATACCGGCTACGTCTTCGAAACCCGCGCCGAGGCCTTCGCCCTCGCCGAGACCATCCCCGACGGGCCTACGAGCCGGGCCTGGATGGAGATCGCGGCGGCGCGCAACCTTCACATCGTCGCCGGCATCACCGAGCGGGAGGGCGACGCGCTGTTCAACAGCGCCGTGGTCATCGGGCCGCACGGCCATATCGGCACCTACCGCAAGACCCATCTGTGGGCGGCGGAAAACCTGTTCTTCGAGCCGGGCAACAACGGTTTCCCGGTGTTCCAGACCGCGATCGGGCGGATCGGCGTCGCGATCTGCTACGATGGCTGGTTCCCCGAGGTCTACCGCCTCCAGGCGCTGCAGGGCGCGGATATCGTCTGCGTGCCGACCAACTGGGTGCCGATCCCCGGCCAGGCCGAGGGCCGTGAGGCGATGGCCAACATCCTCGCCATGGCGGCCGCCCATTCCAATTCGCTCTACATCGCCTGCGCCGACCGGATCGGCACCGAGCGCGGCCAGCCCTTCGAGGGGCAGAGCCTCATCATCGGCTACACCGGCTGGCCGGTCGCCGGCCCCGCCAGCCGCACCGGCGAGGAGATCGTCAGTGCCGAGGTCGATCTCGGCGCCGGCCGCCGTGCCCGCAACTGGAACGACTTCAACCAGGTGCTGCGCGACCGCCGCACCGACCTCTATGCCGAGATGCTCGGCTCGGAGATCCCGCGCGGCTGGTACTGACCGCCCGTTCCCCTTCCAGAACAAGACATCTTCCCAGAGGAGAACTCCATGTCCCGCATCGAGCCGTTCCACCGGCCGCTTTCCCGCCGTCGCCTCGTCGCCGCCGGCGCCCTCGTGGCCGGCCTTGCCGCCCTCAGCCTGCCCGCGCTCGCCGCCGATCCCGTCACCATCGGCATCCCGGTCGGCCTGTCCGGGGCCAACAGCGTCGTCGCCCCCTCCGTGGTGCAGGCCGCCGAGTTGGCGGTCGAGGAGATCAACGCCAAGGGCGGCATCCTCGGCCGCCCGGTGAAGCTGGAGGTCGCGGACGACGCCTCCGGCGCGGCCGGCGCGCAGAAGGCCTTCGATTCCCTCATCTTCCAGAAGAAGGTCGACGTGCTGATCTCGATGGAGACCTCGGCGGCGCGCAATGCCGGCCTGCCGATCGTCAACCGCGGCAAGGTACCCTACATCTACACCTCGTTCTACGAAGGCCGCTCCTGCAGCCCCTACATGTATGTGAACGCCTGGGTGCCGGACCAGCAGGTCGCCCCCATCGTCGACTTCTTCAACGGCAAGGGCGCCAAGACCTATTTCCTGATCGGGTCCGACTACGCCTTCGGCCGCGGCATGCTGGCCTTCACCAAGAGCTACATCGAGAAGACCGGCGGCAAGGTCGTCGGCGACGAATACGCCCCGATGGACGCCACCGACTGGACCGCCATCCTCTCCAAGGTGAAGGCGGCCAATCCCGACGCCATCGTCACCTCCACCGCCGGCGGCGCCCCCAACGTGACCCTGACCAAGCAGATGCGCGCCGCGGGCATCAAGGCGCTCTACGGCAACCTCGCGGTCGACGAGGGCACCGCCAAGAGCATGGG
>CAZIXP010000110.1:0-13400 GCA_964543245.1 uncultured Starkeya sp.
CAGGCGAGCCACACGGCGCCGCCAAGGGCGGCGCCCCGCGCGGCCCGGCCCAACGGGATGAGGCGAATGTAGGCGAATGGATTTGTTCGATAACTGACAGTATCGTTCGCCCTTCGTTCATTCTTGTGGGTGTGGCGATGGAGTGGAGCGATGTCCGGATCTTTCTGGCCATAGCCCGTACCGGCACGCTGGGTGCCGCCGCCCGCGCGTTGCATCTGAGCCATCCCACGGTCGGCCGCCGCCTTCGGGCGCTTGAACAGGCCACCGGCCACACGCTGTTTCAGCGGACGGCCGACGGCCTGGTTCCGACTGAAGAAGGCAACGCCGTCATCGCCCTCGCCGAGCAGATGGAGGAGGGCGCGCTGGCCATCGAGCGCCGGCTCGCCGGGCAGGAGCAGGCCCTTCAGGGCACCTTGCGCATATCGTCGGCTGACTGGTTTGGCGCCTATGTCCTGCCGCCGATCATCGACGACTATGCGAAGGCCTGTCCGCAGGTCGATCTGGAAATCCTCACCGGCACCCGCCTGTTCAGCCTCGCGCAGCGGGAGGCCGACATCGCTTTCCGGATCGTCCCGTTCGACAACCCCGATGTGGTGCAGCGACGGCTGGTCCGTCTGCCCTATGGCGTCTACGTCGCGGCAGGCTCTCCCGAGCCGGTATATGGCGATGGAGCCGGTTTCCGGCTCATCACCCACGACACGTCGACCGGGCAGTTCCCAGATATCGCCTGGCTGACCGAGAGCTTTCCGAACGCGAAGCCGCTGCTGCGGTCGAACAATCGCAACGTTCAGGGGCGGATGTGCCGCCAGGGCCTTGGCATCGCCGTATTGCCACAGGTGGTCGGAGGTCAGATCGCCGGCCTGCGCAAGCTCGATCTGCCGGAAGAGCCGCCCTCACGGGATATCTGGATGGGCTATCACCGCGACATCCGGCGCCTGCAGCGGCTGCGGGCCTTCATAACCATCGTGACCGACCATATGGCGAAGACATCCCTCCACGCGTGAACGCGGCCGGTGGCGCAAAATCAGGGGGCCGATGCCGCCGGCCGCCTGGCGTAGCGAGAGCGCCTGGCGGTGCGCCGCCACCGGGGGGTGTGGTAGGTGGGGATTGCTGATATGAACCCGTCGCAACCTTGGCCTGCTCCTGCCGGAGCATCCATGGCGGCGACAGTAAACCCCTGCTTGGATGGTACAGTGTGGCCATCGAGCGCTTTTCGCTATGAGCCCACGAAAGGGGCAGCGACCATGATGCGTTCAACCCTGGTCGGCAGCGTTGCTCTGCTTCTCGCGGCAGGTCCGGCCTTCTCCGACGTTTCCACCGAAACCGTCCGGTCGCTGTCGGTCCCGGCGGCGGTGGATACCCGCGCGGGCAAGCTCGAGTTCAAGGACGGCGTGCCGACGGCGGAAACGGCCCAGAAGGTCTTTGACGTGCTGGACTTCAGCCGGGCGCTCGACGTCTACAACAACAGCTTCCGGGGTGCGTCGGCGCTGGCCATTGTAAAGGGCTTTCAGGGGATCGGCGCCAAGCCCGGCGATGTCGTCATCTTCTCCGAACTGATGGACTCGGCGTCGCTGTTCCTGACCGCCAATGCCGACACGGTCTACTACATGACCGGCCTCGACCTGAGCAAAGGCCCGATGGTGATCGAGCAGCCGTCGGGCGGCATCGGCACGATCAACGACATGTGGTTCTCGTGGATCATCGACATTGGTGCGCCGGGGCCGGACCGCGGGCTCGGCGGCAAGTACCTGATCGTCGGCCCCGACTATGATGGTCCGCTGCCGGAAGGCGGCTATTTCATTGCCCGTTCGAAGACGAACTTCGCGCTCTATGCCTCGCGCGCCAATCTGGTCGGCAACGACCCCAGGCCGGCGGTCGAGAACATCAAGCGCACCATGAAGGTCTATCCCTACCAGCCGGGCAGCTTCGGCTCCAGCATCGCGCAGGCCCTCGACGGTTCCGTGCGGATCGCCGGCGAGCCGAAAATCCCCGAGACGACCTTCATCGAGGCCACCGGCCGGTCGTTCAACACCATCCCGCCGAGCGACTACGGCTTTTTCGAGCTGATCAACGAGAACGTCCAGAGCGAGCCGGCCACCAGCTACGACGTGGAACTCGCCGGCCAGCTCGCCGCCATCGGCATCGTCCACGGCAAGCCCTTCCAGCCGGACGAGCGGATGAAGAAGATCCTCTCGGAAGCCGCCGCGGTCGGGCAGGCGACCGGCCGGGCGCTGAACTGGCGCTATGCCCTGGAACACCCGGAATGGGCCTATTACGATGGCTCGCACTGGGGCAACATGCTCTGGGAAGGCGGCGCCTTCTTTGAGACGCCGCCGCCCCTGTTCGAGAAGGGCGTCTTCAAGCCGCTGCCGGCGACCGGCGCCCGCACGCTGGATTCGCGCACGGCCTTCTACTACGCCTACACCCTCGATTCCCCGGGCATGATCATGCGGATCCCCGGCGTCGGCTCGCAGTATCTGATGGGGTTTCTCGACGCCGCCGGCCAGCCGTTTGATGGGGCGAAGACCTACAGGGTCACCCTGCCCAAGGGCATCCCGGCCGAAGCGTTCTGGTCGCTCACGCTCTACGACAACCAGACCCGCTCGATGCTGCAGACGCCGCAGAAATATCCGCGCGCCGGCAGCCAGAGCTACCCCTCGCCGGCGGCGGCTGCGGCCAGCGACGGTACCACCACGATCTATGTCGGCCCCACCCAGCCGAAGGATGTCGCGCGCGGCAACTGGATCCAGACCGACCCGAAGAAGGGCTGGTTCACCATCCTGCGCCTCTACAGCCCGCTCCCGTCCTTCTTCGACAAGAGCTGGCGCCCGAGCGAGATCGAGGCGGTCGAGTAAACCGGAGACGAACGCATCGCCTCGACAGGGGGCTTGCCCCAGAGGCAGACGGTCGGCTGAACGCCGGGAGCGGAAAGCGGTCGTCATGGACGGTCACGGAGCGAGGCGGAGCGCGGCTTTCCGTCTCGCACGAGCCGCATCCGCGTCCGAGGGCCTAAACCGCACCCGGCGACGCGGCAGATCTGTTCCTGGCGCCTTGCCGTTCCCACGGCAGGGCGCGCGCTTTGTCCGGCCGGCATGCTCCGCCGAGGGTTCACGTCCAGCGCGGTGATGATGCGGTCAGGTCCATCCTGGGGCGGCCGGCGATCCGGCTTCTTGTTCTTGTCCGGTCCGATCGCTGTTCCGATCCAGCCGCGCCGCTTCGGGGCGATGCGGGGTTTCCTGTCGAGCGGGTCTTCTCGCCGTGCAGGGACGTCGCAAGGGCGCGGCGCCGTTCGGACGGAGGGGCTCTCCAGAAGCCGGATTTTGGTTTAGTGAGGGGGACCGGTGCGCGTGGGCTCCGTTTGCGCCTGCGCCATAATGCCGGAGCCGGTGCCGCCCCGCCGGACCGGCGGGCACCCGAGCCAACCGATATGTTGAAACGGCCGTTATGATTGTCGAACACGCGTTCAGATTCTCCGTGGCCCCGATGATGGACTGGACCGATCGGCATTGCCGGGCGTTCCATCGGGTGCTGACGCGCCGGGCACGGCTCTATACCGAGATGGTGACGGCGAACGCGGTCATCTTCGGCGACCGCGAGCGGCTGCTTGGCCATGACCCGGTGGATCATCCCGTGGCGCTGCAGCTCGGCGGCTCCGACCCCGTAGCGCTGGCCAAGGCGGCGGCGATCGCGGCGGCATGGGGCTATGACGAGGTCAACCTCAATGTCGGCTGCCCGTCGGACCGGGTGCAGGGCGGCAATTTCGGCGCCTGCCTGATGCGCAGCCCGGGGCTGGTCGCCGAGTGCGTCGCCGCCTTGAAGGCCGAGCTGCGGGTGCCGGTGACGGTGAAGTGTCGGATCGGCATCGACGAGCAGGACCCCGGCCCGGCGCTCGACGAACTGGCCGATCGGGTGCTGGCGGCCGGCTGCGACGGACTGATCGTGCATGCCCGCAAAGCCTGGCTTCAGGGTCTTTCGCCCCGGGAGAATCGCGACGTGCCGCCGCTGGACTACGATCGGGTGTACCGCCTGAAGCAGCGGCTGGGTGCGCGCGTCCCGGTGTCGATCAATGGTGGCATCACCACGCTGGAGGCGGCGCTGGGGCATCTCGACCGGGTGGACGGGGCGATGCTCGGCCGCGCCGCCTATCAGCAGCCGGACTTGCTGGCGAAGGTCGATCCCCTGCTGTTCGGCGTCGCGGCGCCGCAGCCCGACAGCTTTGCCGCGGTGGAGGCGTTCGAACCCTATGTCGCCGCGCATCTCGAACGCGGCGGGCGCCTGCACGACGTCACCCGCCACATGCTGGGTCTGTTCGGCGGCTTGCCGGGCGCCCGGGCCTATCGCCGCCATCTCGCGGTGGAGGGGGTGAAGCCGGGCGCGGGGCTGGAGGCGCTGCGCACCGCGGTGGCCGAGGTGCGCCGCGCGGGGCAGCGTCGCGTCGCGTGAGGCCGGCGGTTCAGGCGAGGTTAACCTCGACCTCGTCGTCGGTCTCGATGCCCGGCGCGTCATCCGCATCGGCGAGAAGGGCCGCGAAGAGCGCCGCCGGCCCATGACCGGCCGCCGCCGCATGCGGTTTGGGGGCGTTCCAGCCGGCCTGCGCCGCCTGCCGCAGCCATGCCGGCGCATTGACCGACCGTTCCTGACCTCCCCACACGATCTTGCTATGATCGTCCACCGTCTGACCGAAGCCGACGTGGATGGTCCGCTCGCCCATATAGTCGGTGGCCGCGCCGATGCCGGTGGCGCCGGCCGCGGCCGCCGCCGCGACGAAGGCGAGGATGGCGGGGTGCGCCGACGTGTTGGTGAAGGTCAGCGTCCTGCCGTTGACGACGCATTGAACATCGGCGGCGCGGCCATGATCGTGCCGGGTGGAGCCGGTGCGCCGGGTGCCGTGCCCCTTCGCGTCCTGCCCGCCGGAGGTGATGCGTAGGGTGTCGATGCCAGCGGTTTGCGCCGCGATCTCCAGCACCTGGCGCAGCTCGTCGGAGATCGGCTTGTTGCGGATGGCGTCCTTAGGCGGCCCGATAAAATCGGTCATGCGTTTCACTCCCCTGGCTGTGGGCAAGGCGACCGCGTTGCAGCGCGGATGTCCCGCATGGCGTCCACGCGCAGGGGTTCCGACGCCGTTGCACCGGAGCTGCCGGTGGGCCGGAAAAGACGGTGCGCGGGAACGAAAAACAGGATGTAAGCGATTGGAGCACAACTCCAGCGGGTCGTCCATTCCATTTTACCGCCGCCCTGGTTCCGGGTTTTCCTCGCCGGGGCGGGGGGAATCGCTCATGAGGAATGCGGCCGGATTCCTCCCGGGGCCCCCCGCGAGGTGGTAGGCGTCCTGCACCGCCGACAGTGGCGCCCCGCCCGACACCCGGCCCGGAGAGTGAAGCATGAGTGTCTTCGACATCCCTCTCGACCATCTGCTGTGGCTCGCCGGCGCCCTGCTGGCGGCCGGGCTCGCGACCGGCATTCTCGCCGGCTTGTTTGGCATTGGCGGCGGCGCCATCATCGTTCCCGTGCTGTTCGAGGTGTTCGTCGCCGTCGGGGTGGCGCCGGAGCTGAGGATGCATCTGGCGGTGGGAACCTCGCTCGCCATCATCATTCCCACCGCGCTGCGCTCCTATGCCGCCCACCGCGCCCGAAGTGCGGTGCGGGCAGATGCGCTGCGGCGCTGGGCGGTGCCAGTGGTGCTGGGCGTTCTCGCCGGCACGGCGCTGGCGTCGGTCTCGCCCGACCGGGTGCTGAAATTCGCCTTCGTGGCCTTCGCCGCGCTGATGTCGGGGCGGCTCCTGTTCGGCCGCGACCACTGGACGCTCGGCGAACACCTGCCCGGGCGTGCGCTGATGAGCGCCTACGGCTTCGGGGTCGGGCTGTCGTCGCCGCTCATCGGCATCAGCGGCGGCGGCATCGCCAGCGTGATCATGACGCTCTACCGCGTGCCGATCCATCAGGCGATCGCCACCTCCGCCGGGCTCGGCGTGCTGATCGCCATTCCCGGCGCGCTCGGCTATGTGCTGGGCGGCTGGCCGCACATGGCGGCGCTGCCGCCGTTCTCGCTCGGCTATGTCTCGATTCCCGGTGCGGTGCTGGTCGGCAGCGTGGCGACGCTCGCCGCTCCGCTCGGGGCGCGGCTGGCCCATGCCTTCACCAAGCGCCAGCTCGAGGTGGCGTTCGGGCTCTACCTGCTGATCGTCGGCGCGCGCTTCGCGTGGCAGCTGGTGGCGTGAGAGGGGCCGCGCGAGAGAGGGGCGGCCCGGTCCGCCTTACTGCGTGTCCTCAGGCTTGGCCCGCATCACCAGCTTCTCGCCGCGGATCTCGAAGCTGTCGAGCCGGGTGAGGAAGCTCATGCCCAGCAGGCTGTGCTTGAGCATGCCCTCGGCGGCGATGAGGGCGGGCACGCGGCGCTCCACGATGGAGCCGGCGATGGCGACCTTGTCCAGCACCACGGAGGCCGCCTTGCCGCGGCCATTGGCGGTGTCGATGGGGATGTCGTAGCGCAGGAACTCCATGGGCAGGCCGACCGCGCGGGCATCGTCCGGGGTCAGGACCACGCTGGAGGCGCCGGTGTCGATCAGCATGGGAATCCGGCTGTCATTGATCTCGACGCGGATGTTGAAGTCGCCGTCGCGCGAGCGCGCCACCTCCACCGCCGGCCCGGCGTCGTGGGCCAGGGGCACCGCATAGCCCGGTGCGATTTCGGCCAGCACGCGATAGGCCGCCGCGTGCAGCTCGTACCGGTAGGTATATCCCACCGCCAGCGCCCCCCCGATCACCACCCACAGGATCAGCGCGCGCAGCGCGTCGGCCAGCCGGCCGGCGAAGGCCGCCGCCACCCCGGCGCCGATCACCAGCGCCAGCGCGCCATAGCCCACCAGATGGGCAAGGTCGGCCGTTGCCAGCCCGGCGATCTGGCCGCGCTCGGCCGAGAGCAGGATGAGGCCGATGCCGGAGGCCAGGCCGAACACGACAACCCACATGAGCCGGTCGCTGTTCATCGGGGCGCGCTCGGCCGGAACGGGGCCGGCGGTCTTCCCGGCGGACCGAGGCGCCCGGGCAGGCTTGCCATGATCGCGAGTCTCTTCGGCTCGTCGTAGCCGGCCCATGCGCCGATTTCCTCGAGGGTGCGTCCGCAGCCGAGGCACAGTCCGCCCGAGGGATCGAGCGTGCAGAGTCGGATGCAGGGGGTGGACACGGTCATGGTGGATGATGGCGGAACGGAATCGGAACGGATCAGGCGTGCCGCGCGAAGATAAGCAGCGCCAGCAGGAAGGCAATCTCTGCGGTTAGCGTCGCGGCTCCCGCAACGTCGCCGGTCTGGCCGCCGAGCCGGGCGCGGGCGATGCGCCCGACCAGAAAGGTCACGAGGCTCCCCGCGGCCAGCGCCGCGAACAGGGCGAGCAGCCCGAGCCCAGGCAGCACCAGCGCGGCGCACAGGATGAGCGTCACCGCCCCCGCCCGCAGCATCGCCGCCCGTCCCACCATGCCGGCCTTGCTGGCGAGCCCGTCGGGCCTCGCGGGGGGCAGGGCGTGCAGCACCTGCACCCGGGCGCGCCGCGACGCCCCCGACGCCGCGATGAGTCCGGCCGCCGCCAGCACCGGCGCGTCGGCGGCGAGGCCCTCCAGCGCGGCCACTCGCAGTAGGGTGGAGATCACCAGGGCCAGCACGCCGAAGCTGCCCACCCGGCTGTCCTTCATGATGGCGAGCCGGCGCTCGGCGGTCATCCCGCCCATGCCGTCGGCGAAGTCGGCAAGCCCGTCTTCATGGAAGGCGCCGGTGGCGACGGTGAGTGTCGCCACCCCCAGCGTCGCGGCGACGAGCGGCGACAGCCCCACCAGCAGCGCCGCCACCAGCACCGCCGCACCGAGGGCGCCGATCAGGGCGCCGGCCAGCGGCAGCGCCGGCGCCAGCCGATCGAGATCGGGCGGCCGATGGGCGTCGAGCCGGTCCTCGAACGGCATCACCGGCACCGGCAGGCGCGAGAGGAAGCGCAGCGCCGGGGGAAGCGCGCAGAGCAGCTCCCAGGGAAAGGAGGCGGCGCTCGCGGGGGGTTCGTTGTCGTTCAGGGTCATCGCGATTCAGCGTTGCCGGTTCACCGGTGGAGCAGGAGGTCGGACGGCGCGATCCGGCGTTCCCAGCCGCAACGTTCCAGTTCGGGCGTCTCGGCCGGCTCGGCGGGATAGCCGAGGCAGAGATAGGCGACCAGACGCCAGCCGGCGGGCACTTCCAGCGCCTGCCCCACCGCCGCGGGGTCGAGGATGGAGACCCAGCCCAGCCCGACGCCGCGCGCGGCCGCCGCCAGCCACAGCGTGTGAATGGCGAGCACGGCGGAGAAGGCCAGCGTTTCCGGCATGGTGGCACGGCCGAGCCCGCCGCCGGTGGGGGCCTCGCCGTCGAGGAATACGGCGAGATGCTCCGGCGCCTCGGCCAGCCCGCTCAGCTTCAGCCGGGCGTAGAGGCCGGCCCGCGCCGCCGGCTGGGCCGCCAGCGCTTCGGCGTTGCAGGCCGAGAAGATGGCGCCGATCCGCGCCCGTCGGCCGGCATCGGCCACCTGCACGAATCGCCAGGGCTGGCTGTAGCCGACGCTCGGCGCCAGGCTCGCGGTGGCGACCAGTTCGGCCACCATGCCCTCCGGCAGGGGCTTGCCCTGGAAGTGCCGCACATCACGCCGCCACCGGAACAGCCGGTCCAGCTCTGCGCCGAAGGCGTCGTCGAAGGGCCGGGGGCGGGGCATCGGCGTGGGCTTCCGGTCGGCGGGGTCGGGAACGGCTGAGGCGGCTGGCGGCAGCGTGCCCAACCGGCCGCGCGCGAGCGGCAGGGCAGCACCGTGCTGGCGGCGCTTGCGCGCCACGTCGCGCAGGTCTACCCCCGGACGTCGCCAAAAGCGACAGCCGAGGCGGCCGGGGCGACCTGCGCCCGACCTTCTGCCGATCGACCTGCCGAGAGAGCTGCCGAGAGAGCTGCCGAGAGAACTGTCATGCCGCGTGCCATCACCGGGCTTCCCTTCGACGACATCCGCCATCTCATCGACACCCTTCCGGGGCCGGACGTGGCGGCTGAGGCCGCGGCGCGGGCGCGCCAGGGCCAGCTGGTCAAGCCGCCGGGCTCGCTCGGCCGGCTGGAGGAGATCGCGGTGATGATCGCCGGCTGGCAAAGCCGCGCCATTCCCCGTGTCGATCGGCCGACCGTCGCGATCTTCGCCGCGACCCATGGCGTCGCCGCCCGCGGCGTCTCCCCCTATCCCTCGGCGGTGACCCGGCAGATGCTGGACACCTTTTCCGCCGGCAAGGCGGCGGTGAACCAGATCTGCGGGGTCTATGGCGCGGGGCTGCGGGTCTTCGACCTCGCGCTCGACCATCCCGGTCCGGACATCGTGGAGAAGGACGCGCTGGGCGAGGCCGAATGCGCCGCCACCATGGCTTTCGGCATGGAGGCGCTGGCGGGCGAGCCGGACCTTCTCTGCCTCGGCGAAATGGGGATCGGCAACACCACGGTGGCGGCCGCGGTCTATCTCGGGCTTTACGGCGGCGTGGCGGCGGACTGGGTTGGGCCGGGCACCGGTGCCACCGGTGACGTGCTGGCGCGCAAGCTCGAGGCGGTGGAGCGGGCGGTGGCCCGGGTCGGCGGCCCGCCGGGCGATCCACTGGAGGTACTGCGCCGGCTCGGCGGGCGCGAGATCGCGGCCATCGCCGGGGCCATTCTGGCGGCCCGGATGCAGCGGGTGCCGGTGGTGCTCGACGGCTATGTCGTCTGCGCCGCGGCGGCGGTGCTCCACGCGCTCAACCCCGCCGCGCTCGACCATTGCTTCGCCGGCCACCGTTCGGCCGAGCCGGCACACGGTGCCGTGCTGGCCCGGCTGGGGCTGCGGCCGCTGCTCGACCTCGACATGCGGCTCGGCGAGGGGTCGGGGGCGGCGGTGGCGGTCGGCATCGTCAAGGCGGCGCTGGCCTGCCATGCCGGCATGGCCACCTTCGCCGAGGCCGGGGTGGCGGACGGCTGACATTCAACGCGCGGCGACGCGCCCGGGGGCGGGCCGCGCCTCATCGTCCCGCGCCGGCCCGGTCGAAGCCGGCGCCTCGGCCGGCATGGCCGCCGCCAGCACCCGTGCGGCGGGAAAGGTGACGATGAATTCGGTGCCGCGGTCCGGCCGGTTGCGCAGGTGCAAGGTGCCGCCGTGGAGCTCGGCGAGACCCTTGACGATCGGCAGGCCGAGCCCCGCGCCCTCTTCGGGATTGCGCACCCCGGCATCGCCGCGGCCGAAGGAGGCCAGCACGAGGTCGCGCTGCTCCGAGGGAATGCCCGGTCCGCTGTCGCGTACCGAGAGATATTGCCCGCCCGAGGCGGTCCAGCCCACCTTCACCCACACCTCGCCGCGCAGCGGGGCGAATTTCACCGCGTTGGACAGCAGGTTGAGGCAGATGCGGCGCAGCGCCCGCTCGTCCGCCCGCAGCGACGGCAGCCCCGGTTCGTAGAGCTCGTGGATGCGGATGCCGCGGGTGCGGGCGCGGATCTTCAGCAGCTGCCGGCAGTCCTCGACCATGTCGGCGAGCGCCACGGGCTCTTCGTTCAGCTCGTAGCGGCCGGATTCGATGCGGGAAATGTCGAGGATTTCGTCGATCAGGTTCAGCAGGTGCTTGCCGGACGCATGGATGTCGCCGGCATATTCGCGGTAGGTCGGGTTGGAATGCCGCCCGAGCAGCTCGCTCTTCATCACCTCGGAAAAGCCGAGGATGGCGTTGAGCGGCGTGCGCAGCTCGTGGCTCATCTGGGCGAGAAAGCGCGACTTGGCGACGCTCGCCGCCTCGGCCCGGCTCGCCGCCTCGTCGGAGCGGGCCTTCGCCTGTTCCAGCGCCTCGATCAGGCCCGCGGTCTCGCCGCGGGCGGTGAGCGCGCCGAGCATGACGCCGCCGGTGTGGCGGGCGAGGGCGGTGAGCGCCACTGCCGCCAATGCGAGCAGGGCCGGCAGGGCAAGGCCGGAGGGGCCGCTTGCGGGCTCCGCCACCAGCGCCGCCGCCACCAGCGTCGGCAGCGCGGCGGCCAGCCGCGCGGGCGCGAGCGGCGCGGCGAGCATGGCGAGGCCGGCGAGATAGACCAGGGCAAGAGTGAGAGCGAGCGGGGTCGCGCGGGCCGCGTCGCTCCCCAGAAGGCCGCCGACGAGGCCAGACCATGCCAGCGCCGCGAGGAGGTCGAGCAGGGCGAAGGCCGTCTCCCGCCGCCGCCGGAGGGCGGGAGCCTGTGCGCGGCGGACGTGGCGGGCGAGCGTGGCGGAAAGGCCGTGGGCGGCGAGAGCGCCCGCCGTGCCGGCGATGGCCGGTGCCAGCGGCAGCGCCAGCAGGCTGACCGCACCGCCGGCCGCCAGCGCCGCGGCCAGGCCCGGCGCGGCGGCGGCGCGGGCTTCGGCGAACAGCGCCAGTCGCGCATCGCGCAGGCGCGCGGCGTCGGCCGCCGCGGTCGGGATATGCACCGGTCCACCGGCGTTGTATCCCTGCGGCGGGCTGGCGTCCCGGTGCGCGCGCTCGCGATCGGCTCCGGCCGTCGTGCCCATGTAACTGACGGTTCCCGCGTGAGAATTGGGTGATGGAAGGTCGCGTTCACCATCCCGTCGCGAGGCTTAACGGAGTGCCTAGAAGCATGGTTAACGCAGGGTCGCGGTGAGAGCGCGGCGACGGGTGTGGCGCGCGAGCACCATCGGCTCGCTTCTGGTCGCCGCCGGTCTCGTGGCTGTGGCGCTGGTGCTGGAGCGGCTGGTGCCGCCGCTCCACGGCGCGGTGCGGGTGGTGGACGGCGACAGCCTCGAGCTGGACGGCGAACGCATCCGGCTGGACGGCATCGACGCGCCCGAACTCCGCCAGTCCTGCGGCCCGCCGTCGGCGGCGTGGGCCTGCGGCCTGAAGGCGCGGGAAGCGCTACGGCGGGCGGCGGAAGCCGGCGGGGTGAGCTGCCGCCCGCTCGATGGCGACCGCTATGGCCGCACCGTCGCGGTGTGCCGGGCCGGGGAGGCTGATCTCGGCCGGGCCATGGTCGAGGCCGGCCTCGCCGTCGCCACCGGCCTCGCCTATGCGCCGGAGGAGGCCGCCGCGCGGGCGGCGCGCCGCGGCCTGTGGTCCGGACCGTTCGAAACCCCGGCGGCGTGGCGCCGGCAACACCAACGCGAGGAGGCGGCCGATGGCGGAGGATGACAAGCGCGCGGGTACCCCCCATCTGGGGTGCATGTCTCCCTCAGACTTTTCGCCGGCCCGCCCCGAGCCCCAGAACGCGGCCGAGCCGCTCGACGATCTGCTGGCCCGCATCCGGGCCTGCCGGGTCTGCATCGATTCGCCCCGCCGCCTGCCGCTGCCGCACGCGCCCCGCCCGGTGCTGCGGGTGGGCAAGGGTGCCCGCATCCTGCTGGCCAGCCAGGCGCCGGGCACGCGGGTGCATCTGTCCGGCCTGCCCTTCACCGACGCTTCCGGCGACCGGCTGCGGGAGTGGCTCGGCGTCGACAAGGAGACCTTCTACGATGTCGGCCGCATCGCGATTGCGCCGATGGGGTTCTGCTTTCCCGGGCAGGACGGCAAGGGCGGCGACCTGCCGCCGCGGCCGGAATGTGTCGCCACCTGGCACGACCGTCTATTTGCGGCGCTGCCGGATTTCGAGCTGGTGCTGGTGATTGGCGCCCCGGCGCAGAACTATCACCTGCGTCGGCTGGGGCTTGAGCGCTTCCTGCCGCTCAGCCTCACCGCCCGGGTGGAGAGCTGGCGCGCCATCTGGGAGGCGCGCTCCGCGCCGCGGCTGCTGCCGCTGCCGCACCCGTCCTGGCGCAACAGCGGCTGGCTGAAGCGCCACCCGTGGTTCGCCACCGAGCTGCTGCCGGTGCTGCGGCAGGAGGTGGCACGGCTGGTGTGAGCGCGCCTGCCGGCGGCCTCAGCGCGAGACCAGCAGATGCCGGTTCAGCCGACGCTCCAGCCGGTCCCACACCCGGCGCACCACCTCCACCATGACGAGGTACAGCACGGCGGCCCAGAGATAGACCTCCATGTCGTAGGAGCGGGAGAAGGCGAGGCGGGTGACGCCCATCAGGTCGTAGACGGTGATAACCGAGGCGATCGCGCTCGACTTGATCATGAGGATCAGCTCGTTGCCGAGCGGGCGCAGCCCGATCCCGGCCGCCTGCGGCATGATGATGGTCCAGTACGCCTTCAGCTTGGACAGGCCGAGCGCCTTTGCCGCCTCCATCTGTCCGATCGGCAGGGTCTGGATCGCGCCGCGCAGGATTTCCGACTGATAGGCGGTGGTGTTCAGGGTGAAGGTGCAGATGGCGCAATCGAACGCATCGCGGAAGAACCACCACAGCCCCACCGCGGTGAGCTGCTCGCGACACTGCCCGGCGCCGTCTCCTGGTCGAGGCGCTCCAGGGCAAAGCGCGCCTGGG
>CAZIXP010000111.1:0-13355 GCA_964543245.1 uncultured Starkeya sp.
CCCATCGCCGACGCGCCGGGCGGGGCGATGCTCTCTTCCACCGGCTCGACCCATCTGCTCTCGGCACTCCTCACCCGCGCCAGCGGCCGCTCGACGCTGGCGCTCGCGCGCGACTGGCTCGGCGCGGTCGAGGGCTTTTCCATCGCGAGCTGGGAGCGCGACCCGCAGGGCGTCTATTTGGGTGGCAACCTGTGGGCGTTGCGCCCGACCTCGGTGCTCGCCTTCGCCGCGCTGTACCGCCGCGGCGGCCGCAACGCGGCGGGGGCGCAGATCATCCCGGAGGCGTGGATCGCCGAGAGCTGGCGGGTGCGCACCGCCTCGCGCTTCACCGGCGACGGCTATGGCTATGGCTGGTTCACCCGCGAAATGGCGGGCAGCCACGTGCATTATGGCTGGGGCTATGGCGGGCAGATGCTCTATGTCGCCCCCATGCAGGGCGTCTCGATGGTGATGACCTCGACGGCGGACGCGCCCTCCGGCCGCACCGGCCACCGCGACGACCTCCACGCGCTGGCCGCCGACCTCCTCGCCGCGCTCGGTTAAGGCGCGGAACGGGACCGAGGCGAAAGCCCCGGCGTTTCGCTTGCGCCTCGTGCCGCCTGTTTCGCGTGCAATTTTGGCGAGAAATTGCATATGATTTTAGCAGTCCCTGCCCTCCGGCGCCACCCCCGCCGGGGCCGCCTTCGCCCTGGGCGAGCCCCCGCCACACGTCACAACCGGCTACGCGCGCGCTCCCCGCCGCCGTAGCCGCTGGCATGCTTCGTGCTGCTGCCCGGCCGGAACATTCCGCCGGGGCGGACATCAGGGAGCCGTGACGTGTCGAAGAAGCCCACCTCCAATTCCTCCGCCGAGACGCTGCTCGCGGCGCGCAGCTTCACCCGCCGCGTGCTGTTCAAGGGCGCGCTGGCCGCCGGCACCATGGCCGCCACCGGCCCGTGGATCGTGAAGGACGCCTTCTCCTCCTCCGGCGAGCTCAGCCTGCTGAACTGGGACGACGAGCTGCCCAACCCGGTCATCCCGAACTTCGAGAAGAAGACCGGCATCAAGGTGAAGACCACCCCGTTCTCGCAGAACGAGGAGCAGATCAACAAGCTGCAGGCCACCGCCGGCGAGGGCTTCGACCTGTGCGAGCCCACCCGCGACCGCGCCCCGCAGTTCAAGGAGCTGGACGTCCTGCAGCCCTTCGACACCTCGAAGCTGCACCTCGACAACCTGCTGCCCTCGATGCTGGAAGCCTCCACCAGCGTCTGGACCTGGGACGGCAAGCTCTACCACGTGCCGCACTGCTGGGGCTCGGAGGCCATTTCCTGGCGCACCGACCTCACCACGCTGGAGTACAAGGATCTCAGCTACGGCACGCTGTGGCTGCCGGAATACAAGGGCAAGATGCAGGGCCGCCCGCACTCGCTGCTGCTCGGCATCGGCCTGTGGATGGACCACACCGGCAAGCTGCCCTCCAACCGCATGCTCGACGCCTTCAAGGACGAGGAGTCGATGAAGAAGATCTACGACGTCATCCTCGCTTTTGCCATCGCCAACAAGGCGCAGGTCAAGCAGTTCTGGGATTCCGCCGACAATACCAAGTCCGGCTTCATGGAGAATGGCTGCGTCATCGGCCAGACCTGGGACGGCCCGCCCCTCTCGCTGAAGAAGCAGGGCAAGCCCGTCACCTATATGGCCCCGCAGGAAGGCGCCATCACCTGGGTCGATGGCTGGGCCATGACCAAGGGCGCCAAGAACATCGCGCAGGCCTATGAGTGGCTGAACTACATCCACTCGCCGGAAGCCTCGGCCCTGGTCGCCGACGGCTCGGGCTACAACCCGGTGGTCAAGGGCGCCGAAGCCTTCCTCTCCGAGACCGCGAAGAAGAACTTCGCCGAGGCCTATCCGGGCGACGCGCTCTCCAAGCTGTGGAGCCGCCCGCCGGAGCCGTCGTGGTTCGCCGAGCTGCGCACCCAGTACGCCGAGAAGTTCAAGGCGGCCTGACCGGCGCTCCGCGCCTCCCCGGCCGGCGTCGGCGCGCCGGCCTCTCCGCTTCCCCGGCGCGTGCGCCGGCGCTTTCGCCCCGCCGCGAGCCGGCGGGGCACCCGGCATCCCTGTTCCGTTGATATACCGGAGACCCCATGGCGGCGGCCGTTGAGCTCGATGGCGTGAACGTGACCTTCGGCGATTTCGTCGCGGTGCGTGACGCCAACCTCGTGATCGAGCCCGGAGAGTTCTTCAGCTTCCTCGGCCCCTCCGGTTGCGGCAAGACCACACTGCTGCGCACCATCTCCGGCTTCATCGAGCCCACCCGCGGCAGCGTGCGGATCGCCGGGCAGGACATGAAGGGCATCGGCCCCAACCGGCGGCCGACGGCGCTGATCTTCCAGAACCTCGCTCTGTTCCCGATGATGAGCGTGGCCGAGAACATCGGCTATGGCCTCAGGGTACGGGGCATGCCGCGCCACGAGCGCGACGAGAAGGTGAAGAACCTGCTCATCCAGGTCGCGCTGGCCGAGCACGGCCACAAGCAGGTGAGCGAGCTGTCG
This sequence comes from uncultured Starkeya sp., assembly GCA_964543245.1. Classification (GTDB taxonomy): domain Bacteria; phylum Pseudomonadota; class Alphaproteobacteria; order Rhizobiales; family Xanthobacteraceae; genus Ancylobacter. Next base: position 2,532 of record CAZIXP010000111.1, read on the forward strand.
GGAGGCCAGAAGCAGCGCGTCGCCATCGCCCGGGCGCTGGCGGTGGAGCCCTCGGTGCTGCTGCTGGACGAGCCGCTCTCCGCGCTCGACCTCAAGCTGCGCCAGCACATGCGGGCGGAGCTGCGGGCGATCCAGAAGCGGGTCGGCATCACCTTCATCTACATCACCCACGACCAGGGCGAGGCCCTGACCATGTCCGACCGGATCGCGGTGATGAATGCCGGGGTGATCGAGCAGGTCGGCAATGGCCGCGCGGTCTATGCCGAGCCCCGCACCCCCTTCGTTGCCTCCTTCGTCGGCGAGAACAACGGCATACGCGGCCGCGTCACCGCGGTGGCCGGTGGCGAGGCGGTGGTGGACACCCCGATCGGGCTGCTGCGCGGCCGCAACCCCGTCGGCCTGGCGGCGGGGCAGGACGCGCTGCTCTTCGTCCGCCCGGAAGCGCTGCGGATCGGCACCGGCGGGGCCTCGGCCTTCGAGGGCGAGGCGCTCGACGTCGCCTATGAAGGCAGCGTCACCCATGTGTCGATGCGGGTGCGCACCGGCCAGAAGCTCACCGTCACGCTGGGCGGCGGGGCCGCCACCGCGCTGCCGCAGCCGGGCGACACGCTCCAGGTCGGGTTCGAACCGCAGGACGGGCTGGTGCTGGCGAAGGCGGCAGGCGCATGAGCGGCGGCCTTCCCCTCATCATCGGGCTGCCGCTGGTCGCGGCGGTGCTGCTCGTGCTGCTGGGCGCGCTGGAGCGGCGGCACAGCCCGGCGGCCGGCCCCGGCTTCTTCCAGCGCAACGGCGTGGCCGTCGGGCTCTATCTCGCGCTGGCGGTCGGCTTCTGGGCGTTCTTCATCATCGTGCTGCCGCAGCTCGCCATGGTGGACATGTCGTTCCGGCCGAAGCTGCCGCCCTCGCAGATGGGCGGGCCGAAGGACGTCTTCACGCTGGAGAACTACCGCTACTTCCTGTTCGGCTCGACCACCTCGACCGCGAGCTGGAACATCCTGCACATCAAGGCCTTCTTCCTCACCATCGGGGTCAGCATCCTCGTCACCTTGCTGAACTTCGCCATTTCCTACCCGCTGGCGTTCCACATGGCGCAGTCCGCCCCGGTGGCGCGGCTGCGGGTGCTGCTGCTGCTGCTCATCATCCCCTATTGGGTGAACGAGATCCTGCGCGCCTTCGCCTTCCGGGTGCTGCTGTCGTCGGGCGGGGTGGTGAACAAGCTGCTGCTGGGCAGCGGGCTGACCACGGAGCCGATCGACTTCCTCGCCGCCGATGTCGGACTCTATATGGGCCTCAGCTACGCCTATCTGCTGATGATGATCTTCCCGCTCTACAACGCGATCGAAAGCCTCGACAAGAACCAGATCGAGGCGGCGCGGGACCTCGGCGCGCCGTGGTGGCACATCCACGCCTTCGTGGTGATGCCGCACGCCAAGCCGGGCATCGCCTCGGGCTGCACGCTGGTGTTCATGCTGTGCGCCGGCGCGCTGGCGGCGCCGCTGGTGCTGGGCGGGCCGCGCACGCTGTGGTTCACGCCCATCGTGTATGACCGGTTCTACCAGGCGTTCAACTGGCCGCAGGGCGCCGCCTATGCGCTGATCCTGCTGCTCACCTGCATCGTCTTCGTGCTGGCGGTGCTCCGGCTGTTCCGGCTAAGCCTCGGGGAGATCACCCGATGAAGGCGGGGCTGGTGCAGCGGCTGGCGCTGTCGGTCTATCTCGCGCTGTTCTTCGTCTATCTGCTGGGCCCGCTGGCGGTGATGGGCATCTCCGCCTTCAACACCCCGGCCTATCCGCAGGTCTGGCCGTTCGAGGGCTTCACGCTGGAATGGTTCGGCAAGCTTCTGGCCGACCAGGACATGATGTACGGGCTGCAGATGAGCCTGTGGATCGGCGTGCTGGTGGTGTTCATCTCGGTGCCGATCGGGCTGGCCGGCGCCATCGTGATGACCCAGATTCCGGCGCGGGCGCGGGCGACCTATTACCTCGTCGTGGTCTCCCCCGTGCTCACCCCGGGCGTCATCATCGGCATCTCCACCGTGGTGTTCTGGCGCGAATTCACCAGCATGAGCGGGCTGCGCTTCATGTATGACGGCGTGGTGATGACCGTGCTGGGCCAGTCCAGCTTCATCTCCGCCTATTGCATGCTCATCATCCTCGCCCGGCTGCAGCGCTTCGACCGGGCGCAGCAGGAGGCGGCGCTCGATCTCGGCGCGTCCTACCCCCAGGTGTTCCGCCACATCCTGCTGCCCTTCCTGAAGCCGGCGCTGTTCTCCGCGGCGGTGCTGGCCTTCCTGTCCTCCTTCGAGAACTACAACACCACCACCTTCTCCATCCTCGCCGACAAGACCCTGACCACCGTGCTCGCCGGCCGGGTGCGGCAGGGCACCACGCCGGCCATCAGCGCGCTGGCGGTCATCATCGTCGCGGTGACGGTGCTGGGCGCCATCGTCTACGAGGTGCTGAAGCGGCGCGACGACGCCCGCCAGCGCGAGCGCCAGCGCGCCGCCGCGCGCGCGGAAGAGGCCGAGCTGGGCGGGGAGCCGGTCACCGCCTGAATCGCCGGTCCGAATGCTTCCGTTATGGAACAGCCCGAGCCCCGTGTGGGTTCAACCGATGTTCCGCCCGCCGGGAAACGCGGCTAGGCTGCCTGCAGAGGTGGCCGGCAGTCCCGGTGGCCTCGTCGGACCACCGGAGGCGACCATGCCCAGGCTCACCACGCCGAGATCCGTGACCCGCAGGCCGCCCCTGCCGCGGCTGGCGACATTCCTGCTCCGCCATGCCGCGATCGGCTTCGCCCTTGCCATCGGCTTCGTCGCCACGCTGCTGACGCTGGACGTGGCCCGGCTGGGCACGCTGGTCCGGGAGACCTCGCTCGGCTATGTCGGGGCGGGAGCGCTGACCTTCGCGCTCGGCCTCACCTTCGCCAGCGCGCAGATGGGCTTTGCGGTGATGCTGCTCGGACAGGACGAGCATGCAACCGGCGGTGGGCGTGGCCACGCGCCGGCGCGGCCCGCCCTCGCCCGTATCCGTCCCCGCCGCTGATATTTGCCGCCGCTGACCGGCCGGCGCGGGGCCGGCCCGCGGCGGCGCCCGTCAGCGGGCGTCCGCCACCGGCGCTTCGTGAGGCCGCGGCTGCGGGCGCAGCCGTTCCAGCACCGTGAAGAAGGCGGGCACGAACAGCACCGCCAGCCCGGTGGACGCCAGCATGCCGCTGACCACCGCGACGCCGAGCGACACCCGCGCCCCGGCGCCGGCACCGCTCGCGAATGCCAGCGGCAGCATGCCGAAGATGAAGGCGAAAGACGTCATCAGGATGGGGCGGAAGCGCAGCCGCGCCGCCTCCACCGCGGCCTCGGCCGGGCTCATGCCCTCCGCCCGCTTCTCGCGGGCATATTCCACGATCAGGATGGCGTTCTTGGCCGCCAGCGCGATCAGCAGCACGATGCCGATCTGGGTGTAGAGGTCGTTGGAGAGGCCGGAGGCCTGCAGCGCCGCCACCGTGCCGAGCAGCGTCAGCGGCACCGCAAGGATGACCGCGAGCGGCTGCAACCAGCTCTCATACTGGCCGGACAGCACGAAATAGACCAGCACCAGCGCGATGCCGAAGACATAGTAGATCTGGTTGCCCACCACCTGCTGCTGGTAGGACATGCCGGTCCAAGCCGTGCCCATCGTCGCCGGCAGCGACTTGGCGGCGACCTCCTGCATCAGCGTCATCGCGTCGCCGGAGCTGAAGCCGGAGGCGGGGCTGCCGACCACCGAGGCGGCGGGGTAGAGGTTGTAGAGCGTGATCAGTGGCGGGCCCACCTCGTCGGTGATGCGGGCCACCGAGCCGAGCGGCACCATCTGGCCATCGGTGCCCTTCACCTTGAGCTGGAGCACGTCGGCCGGCTGCAGCCGGAACCCGGCATCGGCCTGCACATAGACCTGGAACACGTTGTTGAAGCGGGTGAACTGGTTGACGTAGCTGGAGCCGACATAGGCCTCCAGTGCGGTGAACACCTGGCCGACGGTGACGCCGAGGGTCTCCGCCTTCACCCGGTCGACCACCAGCCGCAGCTGCTTGGCGTTGCCGTCGAAGGTCGAGGCGACATGGGCGAGGCTGGTCTGGGTGGCGGCGTTGAGGGCGAGCTGGTCGGTCGCGTTCTGCAGCGTGGAGAAATCGGAACTGCCGTCCCGCATCTCCACCATCATCGTGAAGCCGCTGCTGTTGCCCACCCCTTGGATCGCCGGGGGGAGCAGGATCTGCGCCACCGCGGTGTCGAGCGTCTCGAGCTGCGTTCGGGCGGCGGCGGTGATGCTGCCGATCGACAGCGCCGCGGTCTTGCGCTCGTCCCAGTCCTTCAGCACGACATAGAGCATGCCGGCATTGTAGAGCGTCGCGTTGTTGTCGAGCGGCGAGATGCCGGAGACGCCGATCACGCTGTCGACGCCCTCGACCTTTTCGATCAGCTCCACCGCCCGTGCCACCGAGGCGGTGGCGCGCTGGGCGGAGGCGCCGTCGGGCAGCTTCAGGCTCACGACGAAATAGCCCTGGTCCTCATCCGGCAGGAAGCCGCTGGGAACCCGCGACAGGCCGTAGAAGGCGACCCCGATCAGCCCGAGCCCGACCAGCGAGGTGACCACCGCATGGGCCACCAGCCGGCGGACCAGCGCGGCATAGCCCGCCTCGCAGACGCCATAGACGGCGTTGAAGCCGCGATAGACGAGGTTGCGCTTCTCCGGCGGGGTCTGCGGGCGCAGCCACAACGCGCACTGGGTCGGCTTCAGCGTCACCGCGTTGATAGCGGAGATGATCGCGGTCGCGGCGATGACGAGGGCGAACTGCTGGTACATCTTGCCGGTGAGGCCGGAGAGCGTTGCCGCCGGCAGGAACACCGCCATCAGCACCAGCGTAATGCCGATGACCGGGCCGAACAGCTCCGACATCGCCTTCACCGCCGCCTCGCGGCTCGACATGCCCGCTTCCATGTGGCGGGAGACGCCCTCGACGATGACGATGGCGTCGTCGACCACGATGCCGATGGCCAGCACCAATGCGAACAGGCTGGTGGTGTTTACGCTGTAGCCGAGCAGCGCCATCGCGGCGAAGGCACCGATGATGGTGACCGGCACGGTGGTGGCCGGCACCAGCATGGCGCGCCAGTCCTGAAGGAACAGCAGGATGACCACCAGCACCAGCACCGCCGCGATGGCGATCGTCTCGTACACCTCGTCGATCGAGGCGGTGATGAACTTGGTGCTGTCGAACGAGACCTTGTAGTCCAGCCCCGCCGGGAAGGTCTTGGCGAGTTCCGCCATCTTGGCGTTCACCGCCTCGGCGACGGAGAGGGCGTTGGCCCCCGTCAGCAGCGAGATGGCGATGGCGGCGGAGGGCTTGCCGTCCAGCGTCGCGGTGTGGCCATAGGTGGCGGCGCCGAGTTCCACCCGCCCGATATCGGCGATGCGTACCAGCTTGCCGCCGCCGCCCTGTGCCGACTTCACCACGATGTTCTCGAATTCGGCGACCTTGGAGAACCGGCCGGTGACGTTCAGCACATACTGGAAGTTCACCCATTCCGGGGTCGGCGGGGCGCCGACGAGACCGGCGGTGACCTCGGTGCTCTGCTGCTGGATGGCGGTGCTGACGTCGCTGGGGGTGAGGCCGTAGCTCTGCAGCCGGTCGGGATCGAGCCAGATCCGCATGGCATAGGAACCCGCCCCCAGCACCGTGACATCGCCGACGCCATCGAGGCGGGCCAGCTCGTTCTCCAGGTTGATCTTGGCGTAGTTGGCGAGGAACAGGTTGTCGTAGCGGCCGTCCGACGAATACAGGTTCACGAACTGCAGGATCGAGGTGGATTTCTTCTTGACCGTCAGCCCCTGGGTCGAGACCGCGGCGGGAAGCTGCGCCTCCGCCAGCGACACCCGGTTCTGTACCAGGACCTGCGCCATGTCCGGATCGGTGCCGATCTCGAAGGTGACGACGAGGCTGTAAGTGCCGTCGCTGGCGCTGGTCGACTGCATGTAGATCATGCCCTCGACGCCGTTCACCTCCTGCTCGATCGGCAGCGCCACGGTGTCCATCACGGTGCGCGCGCTGGCGCCGGGATAGGTCGCGCTCACCGAGACCGTCGGCGGCACCACGTCGGGATACTGGGCGATGGGCAGGCTGCTCAGCGAGAGCACGCCGATGAGCACGATGAGGAAGGCCAGCGTGTTGGAGAGCACCGGCCGTTCGATGAAGAAGCGCGAGAACATGGCACGCCTTCGCTTTGCCGGAGGGTCAGGGAGCGCTCGTCGTGCTGCCGCTCGCGGGGGCGAGCGCGCCGGGGGCCGGCTTTGGCTTGTCGGGCATCGGCTCCATCGCTCCTTCGACCGGCGCCACCGTGCTGCCGGCCACGGCCCGCTGGATCGAGCCGATCGCCACCTTGTCGGTGGCCTTCAGCCCGCTGCTGATGACCCGGAGCTGCCCCACCACCGCCCCGGTGGTGACCTGCCGCTGCTCGACCACGTTGTCCGCGCCGATCACCATCACGTAGCTGCCGGTCTGGTTCGACTGGATGGCGGTGTCGTTCACCAGCAGCGCCGCGTCGATCTTGCCGATCGCCACCCGCACCCGGACGAACTGGCCGGGCACGAGGCGCACATCCTTGTTCGGCAGCTCCGCCCGCATCTGCAGCGTGCCGGTGGCGGCGTCGAGCTGCGGGGCGATGTAGTCGATGTGGCCGGAATAGTCGAAGGTCTTGTCCTGCGCGAGCGCGGCCTCAATCGGCATGTCGTCCGGCGTCTCGCGCATGTCGCGCAGCGTCTTGCCGGCGGCGGCCAGCGCGTCGCGCATGTCGATCTGCTGCTGCTCCGACATGTTGAAATAGACGAGGATCGGGTCGACCTGGAGGATGGTGGCGAGCTTGGTCGGGCCGGAGGAGCCCACCAGCGAACCGACATCGGCGAGATGGCGAGTCACCACGCCGGCGAAAGGCGCCTTGACGGTGGTGTAGCCATAGGAGGTCTGCGCCAGCATGAGGCCGGCCTCGGCCGAGGCGACCTGCCCGTTGGCGGTGTCGAGCGCGGTCTGCGCGTCGTCCACCGTGCGCTGGCTGGCAACCTGCCGGGTGCCGAGCTCGGCCTGGCGCTCATATTCGCGCTTGGCATTGGCCTGGGTGGCGCGAGCGATCTGGAGCTGCGCCTTCTGCTGCTCCACCTGCCCTTCATACTGGGCCTTCTCGATCTCGAAGAGAACGCGGTCCTTCTTCACCACCTCGCCGTCGCGATAGCCGATGGCGGTGAGATAGCCCTGCACCCGCGCCTCGAGATCGACCACCGAATAGGGCGCGGTGTTGCCGGTGAATTCGGCATAGAGCGTGACCGGCGCCTCCGTGGGCGTCGCCACCGTGACCTTGGCCGGCGGGGGCTCGGCGTAGCTGTTCTTGTCGTTGCACCCGGCGAGGGCAAGCGCCGCCACACCCCAGACGACCGGCTGCACAAGCCGGCTCCACCAGCGATCACGGCCCGCACCGCGCATTGCCCGTCTCCCCGACAGCCGCGCCGACCCGCATCGACGCACCGCTACCATGGTGCCACTGGTAGACCATATCCCGGCCGGGCGCCAGCGGCGGAGGCCTGCGGCAGCCGCGCGCGGTAACGCTACGTCGCGAGGCGGTATGCGCCGACCAGAAGCAGCGGTCGCGACGGCGACGGGGCTCAGTGGCGACGGGGCTCAGTGGGCGGTGGCGTGCGGCGCGGCGGCGGGGTCGTCCAGCACGGCGCGCAGCCGCTCCAGATCGAGCTGGCCCTCCCACCGCGCGATCACCAGCGTCGCCACCGCATTGCCGATGAAGTTGGTGAGCGAGCGGCATTCGGCCATGAAGCGGTCGATGCCCAGCAGCAGCGCGATGCCGGCGAGCGGCACCTCCGGTACGATCTGCAGCGTCGCCGCCAGGGTGATGAAGCCCCCGCCGGCGACCGCGCCGGCGCCCTTCGACGTCAGCATCGCCACGCCGAGGATCATGAGCTCATGGCCGAGGGTCAGCGGCGTGTTGGTGGCCTGGGCGATGAAGAGGGTGGCGAGCGTCATGTAGATGTTGGTGCCGTCGAGATTGAACGAATAGCCGGTCGGCACCACCAGCCCGACCACCGAACGCGGCGCCCCGGCCGCCTCCAGCTTGCGCATCAGGGCCGGCAGCACGCTCTCCGAGCTGGAGGTGCCGAGCACGATCAGCAGCTCCTCGCGCAGATAGCGCAGCAGCTTGAAGATGTTGAAGCCGTCCAGCCGGGCGATGAGGCCGAGCACCAGGCATACGAACAGCACCGCCGTGAGGTAGAAGGTGGCGATCAGCTCGGCGAGATTGCCGATGGACTTCAGTCCATAGGCGCCGATGGTGAAGGCCATGGCGCCGAACGCCCCGACCGGCGCCGCCCGCATGACGAGGCCGACAATGGCGAACACCAGCCGCTCCACCTTCTGCAGCGCCCGCAGGATCGGCTCGGCGTCTTCCCCGATATGGCTCAGGGCGATGCCGGCGAGCACCGCCACCAGCAGAACCTGAAGCACCTCGCCGCTGGTCAGCGCGCTCACCAGCGTGTCGGGTATCGCGTGCAGCGCGATGTCGATCAGCGAGGTGTGCCCGGTCTGGCTGGTCAGGCCGCTCACCGCCTTGGCGTCGAGCGTGGCGGGATCGATGTCGAGGCCGGCGCCGGGCCGCAGCGTGCGCCCGACCAGCAGGCCGACCACCAGCGCGAGGCTGGAGACCACCTCGAAATAAAGCAGCGCCTTGCCCCCGACCCGGCCGACCCGCTTGAGGTCGCCCATCGCCGCGACCCCGATCACCACGGTGCAGAACACCACGGGGGCGATGATCATCTTCACCAGCTTGACGAAGCCGTCGCCGAGCGGCTTCATCGCCTCGCCCGCATGGGGAAACAGCGCGCCGAGCGCGAGGCCCGCCACCACCGCGACCAGCACCTGCACGTAGAGCACCTTGTAGACCGGCCGCCGCATTTCGCCCCCCTCGCCCGCACCCGGAAAGTGATACCGCGCACCTGTGACAGGCACCAGCCGCCCCGCCGGAAAGGCCGGCGCCGGGCCTCAATGCCACAGCGGTGACGCAGGCCCCGGACGCTCGCCGAATTGCCCATGTTCGAGACGCCGCGGCGGGTCTATTGCTGGAGGCGACGACCCCTGTCAGACCGGACGACCCTCATGCGTAACGATCCCCGCAGCCACGGACTCTGGGAGGCCTCGGCGCCGGACGCCCCGGCAACCGCCATCCTCGACCGCCCGATCAACGTCGACGCCGTCGTGGTGGGCGGCGGCTTTACCGGCTTCTCCACCGCCCTGCACCTCGCCGAGCGCGGCATCAAGGTGGCGCTGCTGGAGGCGGAGGAGATCGGCTTCGGCGGTGCGGGCCGCAATGTCGGCCTCATCAATGGCGGCATGTGGGTCATGCCGGACGACATTCCCGGCGTGCTCGGCGCCGTCCATGGCGAGCGCGCCCTCGGGCTTCTCGGCGAGGCGCCGACGCTGGTGCGGGAGATCATCGACCGTCACGGCATCGCCTGCGAGCTGGAGCGCAACGGCACGCTGCACCTCGCCGTGGGCGAGGAAGGGCTCGCCGAGCTGCGCGAACGGCACCGCCAGTGGCGCGCCCGCGGCGCGCCGGTGGAGCTGCTGACCGGGCCGGAAACCGCCCGGCGCGTCGGCAGCGACGCCTATGCCGGCGCGCTGTTCGACCCCCGCGCCGGCACGCTCCAGCCGCTCGCCTATGTCCGCGGCCTCGCGCGCGCCGCCATCGGCGCCGGCGCCGCCGTGTTCACCCGCAGCCCGGCGCTGGCGACCACGCGCGAGGGCACGCGCTGGAAGGTCTCGACCGCCGCCGGCGCGGTGAGCGCGGACTGGATCGCGGTGGCGACGGATGCCTATTCCACCGGCCCGTGGGAGATCGTGCGGGACGAGCAGGTGTTCCTGCCCTATTTCAACCTCGCCACCCCACCACTGCCGGCGGAGCTGCTGCGCGGCATCCTGCCCGGCCGCGAAGGCTGCTGGGACACCCGGGAAATCCTGTCCTCGTTCCGGCTGGACCGCGCCGGGCGGCTGGTGTTCGGCAGCGTCGGCGCCCTGCGCAACACCGGCCACGCCGTGCATGAGGCGTGGGCCCGGCGCTCGCTACGCCGCATCTTCCCGCAGCTCGGCCATGTCGCGTTCGAGCATGCCTGGTTCGGGCGGATCGGCATGACCACCGACGCGGTGCCCCGCTTCCACCGCTTCGCCGAGAAAGTGGTCGGCTTCTCCGGCTATAATGGCCGCGGCATCGCGCCGGGCACCGCCTTCGGGCGGACGCTGGCCGCCCATATCGCCGGCGAGGTCGCCGCCGAGGACCTGCCGCTGCCGGTGACGGAGCCGAAGGCGCAGGCGCTGCGCACGGTGAAGGCGGCCTATTACGAGGCCGGCGCGCAGGCCGCCCACCTCGTCGGCGAGCGGTTCTGAGGCGCCCCGCGCCGGGGCAAACGGGGCCAGGGCGAATGGCGGCGGCGCCCGCTCAGGCCGCCTCCGCCTTCAGCGCCCAGAAGGCGAGCAGCGGCGTCGCGCCCGCGCGCATGGCGTGGCGGATCGACGGCACGTTGTAGAACGAGCCGCCGATGCCCGGGGTGAACCACGCACCCCCGCCCTGGGCGAACTCCCCGTCCGACAGCACGAGATAGACCTCCTCGGGCGCATGGTCGTGGTCGGGATAGCGCACCTGCGGCGCCAGCAGCGAGACGCCGAGCCAGACATCGGCCCGGTCCTCCAGCCCGCCCGGGCCGACGATCAGCGCATTGGCGTGGCCATCGACGACATTGGCGCTGG
>CAZIXP010000112.1:0-13074 GCA_964543245.1 uncultured Starkeya sp.
GCGCCGGGCTCCTTGCACTTCATCCCGCTCGCCGAATAAATCAGCGCTTCCCTAGCGAACCATAACGCCGGATGGCCGCAAAAATTGGCTCGGCCCGTAGGGTTTACGTGCTTTGGGGGCTGCCTCTGCGTCACAAGCCACTTGCGTAGATCACTACGCGGCGTGACTTGATCCTTGACTCATCCCCCAAAGCGCGTAAACGTGATCCACGAAATAAAGGCCAGCAGAACCTACACCGCGCCCGGCCAAGCCGGGCGCCCGGGTGAAGATCGCGGTGCCGATCCTGCCCTGCATCTCCAATTTCGACGACCTCGACCCGCTCGACGCCGAGCCGGGGGTGGAGGTGGTGCGGCTGCGGGCCGGCGTCCCGCTGCCGGCCGATACCGACCTCGTCATTCTCGCCGGGTCGAAATCCACCATCGCCGACCTCGCCGCGCTGCGCGCGCAGGGGTGGGACATCGACATCGCCGCCCATGCCCGGCGCGGCGGCCGCGTGCTGGGGCTGTGCGGGGGCTACCAGATGCTCGGCCGCACCATCGCCGACCCGGACGGGGTGGAGGGCCCGCCAAGCGCGGTCGCCGGGCTCGGCCTCATCGATGTCGAGACGGTGCTCTCGGGCGACAAGCGTCTGGTGCCGATCCGGGGCGTCACCGCCGACGGCGTCGCCTTCTCGGCCTATGAGATGCATATGGGCCGCACCGACGGGCCGGCGCGGGCACGCCCCTTTGCCACCCTCGAGGGCGACGGGCCGGAAGGCGCCGTGTCGCCGGATGGCCACATCATGGGCACCTACGCCCATGGCCTGTTCGCCGCTGACGGCCAGCGCGCGGCGTGGCTGGCCCGGCTCGGCGCCGGTCCGTCCGCGGTGGCCTATGAGGCTGGCGTGGAAGCGGCGCTGGAGGCCCTCGCCGACCATCTCGGCCGCCATATCGACCTCGACCGGCTGCTGGCGCTGGCCGCGCCGGTCGCGGGGTGAGCCGACCGCCGCACCGGCCGCGCGGCGGCAGGTTCCGCCCGCGCGACACCACACCCCGTGGTTGTTCATGACATGGCGTAACGTTACCCTATCGCGGTACAGTCACGGAGGCCACAGCCCATGTCTGTCTGTCGTCGACCCGCGGCGGCCGTCGCGATACTCGGCCTGATGGGCGCCGCCACCCCGGCGCTTGCTTTCGAGGCGAATTTCACCTGGTGCAGCGGCTCGCCCGTCTTCACCCTGAAGGATGTGCCGAAGGGCACGGCGAAGATCCAGCTCCGCATGAGGGACCTGCAGGCGCCGTCCTTCCGGCATGGCGGCGGCGAGGTGGCCTATACCGGCAAGGCGACGATTCCCTGCGGGGCGCTCGACAGCGGCTATGTCGGCCCCTCCCCGCCCTCGGGCTCGCACACCTATGTCTGGACGATCCGCGCGCTCGGCCCGGACGGCAAGACGCTTGCCGAAACCAGCGCGCAGCGGCGCTTCCCGGAATAACGACGGGGCCGCCGCCCGCCTCAGCCGAGGATGCGGCGTAGGAAGATCAGCTTGGCAACCGCCACCGCGCAGACCAGCGCCACCAGCAGCGCGTCGGCGAGGGTGTAGAGCCGCAGCGCGCGGCGGATGTCGCGGGCGGAAAGCTCGCGCCGCCCGTCGCGGTTCATGTACTCGTACTCGATCATGACGCCGTGATAGGCTCGCGGCCCGGCGATGGCGATGCCGAGCGCGCCGGCCATCGCCGCCTCCGGCCAGCCGGCATTGGGCGAGCGGTGGAACCGGGCGTCCCGCCGGATCGCCCGCACCGCGCCCGCCGCCGAGCAGCCGGGCATCAGTGCGGCGGCCAGCACGATCAGCATGCCGGCGAGCCGCGAGCAGGGCAGGTTCACCAGATCGTCGAAGCGCGCCGCCGCCCAGCCGAAATAGAGGTGCCGCGCGGTGCGGTGGCCGATCATGCTGTCGGCGGTGTTCACCGTCTTGTAGAGCGCGCCCCCGGTCATGCCCCCGGCCAGCACCCAGAAGGTCGGCGCCACCACCGCGTCGGAGAAGTTCTCGGCGAGGCTTTCGATCGCGGCGCGGGCGACGCCGCTGGCGTCCAGCGCATGGGGGTCGCGCCCGACGATGTGCGAGACCGCCTCGCGCCCGGCGGGAACGCTGGTCTGCAGCCCCTCCGCCACCCGCAGCACATATTCGTGCAGGCTGCGCTGGGCCAGCAGCGAGGAGGTGAGGAGCGCGACCGGCACCACGCCGAACGGCAGCAGGAACAGCGCCCGCTCCAGCGCGAACACCGGCAGGCCGACGATCGCCAGCAGCAGCACCAGCGAGAGAATGCCCGCCGCCCGGCGCAGCCTGGGGCCGCCGCGCTCGTCGTTGAGATGGCGGTCCAGCCAGCCGATCAGCGCCCCCGCCCACATCACGGGATGGCCGATCCGGGCCACCAGCCAGGGTGGATAGGGCACGGCGGCCTCGAACAGCAGCGCGAGTGCGGCTAAACCGAAGCTGAGCTCGAAGGGCATGCGAACCGATTCGCTGGATCCACGGGAGCCCGCACCATTTCCGGCGCCGCCGCCGGTATCAAGAGGCTTGCGCGCTCCCGCGCGCAGTCCGCCACGTTTGCGCGCTGCCGCGCGCAGCGCCCGCCACCAGGACGAACGGATGAACGAGATCACGCCGGTCCCCCACCCCCCCCAGCCCCCCCCGCGGGAAGCGCGGAAGAAGGCGGTGCTGAAGGAGGTGTTCGGCTTCGACCGTTTCCGTCCCGGCCAGCAGGAGGTGGTGGACGCGGTGCTGGCCGGCCTGCCGACGCTGGCGGTGATGCCGACGGGCGCGGGCAAATCGCTGTGCTACCAGCTTCCCGCCCTGGTGCTGGGCGGGCTCTCCATCATCGTCTCCCCGCTCATCGCGCTGATGGACGATCAGGTGGCGGCGCTGAAGCTGGAAGGGGTGGCGGCCGACGCCATCCATTCCGGCCGGTCCCGCGAGGAGAACGTCGCGGCGTGGCGCCGGGCCGCCTCGGGCGAGACCCGCCTGCTCTACATGGCGCCCGAGCGCCTGCTCACCGACCGGATGCTCGCCGCCCTCGCCCGGCTGCCGCTCGGCGTCGTCGCCATCGACGAGGCCCACTGCATCTCGCAATGGGGCCACAGCTTCCGCAGCGAATATCTCGGCCTCGGCAAGCTGCGCGAGGCCTTTCCCGGCGTGCCGCTGGTGGCGCTCACCGCCACCGCCGACGCCGGCACCCGCACCGACATCGTGGAGCAGCTGTTCGGCGGCGAGGCCCGCATCTTCGTCTCCGGCTTCGACCGGCCGAACATCTTCATCGCGGTGGAGGAAAAGCGCCGCCCGGGCGAGCAGATCGAGCGCTTCGTGCGCCAGCGCCCCGGCGCGGCGGGCATCGTCTACCGGCTGTCGCGCAAGAAGGTGGAGGAGACCGCCGCCGCCCTCAGCGCCGCCGGGGTCCGGGCCCTGCCCTACCACGCCGGCATGAGCATCGAGGCGCGGCAGGCCAACCAGGAAGCCTTCCTCGCCGAACCCGGCATCGTGATGGTGGCGACGGTCGCCTTCGGCATGGGCATCGACAAGTCCGACGTGCGCTATGTCGTCCATGGCGATGCCCCCGGCACGCTGGAGGCCTATTACCAGGAGATCGGCCGCGCCGGCCGCGACGGCCAGCCCTCCGAGGCGCTGCTGCTCTACGGGCTGGAGGATATCCAGACCCGCCGCCGCTTCATCGAGGAAGAGGCCTCCGAGCCCGAGCGCAAGCGGGTGGAGATGCGCCGGCTCGATTCCATGGTGGGCTTCTGCGAGGCGGTGACCTGCCGCCGGGCGGTGCTGCTGGGCTATTTCGGCGAGCGCGCGGGCCCCTGCGGCCAGTGCGACGTCTGCCGCAACCCGCCCCGGGTGGTCGACGCCTCGGCCTCCGCCCAGCTCGCTCTCCGGCTGGTGCGGGCCACTGGCGAGCGCTACGGCGCCGCCTATATCGCCACCGTGCTCACCGGCGGGGTCACCGAACAGGTGAGCGCGCGCGGCCATGACCGGCTCGCCGAGTTCGGCGCCGGCGCCGACAAGGCGATCGGCGAATGGCGCGCCCTGCTGCGACAGCTCGTCGCCACCGGGGCGCTCCACGCCGATCCCGAGCGCTTCGGCGCGCTGGTGCTGACCGAGAGCGGCCGCGCCATTCTCGGCGGCAGCCGCGCCTTCACCTCGCGGGCGCCCTCGGCGACCCGGCGCGAGCGGGCGCCCAGCAGCGCCAAGGGGGTCGAGCTGGCCCCCGCCGAGGCCGAACTGCTGAGCCGACTCAAGGCTTTGCGCCGCTCCATCGCGGCCGAGCGCAACGTGCCCGCCTATGTCGTCTTTGCCGACAAGACGCTGGAGGAGATGGCGGTGGAGCACCCGCGCTCGCGGTCCGAGCTTGCCGCCATCCGCGGCGTCGGCACCGCCAAGCTCGCCGCCTTCGGCGCGGAGTTCCTCGCGGTGCTGAAGGGCTGACCGGCACCGCCTGACGATACGGCACCGTCGAAAGACGGGTTCCCGAATGCCCGCCGGCCTGATTAAGATGCGCGCCAACGGGCGCACGAACGTCCGACGCGACACTGTACCGGGATGGAAACGATGAAGATGAGCCTGATTTCGGCCGCGCTCGCGGCCGCTGCCGTGTTTGGTGCCGCCTCCGGCGCCGATGCCCATGGCCCGACCCGCCAGAAGGTGAGCGAGACCATCGAGATCAACGCCGCGCCGGAGAAGGTGTGGGCCGTGGTCTCCAACTTCCAGGACGGCAGCTGGATTCCGGTCGTCGCCAAAACCGAGGGCACCGGCGGCAATGCGCCCGGCGCCAAGCGCACCCTCACCCTCAAGAACGACGCCACCGTCGAGGAAGAGGTCGCCAAGTTCGAGCCGGAAAAGATGACCCTGATGTACCGGATCGACAAGGTCGACGTGAAGGTGCTGCCGGTCACCAACTATTCCTCCTGGCTGATCGTCACCCCGGCCGATGGCGGCAAGTCGAAGGTGGAATGGCGCGGCGCCTTCTACCGCGGCTACCCCAACAACGACCCGCCGCCGGAGCTGAGCGACGAGGCCGCGGTCGCCGCCGTCACCGGCCTCTACAAGGCCGGCCTCGAAAACCTGAAGAAGCAGATCGAAGCCGGGAACTGAGGGTGCGCCGCCCGCGCCCCGACGCTTCCGCCCTGCACAGCCCGCGGCCGCCGGCACACCGCCGCGCGGCCGTGGCGCTTTTCGCGACGCTGATGGCCGCCGACGCCCTGGCCGCGGCCGGCACGGCGCGGGCCGACGAGGCCTTCGTCACCTCCCAGCCGGCGGAGACGCTGAGCATCGTCGACCTGCCGGGCCGCCGCGTCGTCGCCACGCTGAAGATTCCCGGCAAGCCGGCCGGCATCGCGGTGGCGCCGGACGGGCGCCGCGCCTTCGTCACCAGCCCGGACGGCAAGGCGCTGACCATCGTCGACGCCGCCGCGCGCACGGTGGCGGCGCGGGTGGAGGTCGGCGGCGGCCCGCTCGGAGTCGCGGTGCATCCCTCCGGCTCGCCGGCCTATGTCGCGGACTGGTACCGCCACCGCGTGATCGCGGTCGACGCCGCGGCCGGCCGCGTGACCGGCGAGGTGGAGACCGGGGAGTCGCCCTCCGGCCTCGCCGTCACGCCGGACGGGGTGCTGCTGCTGTCCGCCGACCGCGATTCCGATCAGGTCAGCCTCATCGACACCGCCACCTTCACCCGGCTCGGCACCCTGCCCACCGGCAAGCGGCCGTTCGGGGTGACGATCGACACCGAGGGCCGCCGCGCCTATGTCGCCAATGTCGCCTCGAACGACGTCACCGTGATCGACCTCGCCGCCCACGCGGTGATCGCCACCGTGCCGGTGGGCGAGCGGCCCTATGCGGTGGCGCTGGCCCGCGGCCTCGGCTTCACCACCGACCAGTATGCCGGCACGGTGACGGTGTTCGACCTCGCCACCTTCGCGAAGAAGGCCACCATCCCGGTCGGCGACTACCCCGAGGGGATCGATGCCGCCCGCGACGGCAGCGCGGTCTATGTCGCGAGCTGGGAGGCCAACACGCTGAGCGTGATCGACACCGCGACGCTGAGGGTGGTGCAGGAGATAGCGATGCCCGACGGCCCGCGCGCCTTCGGCGCCTTCATCCGCCGCACCGACTGACCCCTCGTCCCCACCATGGCGGGCGCCGTTGCACCCCCACCGTTGCGGCGCTGACGCGAAGCGCGGCTATCCTCGCCGCAACTCACCGGGGAAGAAGCCGATGGACGAATCTTTCTGGCACGACCGCTGGCGGCGCGGCGACATCGGCTTTCATGCCCCGCGGCCCCACCCGCTGCTGCAGCGCCACCTCGCCACCCTTCAGGCCGGCCCGGGCGCGCGGCTGTTCCTGCCGCTGTGCGGCAAGAGCCTCGACATCCACTGGCTGCTGGCCCAGGGCCACCAGGTCGCCGGCATCGAGCTCAGCCGCGCGGCGGTGGAGCAGCTCTTCGCCGAGCTGGGGGTGGAGCCGGTGGTCCACCGCCTGGGCAACCTGCTCTGCTTCGAGGCCGAGGGGATCAGCGTCTTTGTCGGCAACATCTTCGATCTCGACGCCATCACGCTGATGCCGGTCGACGCCGTCTACGACCGGGCGGCGCTCGTCGCCCTGCCCGGCCCGCTGCGCCGGCGCTACACCCGGCAGCTGCTCGACCTCACCGGCGGGGCGCCGCAGCTCGTCATTACCTACGAGCACGACCCGGCGGCGCTGGAGGGGCCTCCCTTCGCGGTGGACGCTGCCGAGCTCGCCCGGCACTACGAGGCGGACTACCATCTCTCCTGCCTCGAACGCCGCCCGGTGGAAGGCGGCCTCGGCGGCCACCCCTCCTGCGAGGCGGTGTGGCACCTCGCGCCGAACTGAGAACTGGCGCCGCTTCACGACGGGCCGCCGTTGCGATGGGGCCCCCGATCCGCGCCCCCCAGCGACCGACCCCGCCCCCGGCGGCCGCACGATCTATATTGCGTAACGCTATATTGCGTAACGGAAGGCCGGCACCGCGAGCGGCATAGGCCCGCGCGGAGGTGATCGGCTGGTCGATCTCAGATCAAAACTGAAGCCATGTCCTCCCGGCTGAGAGTAAACTTTACCCGATCGTTAACGATCCGAATAAAGATAGAAATAAACGCGCATCTGATTTCATGGGGATCTCCAGATATTTCAGATCGCGTAGTCGCCGGTCTGCTGGGGCGGGGGGGCGCGGCAGTCCACCCCCGGGCCGCCGGAGGCGAACAGCCGGGCGCGGTCGAGCCGCACCGCGACCTTCTCGCCCACCGGCACCCGCACGGTGGGGGCGATGTCGGCCTCGAACAGGGCGTTGCCCACGCTCACCTCGACCCGGCGGATGGCGCCGTGGCGGCGGAAGCCGCGCACCTCGCCCTTCAGCCCCGGCGTGCCGGGAAGCCCGAGCGAGACGTCGTGCGGGCGGACATAGACCAGCCCCGGCCCGTCCGGCACCGGCAGGGTGGCGGCGGCGATGGCGGTGTCGCCGGCGAGGGCGATGCCGTCCTTCACCGCGACCTCGATGCGGCTGGACTCGCCCATGAAGCCGAACACGGTGGCAGTGGCCGGGCGGTCATAGACGTCGTCCGGGGTGCCGACCTGCTCGATGCGGCCCTTGCCCATCACCACCACCCGGTCGGCGAGTTCCAGCGCCTCCTCCTGGTCGTGGGTCACGAACAGGGTGGTGTGGCCGGTGCGGTCGTGCAGCTCGCGCAGCCAGCGGCGGAGCTCCTTGCGCACCAGCGCGTCGAGCGCGCCGAACGGCTCGTCCAGCAGCAGCACCTTGGGTTCGATCGCCAGCGCCCGGGCCAGCGCGACGCGCTGGCGCTGGCCGCCGGAGAGCTGCGCGGGGAAGCGCCCGCCATAGCCTTCCAGCTGCACCAGGGCAAGCAGGTCCTCCACCCGGCGGCGGATCTCGGCCTCGGCCGGGCGCTCGCCGCGCGGGCGCGAGCGCAGGCCGAAGGCGATGTTCTCGGCGACGTTCATGTGGCGGAACAGGGCGTAGTTCTGGAACACGAAGCCGATGCCGCGCCGGCGCACCGGCACCGAGAGCGCATCGTGCCCGTCGAACAGCACGCGGCCATGGCTCGGCTGTTCCAGCCCGGCGACGATACGCAGCAGCGTGGTCTTGCCCGAGCCGGACGGGCCGAGCAGCGCGACGAGCTCGCTCGGCGCCACGTCCAGCGACACGCTCTCCAGCGCCGCCGCGCCGGAGCCGCCGAACTGCTTGCCGACATTCTCGATCGTGACCGCGACCGTCATGAATTACTCATAGTTTGTGTGAATATCTGATTTCACCAGAATATAACTGAAAATTCGTTCCTGTGAAGCGCCGGCCGCGCGAAGGCGGTTCGCCGCGCGGCGCGCCTTCACCGGCTCTCCGCTCTGCGCTGCCTTGCCAGCGGGGCCGAAGCTTTCTAGACCGGCGCCATGAGCGACGCAGCCCCCTTCCCCACCCTCAATCTCGACGGCTACACCCCGCTGCCGCCGGGCAAGATCGCCTGCATCGTCACCTTCCTCGAGATGACGGAGCGTCCGCCACGCCTTCCCGAGAGCGGCGATGGCGGCTTCACGCTGGAACGCGTGGCCGCCCCGGGGGCGGGCTGGTACCGCGACCTGTTCCGCCGCATCGGCGAGGAGTGGCTGTGGTATTCCCGCCTGCTGCTGGACGACGCGCAACTCGCCGCCGTGCTCGCCGATCCCGCGGTGTCGGTGAACGTGCTGCGCCGGGACGGGCAGGATGTCGGGCTGATCGAGCTGGATTTCCGGGTGCCCGGCGAGGTGGAGCTGGCCTTTGTCGGGGTCGTGCCGGGGCTGGTGGGCAGCGGCGCCGGCCGCTTCATGATGAACCGGGCCCTGGACCTCGCCTTCGCCGCGAACCCGCGGCGGGTCCATGTCCATACCTGCACCCACGACCATCAGGGCGCCATCGGCTTCTACATGCGCGCCGGCTTCCGGCCGGTGCGCCGCGCGGTTGAAATCACCGACGATCCCCGGCTGGAGGGCGTGCTGGCGCCCGGCGCCGCCCGCCATTTCCCGCCGCTGTGACGCCTCAGGCGCTGGCGGAAACCCGCAGGCGGCCGCCACCGCTGCGGGCCGGCAGCTCGATGGCATCGAGCCCGCGCTCGCGCTCGCCAAGGGCCTCGACCTTCTTCAGCTCATCCAGCGCCGCCTCATAAGCGGTGCGGGCGTCGTCGAGCTGCTGGGCGAGCTCGCCGGCTGAGGCGCGCAGGTTGTCGCGCCGGGTCGCCGCGGCGCGGGCATAGGTGGGGTAGGCGAAATGGTTGGGGTCGCTGATGCCGGCGCGCTGCTGCTCGGTGGCGATCTCGCGGTCGAGGTCGTGGGCCATGCGCTCGAACTCGGCGATCATCGTCTCGATCTGCAGGTACTGCCGGCGCTTCTCTTCCGTCTGGAAGCGCTTGAGGCGCACGAGGGTGTCACGGGACTTCATCGACGCGATACTCCGCTGGGCGCGGACGGCCCTCCGGGGCGCGTCCTCGGCATTGCCGGCCGGACGCGCAGGAGCGCCGGGCTCGACGGGATCAGCATGGCGCCGACTGGTTGCCGGTTCCTTACGATGGCAGGCCTCGCGCGGGGCGCTGACGCTGGGTCCGGTGGTATCCGCCACACCTGTTGCGGAAACGCCACAAATTCCGCGGCGGCGGCGGGGGATGAAACGGTAAAGCGCCGGCGCGGGGCGCCATCCACAGCCTTGGCAACGATTTGTTTACCGGCTCCGTTAATGATCGCGTCATCGTCCGGTGGTGCCGGGACTTGGCGCGAAAGCGGAGTCCCGAGACTCACTTAGGCTCACTTGTTCACAAACCACTGCAAGCCTGGTCGTTTCAGAATCCGATTTGAATTCAGGCCATTGCGGGAAGACTCGGAGACTCTCCGTCTTTCCCCTTGTGCCCGGGAATCGAGTTTTGTTACCCCTAGGGGTGGCGGGTGTCGAATCGGTGGGTCGAGCCGGGCGCGGGGCGAGTCAAGCCTGGCCACGCGGCCGGCCGGCGTTCTGCCCCTGGGGCCGTGGCGAGGGAAGGGGATTTGCAATGCGCGTCTTGCTCATCGAGGACGATCGCGCGACCGCGCAGAGCATCGAGCTGATGCTCAAATCCGAGAGCTTCAACATCTACACGACCGACCTCGGTGAAGAGGGCGTCGATCTCGGCAAGCTCTACGACTACGACATCATCCTGCTGGACCTGAACCTGCCGGACATGTCCGGCTATGACGTGCTGAAGGGCCTGCGGGTCGCCAAGGTGAAGACCCCCATCCTCATCCTCTCCGGCCTCGCCGGCATCGAGGACAAGGTGAAGGGCCTCGGCTTCGGCGCCGACGACTACCTCACCAAGCCGTTCCACAAAGACGAGCTGGTGGCGCGCATCCACGCCATCGTCCGCCGCTCCAAGGGCCACGCCCAGTCGGTCATCACCACCGGCGACCTCGTGGTCAATCTCGACACCAAGACGGTCGAGGTCGGCGGCGCCCGGGTGCATCTCACCGGCAAGGAGTACCAGATGCTGGAGCTCCTCAGCCTGCGCAAGGGCACCACCCTGACCAAGGAGATGTTCCTCAACCATCTCTATGGCGGCATGGACGAGCCGGAGCTGAAGATCATCGACGTCTTCATCTGCAAGCTGCGCAAGAAGCTGGCGAACGCCTCCGAGGGCCGCAACTTCATCGAGACCGTCTGGGGCCGCGGCTATGTGCTGCGCGAGCCGAACGAGGTCGAGGACCGCATCCCGGCCTGAGCCGGGCGGTCGCGGCATGCCCCGCGGCGTCGCGAGACGCCGCGCTGTCAAAACCCCGCCGCCCGGCGGGGTTTTGCGTTTCGGCCGAGGGTTGGACCTCCCCCGCACGGCCGGGAACCGCAGCTCCCGGCCGGCCCGTGAAGCTCGCGCGACGCGCAGTGGACGTCACGCCATCACGCCGCGCGCCCCACGCTCACTTGGCGTGGGCGGCGATCCATTTCTTCAGGAAGGCGATCTCCGCCTCCTGCGCCTTGATGATGTCTTCGGCGAGCTTGCGCAGTTCCGGATCCTTTCCGTATTGCAGCTCCACCTTCGCCATGTCGATCGCCCCCTGATGGTGGGGGATCATGCCGCGGGCGAAGTCGAGATCGGCATTGCCGGTCATGGGCAGGGCCATGTCCTTGTGCATCCTCGCGTTCGCGGCCTCGAAGGCCTGCGAGGACGGGCCGTCGTCGCCCGCCCCGGCCATGCCCGTCCCGGCCATCCCCGGCATCATGTGCTGGGAATGGTCCATCGGCATGGTCTGGGCGCCGGCGGCGGCGAGGCCGGAGAGCGTGGCGCAGGCGAAAGCGGCGGCGAACGCCGCGGTGCGGTACCGTGTCATGGGATATCGTCCTGAACAGGGGGGTTCGCGCGCCCCGGAATGGAGCACGCAGGGCCGTCGAGGGTTCAGGCGCGCCGACGCGGCGGCGGCTCCGGCAGGGCGCTGCGCACGCCCACCAGCGCGGCCGGGGGCGGCGCGTGCCAGTCGGCCCGGTTCATCGCCGGCCCGGTCGCGGCAAGGCTCGCTGCCGGGGCGAGGATGAAGCAGGCCAGCGCGCAGCACAGGTGCCGGCCGTCGGCAGGGCCCGCCGCCCGGTCCGCCGCGGCGGCGGCCGCGGAAGCGGCGGCAGGCGTGGCGGCATCATGGCGTGCCGCAACATGGGAAGCGGCATCATGGCCTGTGGCGACCGGCGCCGCGCGCTCATGGCACGGCATCGCGACGGCCGCCGCCGCCACCGGCAGCAGCATCCCAGCGGCGGCGAGCGCGGGCGCGGGCATGCCCGCCCCGACCGCCAGCAGGGCCAGCACGAGGGCAAGGGCACGAAAGCGGGCCATGGCGCGCAGCAGCTTCATGGGAAGAGAGATAGCACGCCCGCCGGCGCCGGCCAGACCCTGCCGATCACATCGCCGCGCCGCACGGCACGCGCGGCGCCGGCGGGTCCCGATGCGCGGCGATGGCGGGCGGTAAATCGAAGGCGCCAGCCTAGCCGGTCAGGCCGCCCGGGTGCCGCGCATCAGCACGCGCACCAGCCCGCGCATGTCGCCGGCCACCAGCACGGCGTCGAAGCCGGGCGGCACCACCGCGCCGGGGCGGCGGGCGATGCCGAGCAGGCGCGGCCGGTCGGCCGGCGCGGCGCCGCGGGTGGAGCCGAACAGCCGGTCCAGCGCCGCGCCATAGGCGTCGAGATCGACGATGACGATGTCGTAGCGCCGCCCGCTCAGTGCCGGCGCGCGCGGGTCATCCGCCAGCGAGACGTCATAGCCCAGCTCGCGCAGCGCGATGCCCTGCCGCTCGCAGGCCTCGCCCGCGGGGGCGACGACGAGGGCGCGCAGCCGCTCGGCCGGCTTGCTGCGGGGGGCGGCGATGCCGATGGGCAGGTGCAGCAGGATGGCACGGGTGCCGCCGGCCAGCACCGCCATGCCGGCGATCATCTCGACGGCGGGCAGCGCGGCGCCGGAGAGATTGGCCGGCAGCGGCACGATCTCGGCGCTTTCCAGAATGGGTTCGGCATCGAGCAGCACGGTGCCGCGCACCCGGCCGCCCTGCCCCACCAGCAGCAGCGCCCCGGCGCGGGGCGGCTCGCGGCGGGCCTGGCCGGCGCGGGCGAGGCCGAGCCGGGCGGCGAGCCGCATCAGCGGCAGCCCGGTGCCCTTCAGCGTGCCGGCCTCGGCCATCAGCGCCAGCGACTGCCAGCGCTCGCCGTCGACGGGCAGAAGCTCGACCACGCTCTCATAGGGCAGCGCGAAGCGCATGCCGTCGAGCGCGAAGACGAGAACCTCGGTGCGACTGTTCTTCATGGGACCGGCGGTGCTGCGTTGCGGGGCGCCCGCATCAGTGGCGAGCCCCGGCACTGTGCCCGAGGCGCGTTAACATGGATTGAAACGGAAGCCGAAAGCTTGAGCGACCCGGCGGATGCTTCGGCCGCCCCCGCCTTGTCTCCGCCCCCTCTCCAACCCGGCCGCGTTCAGGCCGGCCGGGGGGCGATGTCCACGCCCGCGCCTTCCAGCGCCAGCGTGATCGCCACCCCGACCTCGCGG
>CAZIXP010000113.1:0-12858 GCA_964543245.1 uncultured Starkeya sp.
TGCTGAGGACGAGGGCGGTGAGGACGATCTTCTTCATGGTGGTCTCTCCTGTGGAAGGGCGGCTCGTTGGCCGCGCCGTTTCGATGGAGAGACGCTAATCCCGGCAAAGACGCAGGAACAGTTGTGTTACGGCGCTCGATATTTTGCCAATATGCAATGACAAGGCCGTGCCTTGGCGCAACAGCATGCCGCCGGCGCCCCGTGTGCTGACGGCTACAGCGGTCGTCATCCGCCAACGCGGCGAGCGTCCGGGCCGGGCCTGGGGTGGCGGAAGGCTGCCCCGCGCCGCGCCGGGAGGCGCGGGGCCTGCCCACCCTCACTCCGCGCTGAGCTCGACCGGGATGTTGCCGCGGGTGGCGCGGGAATAGGGGCACATCTGGTGCGCGGCGTGCAGCACCTCCTCGGTCTGCTCCTTCGTCAGCGCCGGCGCCTTGAGCGCGATCTTCACCGCGAGGCCGAAGCCGGAATCGTCCTTGCCCAGCGAGGCCGAGACGGTGACCGCGGCGTCGGAGACGTCGAGCTTCATCTGCCGGCCGACCGCCTCCACCGCCGAGCCGAAGCAGGCGGCATAGCCGGTGGCGAAGAGGTGCTCCGGCGTGGTCTTGCCGCCTTCCAGCACGCCGTTCTTCGGCATGCCGAGGTCGACCGAGACCGAGCCGTCGCTGGTTTCGGAATGGCCGTTGCGGCCGCCCACGGCGGTGGCGGTGCCGGTGAACAGGATCGACAGGGACATCGGGCTCTCCTTGGCTGGGACCATCGGGTCCGGGACTCGTCCTGCGGGAAAATGGGGCGGCCGGGGCCGCCGGCAATGCCGGAGCACAAGCCGGGCCGGGCGCCCCGGGCCGCGCCCGCCCCCCGGCGCGGCCCGCCATCCTCCACCCGGTTCCCCGCGGGCCCTCCCGCCCCGCGCATGCCAGACTCCCCGGCAACGGCCTTGTGCGATGCGAAGGAGCGTGCCACTTGGAGGCCATGGCCGAGACCTTTCCCGAGACCGAGACCCTTCCCCAGACCGCGACCCTTTCCGGGAGCCCGCGCGCCGTTGGCGCGTCCGCCCCGATCGAACCCGCCTTCCAGCGCCTCGCGCCGCGTTACGACGTGGTGCTGTGCGACATCTGGGGCGTGCTGCACAACGGCCATGTCGGCGCCCCCGCCGCCGCCGACGCGCTGCAGCGCTTCCGCGCCGCCGGCGGCACCGTGGTTCTGGTGTCGAACGCGCCCCGGCCCTGGCCGGAGGTGGTCGGGATCCTCGACAGCTACGACGTGCCCCACGATGCCTATGACGCCATCGTCTCCTCCGGCGAGGTCACCATGGCCCTGCTGCGGGAGCAGCCGCAGGCCCGGATCCACCATCTCGGGCCGAGCCGCGACGTCGGCCTGTTCGCCGGGCTGCCGAACCCGTTCGTCGGGCTGGAGGAGGCGGAGCTCATCGTCTGCACCGGGCTGATCGAGGACGACCACGAGACCCCGGCCGCCTATGACGACCGGCTCGACCGTGCCCGCGCGCTGAGGCTGCCGATGATCTGCGCCAATCCCGACATCGTGGTGGAGCGCGGCGGCGATCTCATCTGGTGCGCCGGCGCGCTGGCGGAGGCCTATGCCGAGCGCGGCGGCGAGGTGATCTGGTGCGGCAAGCCGCACGCCTCGATCTATGAGCGCGCGCTCGCCACCGCCGCGGGGCGGCGCGGCGCGCCGGTCGATCCCAGCCGGGTCCTCGCCATCGGCGACGCCCTGCGCACCGACCTTGCCGGGGCGCTGCGCGCCGGCGTCGACTGCCTGTTCGTGGCGGCGGGCATCCATGCCGGCGAGCTCGGCCTCGAGCAGGGCGGCGAGATCGACCCCCACGCGCTGGCGCGGCTGCTGGCGGACGGCCCGGGCCAGCCCGCCGCGGTCACCACCCGCCTCGCCTGGTGAGGCCGGCGCCGGGGGAGCGCCACCCCTTCGCCCGCCGCTGCCTGCGGCCGGACTACCACCTTCGTCGGCGGTTGACGGCGCGGCGCGCCGGCGCCAGTTTGCGCGCGAACCGAGGAGGGCCGAACCCCGGCCCCTGAAGCGGCGCAATGACCCAGTCTGCACTCAATCCCCATTTCTTCGTCCTGCGCGGTGACGCGCCCCTGCCGCCCTCGCTGCGCGGCGCGGTGGTCGCCATCGGCAATTTCGACGGCGTACACCGCGGCCACCGCGCGGTCATCGGCACCGCGCTGGAGGAGGCCCATTCCAGCGGCCGGCCGGCGCTGGCGCTGACCTTCGAGCCGCACCCGCGCGCCTTCTTCCGGCCGGAGGAGACGATGTTCCGCCTCACCCCGGAGCCGATGAAGCTGCACCGTCTGGCGGAAACCGGGCTGGACGGCGCGGTGGTGCTGGCCTTCGACGCCCACCTCGCCGCGCTCGACGCCGAGAGCTTCGTGCGCACCATCCTGGTCGAGCGGCTGCAGGTTTCCGCCGTGGTGGCGGGGTTCGACTTCCATTTCGGCCGCGGCCGCGGCGGTTCCCCGGCCTTCCTGCGCGAGGCTGGCGCCCGGCACGGCTTCAGCGTCGCCATCGTGCCGCCCATGCTTGAGGACGGCGCCCAGATCTCCTCCAGCGCCATCCGCGCCGCGCTGGCGCAGGGGCGGGTGGAGGAGGCCGCCGGCATGCTCGGCGCGCCCTTCGAGATCGAGGCCGAGGTCATCCACGGCGACAAACGCGGCCGCGAACTCGGCTACCCCACCGCCAATATGCGGCTCGACCCCTCCATCGCGCTGGCCCACGGCATCTACGCCGTCACGGCGGAGATCGACGGCGAACGGCGCCCGGCGGTGGCGAGCTTCGGCCGCCGCCCCACCTTCGACGACGGTGCCCCCCGGCTGGAGACCTTCGTGTTCGACTTCTCCGGCGACCTTTATGGTCGGCGCCTGCGCATCGCCTTCCACGCCTATCTCCGGCCGGAGCTGAAGTTCAACGGCATCGACGCGCTCATCGCCCAGATGGACCGCGACAGCGCCGAGGCGCGGGCGGTGCTCGGCGCCTGAGCCGCAGGCGGGGCTCGGCGCCCAGGCCGCGAGAACGCCGCTAAAGCTCCGTCCCGCCCGGCAATTCCTCCGCCAGCGCATCGAGCGCGAGGCGCAGCTTGAGCGGCATCTGCGGGCTGGCCGGCCACAGCGCCTGGGTGGCGAAGACGAGCCGCGGCACCTCGCCGAGCAGCGGCACCAGCGTGCCCGCCCGCACCCGGTCGCGGATGAGCCAGCAGGGCAGCCACGCCAGCCCGTGCCCGGCCTCCGCCGCGTCGGCAATGGCTTCCAGATCGTCGAAATGCAGCCGGCTCAGCGGCGTCGCCGCGCGCGGCGGCCCGCCCTCCACCGGAAATTCCCACGCCTTCACCCGCCCGTCGCGGGCATAGGTGACGCCCTGATGGCCGGCGAGGGCATCGAGGCTCAGGGGCGTGCCGTGGGCGGCGAGATAACACGGCGCGGCGCAGACCGTCATGCGCTGCAGCCCCAGGGTGCGGGTCATCAGCCCGGCGACGGCCCCGAGATGGCCGTCGACCCCGGCATTGCGGATGGCGAGGTGGAAGCCGTCCTCGACGAGGTCCACCAGCCGGTCGGAAAAGGCGACGTCCAGCTCCAGCCCGGGGTGGCGCGCCGCCAGCCGGGCCAGCACCGGCGCCACGACCCGGCGGCCGAACAGAATCGGCACCGCCACCCGCAGCCGCCCCACCGCCTCGCGCCGCCCGGATTCCAGAAAGGAGCGCCCGGCGCGCAGCTCGTCCAGCGCCCGGGTGCAGCGCTCGTAATAGAGCTGCCCGTCCTCGGTGAGGCTCTGGCTGCGGGTGGTGCGGTGGAGAAGCTGGACGCCGAGCCGGGCCTCCAGCCGCGCCACCGTCTTGGCGACCGCGGAGCGGGTCAGCCCCAGCCGGTCGGCGGCGGCGGAGAAGCTGCCGGTTTCCACCGCGGCGACGAACACGTCGATGCCGCCCAGCACCTCCCCCATCATCGGCTCTCCCGCCCCGACTGGCCCCATACCGATTGGCGGAAGCCTCATTGGCTCCATCATGTCGCCAATGATGCGAAAACCTATCGCAACCGGAGCTATGGCTTCAACGATAATGTCGTCCGCGACCTTATTTTATCGGAGGACGACGATGAACGAACAGATGCGGCGCTGGCGGATGGACGGCTTCGGCCGCGCCGCCCTGACGCTGGAGACGGCCGCGGTGCCGCGCCCCGCCGCCGGCGAGGTGCTGGTGAAGGTGGCGGCGGTGTCGCTGAACTACCGCGACCTGATGATCATCGCCGACGGCATGGGCGGCCCGCTCGCCTTCCCCTTCACCCCCGCCTCCGACTTCGCCGGCACGGTGGTGGAGGTCGGTGCCGGCGTGACCCGGTTCGCCACCGGGGCGCGGGTAATCTCCACCTTCTTCCCCGGCTGGCTCGACGGGCTTCCCGCCGGCGATTCCGCCAACCTGCCCTACCGTGCCCGCGGCGGGGCCTATCCCGGCGTACTGGCGGACTATGTCGCGCTGCCCGCCGACGGGCTGGTGCGCGCCCCCGCCAGCCTCGACGACGCGGCGGCGAGCAACCTGCCCTGCGCCGGGCTGACGGCGTGGACCGGGCTGGTCGAGCGCGGAGGGCTGAAGGCGGGCGAGACCGTGCTGGTGGAGGGCACCGGCGGCGTCGCGCTGTTCGGGCTGCAGATCGCCAAGGCCCATGGCGCCCGGGTGATCGTCGTCTCCGGCAGCGCCGACAAGCGGGAGCGCGCCCGGGCGCTGGGCGCGGACCTCGTCATCGCCCGCGAGGAGGGCGACTGGGTCGCCGCGGTGCGCGCCGCCACCGGCGGCTACGGTGCCGACCACATCCTGGCGCTGGCCGGCGGGGCGACGCTGGGGCGGGCGGTCGAGGTCGCCGCCATCGGCGGGCGCATCGCGCAGATCGGCATCATCGAGGGCTTCCAGGCAACGCTGCCGCTCGGCCCGCTGATGCTGAAGCAGCTCGTCGTCAACGGCATCGGGGTCGGCCACCGGCGGTCGCTGGAGGAGCTGGTGCGCGCGGTGGACGCGACCGGTCTCCA
This sequence comes from uncultured Starkeya sp., assembly GCA_964543245.1. GTDB lineage: Bacteria > Pseudomonadota > Alphaproteobacteria > Rhizobiales > Xanthobacteraceae > Ancylobacter. The sequence continues at coordinate 5,044 of CAZIXP010000113.1, forward strand.
GCCGGTGATCGACGGGCGCTACCCGCTGGAGGCGCTGCCCGACGCGCTCGACCACCTCGAACGCGGCGCCTTCGGCAAGATCGTGGTGACCTGCGGGACGGCGTGAGCGCGCGCGGGCGCGGCGCGGCCCCCGGCGGCCGCGCCCGCCCTTGCACACCCCCGGCGCTGCGCTTAAACCGGGCTCCGAATGAAGGAGCGCGCCATGACGAGCCGCAATTCCGATGACCGGGCCGCCGAGACCCGCACCGACGACGCCGCCGGCGCGGCGCGGGACTATTCCGCGACCCTGTTCCTGCCGCAGACCGAGTTCCCCATGCGCGCGGGCCTGCCGCAGCGCGAGCCGGAGCTTCTCGCCCGCTGGGAGCGCATCGGCCTCTATGCCCGCCAGCGCGCCGCCGGGGCCGGCCGCCCGCGCTTCGTGCTGCATGACGGCCCGCCCTACGCCAATGGCAACATCCATATCGGCCACGCGCTGAACAAGATCCTGAAGGACGTGGTGGTGCGCTCGCAGGGCGCGCTCGGCCACGATTCCAACTATGTGCCGGGCTGGGACTGCCACGGCCTCCCGATCGAGTGGAAGATCGAGGAGGAGAACTACCGCAAGAAGGGCAAGGCCAAGCCGGACTTCTCCGACGCTGCGGCGATGGTGGCGTTCCGCCAGGAATGCCGCGCCTATGCCGAGCACTGGATCGGCGAGCAGCGCAAGGAGTTCAAGCGGCTCGGGGTCGAGGGCGACTGGGGCCACCCCTATGTGACGATGAGCTTCGACGCCGAGGCGCAGATCGCCCGCGAGATCATGAAGTTCGCCGCCAACGGCCTGCTCTACCGCGGCTCCAAGCCGGTGATGTGGTCGGTGGTGGAGAACACCGCGCTGGCCGAGGCGGAAGTGGAGTATCACGACCACCAGTCGACCACGGTCTATGTGAAGTTCCCGGTCACCGGCTATCGCGAGCGCAACTCGACCCATGGCGGCGACCCCGCCGGGCTGCAGGCGCCGGAGGCGGCGGACGACATCCATTTGTTTCCCTCCTATGAGGGCGCCTCCATCGTCATCTGGACCACCACGCCCTGGACCATCCCCGGCAACCGGGCGATCTCCTTCTCCAAGGACGTGACCTATGCGGTCTACGAGGTGACGGAGGCCGCGGCGGACAACTGGGCGCAGGTCGGCGAGCGCTTCATCCTTGCCGACAAGCTGGCCGCCGAGGTGTTCAAGGCCGCGCGCGTCACCGGCTTCGCGCGCCACGCCGCCGTCGACCCCACCCATCTGGTCTGCGCCCACCCGCTGCGCGGGGTGGAGGGCACCGCCGGCTATTTCGACTTCCCGGTGCCGGTGGTGGCGGGCGACTATGTCACCGACGACGCCGGCACCGGCTTCGTCCACATCGCGCCGGGCCATGGCGCCGACGACTTCAACCTGTTCATCGCCGAGAGGCTCGGCGAGGTGCCCCACACCGTCGGCCCGGACGGGCGCTATTACGAGCACGTCCCGCTCTTCGCCGGCGCCCGCGTGATGGACGACAAGGGCAAGGACGGCGACGCCAACGAGCTGGTGATCAAGACGCTGGTCGCCGCCGGCAAGCTGATGGCGCGCGGCCGCATCAAGCACCAGTACCCGCACTCCTGGCGCTCCAAGGCCCCGGTCATCTTCCGCAATACGCCGCAATGGTTCATCGCGATGGACAAGGACATCGCGGCGGCTGACGGCTCCACCACGGAAGGCGACACGCTGCGCGCCCGCGCGCTCGGCGCCATCGCGGTGGTGGACTGGGTGCCCGAGACCGGGCGCAACCGCATCAACGGCATGATCGAGAACCGGCCGGACTGGGTGGTCTCGCGCCAGCGCGCCTGGGGCGTGCCGATCGCCGTCTTCGTGCGCGACCGCGGCGACGGCACGGTCGACATCCTGCGCGACGAGAAGGTGAACGAGCGCATCGCGAGCGCCTTCGCCGCCGAGGGCGCCGACGCCTGGTATCAGGACGGCGCCGCGCAGCGTTTCCTCGGCAACGACCATGACGCTGCCGAGTGGCGGAAGGTCGACGACATCCTCGACGTCTGGTTCGACAGCGGCTCCACCCACGCCTTCACGCTGGAGGTGCGCGAGGACCTGAAGGTCGACCGCGCCTTCGCCGGCGGGCCGGACCGGGTGATGTATCTGGAAGGTTCGGACCAGCACCGCGGCTGGTTCCATTCCTCGCTGCTGGAAAGCTGCGGCACCCGCGGCCACGCCCCCTACGACGTCGTGCTGACCCACGGCTTCGTGCTGGACGAGCAGGGCCGCAAGATGTCGAAGTCGGTCGGCAACGTTGTGGCTCCGCAGGAGGTCATCAAGAATTCCGGCGCCGACATCCTGCGGCTGTGGGTCTGCGCCTCGGACTATTCGGACGACCTGCGCATCGGCCCGGAAATCCTCAAGACCACGGTCGAGACCTACCGCAAGCTGCGCAACACGCTGCGCTGGCTGCTCGGCAGCCTGCACCACTACCGCGACAGCGAGCGGGTGCCCCACGCCCAGATGCCGGCGCTGGAGCGCATGGTGCTGCACCGTCTGGCCGAGCTCGACAAGGTGGTGCGCGAGGCCTATGCCGCCTTCGACTTCAAGCGCGTCAACGCCGCGCTGACCGCCTTCATGACCGCCGAGCTCTCGGCGTTCTATTTCGACGTGCGCAAGGACGCGCTCTATTGCGACCCGATCTCCTCGGTGACGCGGCGGGCCTGCCTCACCGTGCTGGACGAGGTGTTCCGCCGGCTGGTGGTGTGGCTGGCGCCCATCCTGCCCTTCACCGCGGAAGAGACGTGGCTGGCGCGCTTCCCCTCGGAAGACGGCTCGGTGCATCTGGAGACCTTCCCGCCGACCCCGGCGGCGTGGCGCGACGAGGTGCTGGCCGAGGAATGGCGCCGCATCCGCCAGGTGCGCCGCGTCGTGCTCGGCGCGCTGGAGGTGGAGCGCGCCGCCAAGCGCATCGGCTCCAGCCTGGAGGCGGCGCCCATTATCCCTGTCGCCGCCCCCTCGCTGTTCTCGGCCGTGAGCGCGGTGGACCTCGCGGAGGTCTGCATCACCTCCGACGCCCATCTGGTGCCGGACGAGGGGCCGAAGGACGCCTTCCGCCTCGACGAGGTGCCGGGGGTCGCGGTGGTGCCGGCGCGGGCGGTGGGGCACAAATGCGCCCGCTCCTGGAAGATCTCCCCGCTGGTCGGCACCGAGCCGGATTATCCCGACGTGACCCCGCGCGACGCGCAGGCGCTGCGCGAGCTCGCCACCGCCCGTCGCGCGGCGGAGTGAGGGGGCGATGAACCCGCAGCCGCCCGGCGCGACCCCGCAGCGCCCCGCCGCCACGGCGCGGCTGCGCCTGTTCGGGCCGCGCTCGGCGCTCGGGCTCGGCGTGGCGCTGGCGGTGCTGCTGGCCGACCAGGCGACCAAGGTCGCGGTGCTGCGGCTGGTGGATTTCGGCGTGAACGGGCTGGTCACCGTCACCCCGTTCATGGACCTGGTGGTGGCGTGGAACACCGGGGTGAGCTACGGCCTGTTCCCGCAGGGCGCCTCCGGCTGGTGGGTGCTCGGCCTCGTCAAGCTGGTCGCCGCCATCGGCTTCACCTTCTGGCTCGCCCGGGTGCGGCGGGGCACAGAGGCGGTGGCGCTGGGGCTGCTGATCGGCGGCGCGCTGGGCAACGCCATCGATCGCGCGGCCTATGGCGCGGTGTTCGACTTCGTGTCGTTGCATGCCTTCGGCCTGCACTGGTATGTCTTCAACATCGCGGATGTGGCGATCGTGGCCGGCGTGGTGCTGCTGCTGATCGACTCGTTCACGGGACGCGGGGCGAAAGCCGACGCGCCGTAAAATCGCCGTCCTCGCATGGCAGCAGAAGGGCCCACGCTTGGGCCGGAACCGCCGGCCTCGCCCGGATCATGCCGCAACCTCGGCAGGAGATGACACGGAAGATGATGCACGCGTTCACCGTTCGCACCGCCCCGCGCCTTCTCGCCGCCCGGATCGCCGGGCTGTGCCTCGCGGGGTCCGTTGCGCTCGGCGCCGCCCCGGCGCTGGCGCAGGAAGACGTCAACCTCACCGAGAAGCTGCTCACCGGCATCGGCCTCGTCGCGCCGACCCCGCCGGAGATCGAGTACCGGGAGCGCGCCCCCCTCGTGGTGCCGACCAACAAGGACGTGCTGCCGCCGCCGCGCGACCCCAACGCCGTCGCCAGCAACCCGGCCTGGCCGAAGGACTACGACAAGGAAATGGCCAAGCGCGAGGCGGCCGAGCAGCAGGCGACCGTCGGTGGCATGAACAGCAAGCAGGGCGGCCTCAACCCCGCGCCGCTGACCCCCTCCGAGCTGAACAAGGGCTACAAGAACGCCAAGGTGCAGGGCAGCGGCTTCGGCTCCAGCAAGCGCGAGACCGACAACAAGCTGTCGCTCAACGAGCTCGGCTTCAAGGGCTGGAGCAGCGTGACCTCCGGCGACAAGCCCATCGTCTTCACCGGCGAGCCCGACCGGGTCTCGCTGGTGCAGCCGCCCCCGGGCTACCAGACCCCGGCCCCGAACGCGCCCTATGGCGTGGTCGAGGAGAAGAAGAAGACCTGGAGCCTGCCCAGCCTGTTCGACCGCACCCAGCCGAACAAGGAAAACTGAGCGCGGCGCGCTTTTCGCGCGCCCCACTTATCCCCGTGCCGGTGGCGCCGGCACGTCCACTCCCTTGCCGGCGGCGCCGGCACCCCCCGGCCGGCGACGCACGTCCCGCCCCCAAGCTGCTGCCAGCGAGCGGCGGGGGCGCGGCATGTCCCGTGGCGGCATGCAACCCTCGGCGGAACATGAATTCGCGGCAAGGTGGCTCACTAACGGGTGAGGCCGCCGCGCCGGGCCGTCGCGCAGCGGCAACTTCCTCGCTACATTGCAGCACCATGACGAGGCCGCACGCCCGCCCAGCCGGGCGGCGCGTCCCCGAACCGGAAGTCAGCCCGTGACTGCATCGCGCGTAACTGGAAAGCTCATGTCCGCTCTCATCCTCGCGGCGGCCGGCGCCGCCACCCTCGCCGCTCCCGCCCGGGCGGCCGAGGCCACCGAGTTCACCCTCGCGAACGGCATGCAGGTGGTGGTCGTGCCCGATCACCGCACCCCGGTGGTCACGCACATGGTGTGGTACCGCGTCGGTTCGGCGGACGAGCAGCCGGGCAAGTCCGGCATCGCCCATTTCCTCGAGCACCTCATGTTCAAGGGCACCAGCCAGCACCCCGCCGGCGCCTTCTCGCAGGTGGTCGCCCAGCTCGGCGGGCAGGAGAACGCCTTCACCTCGCAGGACTACACCGCCTATTTCCAGCGCGTCGCCAAGGAGAACCTGCCGACCGTCATGGGCTTCGAGGCCGATCGCATGACCGGGCTGGTGCTCACCGACGAGGTGGTGCTGCCCGAGCGCGACGTGGTGCTGGAAGAGCGCCGCATGCGCACCGACAACGACCCCGGCGCCATCCTCTCGGAAGCGGCGCAGGCGGCGATGTTCACCAACCACCCCTATGGCCATCCCATCATCGGCTGGGAAGACGAGATCCGCGAGCTGAACCGCGAGGACGCCCTCGCCTTCTACCGCCGCTTCTACACCCCCAACAACGCCATCCTCGTCGTCGCCGGCGATGTGACGCCGGACGAGGTGCGGGCGCTGGCGGAGAAGACCTACGGCACCATCGAGCGGCGCGCCGAGATCGGCCCGCGGGAGCGGCCGAAGGAGCCGGAACCCCGCGCCCAGCGCCGCGTCTCGCTGGCCGATGCCCGGGTGGCCCAGCCGAACCTCTCGCGCACCTATCTCGTGCCGCCCTACCGGCTGGCGAAGGCCGACAGCGTCGCGCTCGACGTGCTGGCGCAGGTGCTCGGCGGCGGCTCCACCGGCCGGCTCTACCGCAGCCTCGTGGTGGAGAAGAGCCTCGCCGCCAGCGCCAACGCCTGGTACCAGAGCACGGCACTCGACGAGACCCGCTTCGGCATCTCCGCCGCGCCGCGCCCGGAAGTCAGCCTCGAGACGCTGGAAGCCGCGCTCGACGCCGCCATCGCCGCCATCGCCGAGACCGGGCCGGAGCCGGCCGAGCTGGAGCGGGCCAAGACCCGGCTGGTGGCCGACGCGATCTACGCCCAGGACAATCAGGCCACGCTCGCCCGCATCTATGGCGCCGCGCTCGCCACCGGCACCACGGTGGACGACGTGAAGAACTGGCCGGCCGAGGTGAAGGCGGTCACGGCGGAAGAGGTGCGCGACGTCGCCCGCCGCTACCTCGTCCCGGCGCGCGCCGTCACCGGCTATCTCGTGCGGCCGGCGGCGCCGGAGAAACGCTCGTGAACGCCGCCGCCCTCGCCCGGGGCGGGCCGCTGCGGCCGACGCTCCGGTCCCGGCTCGCCTTTGCCTTCCGCCTTCCCTCCTTCCTCGCGGTGCCGCTCGCCATGACCATCGCCCTTCTCGCCACCCCGCCCGCCCAGTCGGAAACGACCCGCATCCAGCGCGTCATCAGCCCCGGCGGCATCGAGGCGTGGCTGGTGCACGACACCACCCTGCCGCTGGTGGCGGTTGAGTTCGCCTTCGTCGGCGGCGCCGCGCAGGACCCCGCCGGCAAGCCCGGCGTCGCCAGCCTCACCGCCTCGCTGCTGGACGAGGGGGCGGGCGACCTCGATTCCCGCACCTATCAGGACCGGCTGGCGGAAAAGGCGATCGAACTGCGCTTCGACGCCAGCCGCGACACGCTCACCGGCTCGCTGCGCACCCTCTCCGAGAATGTCGGGCCGGCCTTCGAGCTGCTGCGCCTCGCGGTCACCGCGCCCCGCTTCGACGCCGAGGCGGTGGAGCGCATCCGGCAGGGCCAGCTCGCCGCGCTGCGCCGCCGCTCCACCGACCCGCAGACGCTGGCGAGCCTCGCCTGGGCCGCCACCGCCTTTCCCGACCATCCCTATGGCCGGCCGGTGGACGGCACGCTGGAGAGCGTGCCCACCATCACCCGCGAGGACATCGCGCTCTATGCCCGCAAGGTGATGGCGCGCGGCAACCTCAAGATCGCGGTGGTCGGCGACATCACCCCGGAGCTGCTCGCCGCGGCGCTGGACGACGTGTTCGGCACGCTGCCGGCGAACCCGGATCTGGTGCCGGTGCCCGACATCGTGCCCCACGGCCTCGGCACCGTTGAGGTGACCGAGCTCGACGTGCCGCAGGCCTCCATCGTGTTCGGCGGCGCCGGGCTGAAGCGCAACGACCCCGACTTCATCCCCGCCTTCGTGCTGAACCACATGCTGGGCGGCAGCGCCTTCTCCTCCCGGCTGTTCCGCGAGGTGCGGGAGAAGCGCGGCCTCGCCTATTCCGTCTATTCCTATCTCGCCGCCTTCGACCATGCCGGCGTCATGCTGGGCGGCACCGCGACCAAGAACGACCGCGCCGCGGAATCCATCGGCCTCATCCGCGAGGAATATCTGAAGCTGCTGCGCGACGGCCCGACCGAGCAGGAACTGGCCGACGCCAAGAGCTACCTGATCGGCAGCTTTGCGCTGCGGTTCGATTCCTCCGCCAAGGTGGCGGGCCAGCTTCTGCAGATCCAGCTCGACGATCTCGGCATCGACTATATCGACGTGCGCAACAAGCTGGTCGGGGCGGTGACGCTCGAGGACGTCCGGCGCGCCGCCCGGCGCTTCGAGGCCGAGCCCGGCCTGCTGTTCAGCGTGGTCGGCCGGCCGACCGGCCTGCCCGCCGGAGAATCCGCGCCGAAGGGCGGCTAGAGCCTTTTCGAGCGAAGTGGATTCCGGTTCGCGTGAGGAAAATGCGGCACTACAACAACCTGGAGTGTATCCGG
>CAZIXP010000114.1:0-12670 GCA_964543245.1 uncultured Starkeya sp.
GATGCGGCCGACGACGATAAGGCGGGCGAGATCGAGCCGGGCCGCCGGATCGAGCACCAGGCGCGCCTGCGCCAGATGCCGGCCGGCGCGCGGCTCCAGCGGCCGGGCGAGCTGGCCCAGTGTGCGGCCATGCCCGTTGACGAAGGCGACTGGCACCTCATGCGCCATGGCAAGGTGAAGTGCGGACAGATCCACCTCCACATCCGGGCCGAGCTCGATACGGTCGACGCGGGTGGCGTGGACGGCGAGAAGTTCGCGCGGCGCCTCGCCCCCGTCGCCTCCCAGCACCTCCGAGGCGGCGGCGCGCACGCTGAAGGCCTGATTGCGCAGGGAGAGACGGCGCCCACGCTGGCGCACATGCAGCACACGCAACCCGCGATCATAGCCGGCCGCCTTCCCGTCACCGGGCCCGCCATCCTGCGTGCCGGCGGCCTCGGCCGCGCGATCGGCCGCGGCGACCAGCGCCAGTGCGGCCTCGACGCTCTCGCCCGCCTCCGGCGCCGGCACGGCAAAGCCGCGCACGAAGGCATGGCCGAGGAAGCGCAGCGTCGCGTCATAATCGCGAATGGCTGTTTTCTGCGGGTTGAGCGAGAGGCCGGCCTCGGCCAGCACCGCGACGGTGCGGCGGCGGGCCGTCTCGATACCGCGCGCATCCCTGGCCAGAACCAGGAAATCGTCGGCATAGCGCACGATGCGCAGCCCATCGACCGACAGCGCCTCGTCAAGCTGGTCGAGATAGAGATTGGCAAGCAGGGGGGAGAGCGGCGAGCCCTGCGGCAGGCCCCGTCCCATCACGGCGCCATGCTCCAGCCACAGGCCGAGCAGCGCGAGCAAAGGGCCTTCGGTGACGGCCTCGCTCAGCCGCTCCATCAGCCGGTCGATCGGCACATTGTCGAAATAGCCCTCGATATCGGCGTCGAGCGTATACGTGAAGCCCTGCCGGCGCAGCGCCTCCACCCGGCGCACCGCGTCGGCGACGCCGCGCCCGGGGCGGTAGCCAAAGCTCGCATCCTCGAATTCGGCTTCCAGCTCCGGCCCAAGCAGGCGCGCCACCGCCGATTGCGCCACCCGGTCGGCGACGCAGGGAATGCCGAGCCGGCGCAGCCCGCCGCGGCGCTTGGGAATATCCACCCGGCGGATGGGGCCCGGCGCATAGCTGCCCGCGCGCAGGGCCTGGGACAGGCCGATGAGGCGCTGTTCCAGGCCCTGCGCGAAGCGGGCGATGGTGACGCCGTCACCCCCGGCGGCGCCGGCGTTTTCCGCCACGCGCGCCCAGCCGGCCATCAGGCCGGTCACGCCGGAGGCCTGCTGGAACAGGGTGGCCCCGTCGATCCTGGTGCGGCGCCGCCGCAAAATCGGCTCTGGCATGGCTCAACCCTGCTGGAATTCCGAATTATTCCAATATATCAAGGTATTGTCGAGAATAATCTGAAGAATTTCTCTTTTTGTTCCAGACCACGCGTCTCGGCCAGGCGATCCTGCTGGAACGGGCCCGGCAAACCGGCCCCTTGACAAGCCCCTGCGACCCCACCAGTCTGACACCCCTCCGCGACATGCAGCGGATTGAGACGGGTTGTGCTTGGCGCCGGTCACGCCGAGAGGTCTGACACCCCTCCGCGACATGCAGCGGATTGAGACGCTGATTGCATTCGGTTCGTTCCCAGCCCTGTGTCTGACACCCCTCCGCGACATGCAGCGGATTGAGACTCACCAACGGCTCTGGCCAATACAGCCTCAGTCTGACACCCCTCCGCGACATGCAGCGGATTGAGACGCGGCGAGCCCATACAGCAGCAGCGAGTTGGTCTGACACCCCTCCGCGACATGCAGCGGATTGAAACCGTTGGGGTCGTTCCCGCAGGCTCCCAGGCTCTTGTCCACGTCTGACACCCCTCCGCGACTTGCTGAGGATTGAGACCCATTAGTAATCCTATGCGCATTGCCCTTATGGTCTGACACCCCTCCGCGACATGCAGCGGATTGAGACTATCCCCGTTATCGCAGCAATTTCCATCGTGATCCCTACGTCTGACACCCCTCCGCGACATGCAGCGGATTGAGACACAGCGTCGATGCACTCATGCACGAGGGTGTCGGTCTGACACCCCTCCGCGACATGCAGCGGATTGAGACTTAGTGGCCTCGGAGACTTCGGGGACCTCAGAAGTAACAGTCTGACATCCCTCCGCGACATGCAGTGGATTGAGACGGCCTCCCCGGTCTTGAAGATGCAGGGTTCGGTCTGACATCCCTCCGCGACATGCAGCGGATTGAGACGCCTCGGCGATGGCGCGGTCGAACAGCGCGACGGTCTGACACCCCTCCGCGACATGCAGCGGATTGAGACCTCGATGATCGCCTGGCGTTCACCGACCGCTTTCGCTGAGTCTGACGCCCCTCCGCGACATGCAGCGGATTGCCACCCATGCTGCATCTGTTCGTGGAACTGCTGCCAGTCTGACACGCCTCCGCGACACGTAACGGATTGAGACCTCAGCCCCATCGCCTCTTTGAGTAGCGGCAGGTTTAATATCCCTCAGCGACGTCGCTCAGAGGGATGGCTCGCCGCCCCGGCGAACCGGCACGTACTGGGGGTTGAGCTTGCGAGAGGTATGAATATGGGCGTTTCGAGCAGCCAGACGTTGCTCATAGAGCAGTCGGCGGACGCGGGCGCCGCTTACGGCGTTTAGGCGGATTGGCAGGCTCAGATTTTGTCTGGGGCGTTGTAAGGACGTTGGGCAATGATCGCGCCAGAGCTCAGCAGACGTCCGGGGGTGAAGGGGTTCACCGGCCCCGCGCCGGAGGTGATTGCCACCGCGTCGGCAATTTCGGCGAAGCCGCGGCGTTGGGTATAACAAGCCCGACCTTCGTCCGCCCATTTCGCTCCCGCGGCAGGCGCCGCGAGACTGAGAAACGCGGCGATGTCGATGTCACGGCTCCATTTCCTGCCTGGCCTGATGAGAGCCGTCATCGAGTCATCAAATGCACGGAGAAAGGGACCGAGGCTGAATTGCCCAGGATCAACCCAACCTTCAAGCCCTCCTCCGCTCCTTTCCCATGGCTCGGCGGCGGTCAGCAAGGCACGTCCTGCGTCGCTGTTAGGCGTCAGCCCGGACAGGTCGATGTTCACCACCCGCGCCTGTCCGGCGCCAAATGGCTTGCCGCGCCCGATCATGTGACGGAAGGGCTTCTCCGGCCGGCAGGGGCCACCCAATGTCAGCGCCCAGAGCACGCTTCCAATCTCGCTGGGTCCGACATTGTGGAAGCGGATGGTGGAGCGAAACCGCATCTCCTCGCCGGGATCCGTCGGTTCAAGGAAGATGAACCAGCAGCGGGAGCTCTCCGGAGCGTTATTCGGCACGGAGTTGCGCACGGCGCCGCTGATGACGCCCGGCGCATCGTTGAGCCGGTCGGCCGGGAAGCGGGGAAAGAACCGTTTGCGGCCGGCGAGGGAGCTGTAACCATCGCTCCAGTCGAGCGCATGTCCATCCTCCTGCGCTGCCAGATAGAACGGAGCAAAGCCCGGCTGTGGTGCCATCATCACCGCTTCGTTCAATGAACCAAGGCGGGCAGAGCCCCGCTGCACCAGCGTTGCGAAGCCAAAGCTGACCCGGCTTTTCAGTGCCAAGGTGGATGATGCGTCGCTCTTGTCGTCTTCCTTGAAGCTGCGCAGGAAGCCCAGCAACGCCTCCGTGCGGTCCGGCGCGCCTTCCTCATCGTTCGCCGACGGCGACACATGCGCGGGATGGGCCCTTCTGATCACCTTCTGGACGCCGAGAGTCTTGCCTTTCGACTTCTCGTTCACCTCGCCGAGACGGCTGCAGGTCACGATTTCAAGGATGGACCGGATCAGCCCTTTGAAGGTCGCTCCGGGAACAACGAACTCCCCCGGCTCGAAGGCCATGGGAATGGCAATCTTTTCGAGCTGGGGGCGGAGCTTGCTGCCTTGCACGATGCGGCTGACTGCGGCCCTGTCACGTTCCTGCTCGACAAGAGTCTGGCCGATGAGAAAAGGGGTCTCAAAAGCCCACTCGACGGTGATACTGCCGGAAAAGCCGTTCGGGCGCGGTGTCGCCCGGTTCGGCATCTTCACCGTGCCGACCTGATCGTTCAATGGCACGAAGCGATACGGCGAAGCGAGCAGCTTTGGATCGACCGCCGGCCTCACTGCTTTCCCGAGATAGCCCTTGCCCGCCTCGAACAGTTCCTGCTGGTCCGCTTCCTTTCGGCCGGCGAAAGGTCGAAGCGAGGCAAGCCTGGCGCGACAATCGCTCCAGCTCGCCGTTTCAGAAACGTGCGACTGGCTCATCACCAGGCCAGCCTGCCGCTTCACCGCGTCACTGAATGTCATCGCGTGCCCTCCGGCAGGAACCAGCCGAAACCCTTGGACGTGCCGTGGCCGAGTTCCAGCCCGTTGGTCCGCACATCCCCGCACAGCGCCTCGAACAGCTCCGTGTCCTCGGTCGAGGGCGCGGTTTTCTCCCCGCGGGCGCCAAGCTCGAGCTGAAAGCTCAGCCACGTGCCGATATAGGCCCGCGTCTTGAACAGCTGGTTGTCCATCGGCGCGCCGCTGAACCGGTCGAGCTTGACCGACATCACATTCCAGAGGCGCGCGCCCTCGACCGCGGTCACGCGCAGCGTCACCAGTCCGCGAAAGCCGGTCACTCCAAACAGGCGCTGCACAGGGGACAGCTGTTGAGGCTCGACACCGTCCGCCCGGTCATTATCGGGAACGCGGCGATCCAGCTGCTGCAACCAGGCTGCCCGGCTGCGCAGGGCGCCGGCGATGCTGGCCCCTCCGATGTAAGGCTGGCTGCCGTTCAGCGTCTGCGGAGCCAGATGCGGCGTGGCCTTGTCCGTCTCCTCGCCGCTCTTGCGCAGGCGAGAACTGTCCACCACCAGGAACGGCCCCGGGCAATGCAGGCGGAAGCTCTCCACCCGCGCCGGCTGCCGCTTGGCGCGAGGCGGCGGCAGAGTGCAGGGAAACGTTTCAGCGGCGAAGGTGCCGTCTTTGGCGAGGTGTCGCCGCCGCACCACGAGCGAGGCGGGATCCAGCCGCAACCGCCCGTCTCCATCCGCCTGACTGGCGCCGAAGCTCACGCCTTCTTCCGCCGCGAGTCGGGCCAGCACCGCCAGGAAATCGTTCAGTGGCTGTTGCTGACGGTCCGGATCAGCCTCCCGGCCGCGCAGATCGATATCGGCGCGGAGCGGAAACTGCACCCCTGGCGCCACCGCCTCGCGGAAGAACAGGCGGTGATCGGCCGCCGTCCCCGTGGCGTGATCGATCGCTGTCCGGGCGAGGACGAACACGCCCGGCCCAAGCGCTCCCTGCGCAATGTCCCCACCCGTGGCCCGATCGGCATAAGGCGCCTCGCGCACAGGAGGCAGATGCGAGGCGGACGCGCCGCGGAAATCAACCAGGCCCTTCCGCCCATCCTCCGCCGTGGCACCCGAGTCCCGGCGGATCGTGCCGAACAAGCTCTTTACCCCGTTGTCCTTATGGCCGAAGAGTGACTCCGCCTCCCGCCGCAGCACGCCCTTGATCGAGGGAGCCGGCAGATAGGGCGTTCCCTTTCCGTCGCGGGCGATGGCGGCCACGTCGGGGGGCGGTGTATTATCCCCCGCACCGCGCAGGTTCGTGATGCTCCGCGCGCCCCCGCTCCCCAGATGCAGAGGGGACAGGACGTGGAGCGTGGCCGTGATCTCGTAGCGAACCCTGCTCATGGATCGACCGGATGGAATCGGATGGGAGTGGACCGATAGTCGGCGGCGATCTGGCCGAAGCCATTTTCCGGCAGGTAACGGCAATTACGCCAGTTCAGCGGGGCTGCGCCGGTCTGCGCCGCCGCCGGGAGTCCGAAGCGCAGCAGCGTCGACAGCGCGTCAGGCTGATCCGTTTCGAGGAGGAAGACGGAGCCCGGCTGCGTTATCAGCAGCGGATGATAGCTGTGCCGGCCAAAACTCCGCCGGCGGCGGGCGATATGGCCGCCGCGATAAGCCTCGGCGGCGAAATAGCCATGTAGGATTGCCCCCGGCAGCACCTTGTCCCAATAGGCGGCGTAGGCTGATCGGGAATCCCCTCCGTCCTTCCACCGCCCCTGCTCGTCGATCATGGCGAGCGCATCCACCATCAGCGCCTCGGTCTCGATCGTGACGGCATAGCGATTGCGCGTGCCGTGCATCGGGGAGGGCGTCGGCAGCGCAGCACGAGGCACGGGCGCGAAGGTCGCGCGGGCGCCGGTCTTGCCGATGCCGTCGAGCCCCTCCTGCTCCAGAAAGGCGAGGAGACGTCGCGCCAGCAGGCTGGCCTGCGGATCCTGAATGGCCCCGGCGTCCACGGTGAGCCGGAAAGTCCACGCTCGCCCATCCGGGCGCGCATGCACCCGGCTGAGCGTGGTGAAGAGCTGCCCCTCGTCGGCTATGCCTGTCTCGCTCTTGATCTTGGTATGGGTGCGCGCCTCGCTCGCAGGACCGTAAGCTGTCGTCCGTCCAATCAGCGCGGCCGCCACGTCATACCAGCCCGGCTTCCAGTCCCCCGGGAACAGCGCGGCTTTGCCGCCGAACAACACGTCGCGACTGGGATCGAGGTCCAGCACATCGGCAACATGCACCGTGCCGTCCACCTTCTGCGCGATCAGCGAATAGGGCAGCGCCCGGCCAATGGTTTCCCCGCTCGCGGTGATAGGGAAGGCAGAGCCGATGACGAGCGTCTCCAGAACCCCGGCGAGCAGCCCCTCGTCGGTTCGCTCACCCGCCAGTTCGAGCATGCGGGCCAGAGCCCCCTTGAACACCGCGCCGGGGATGATCGATGAGCCGGCGACGACATTGTCCGCCACCGCCTCGGAATCCACGAGATAGGGCCGATCAAAAGTCACATCATAGACGCGCCGTGCCTCCGTAACCGGTTCGGCATGAAGCGGCCGCAGCGGGGCAATGACCGGCGTGCCGAGGGGCTGCGGCGTCTCGACCACCTCGCCAAAACCGGCGCTCTTCGCCGCGCCGATCGAGCCGATGAGGGCGAGCGCCCGGGACAGCAATTCTGTTGCGAACGCCGCCTCTGCCTCGTCGGCGACAAAGGCCGTGATGCTTCCGGTGAAGGCGAGATCGGCGCCGAAGGGGACGCACAATTCGATGACCTGCAGCATGCCCTCGTCGGCGGCGCCGGTTTCATCGTTCAGGGCCACGCGCGTCAACTCACAGTCGAACAGGGCCGTGCGGGCCGGCACGGCGGGGGTGTCGGCCGTGAGATCGGTAAACAGCAGGCGCCCGCGCGCGGGCTCGTTGGCGGCGCCATCCTCCGTCTCGCCGGCGCTCGCGGTGCCGAACAGATAGTCTAGCACCGTCTCCGTCACCGCCCGCCCGTGAAGCGTCACGCCGGCCTCAACGAGATCGCCCACCGCCTCGCGGAGGACGCCGCGAATCTGGTCGGCGGGAATAATCGGCCGCTGGCTGACGGGATCGCGCAGCGCTGCGGCATCGACGCCCAGCAGCCGGCCGGACAGGCCACGGAACAGGAAGGGCGAGCGGATAATGAGCGTGAGCGGCGCCGTGGCGCGCAAGGGGGCGGCGCTCATGAGGCCTCCGACGCAAAATAGTCCAGGAGGCCCGGAAGCGGCTCGACATAATCCCAGAGCAGCGCGATGCGGGCGAGATCGAGCACGGGGGGCAGGCTGTCCGGCTTTGTCGGCGCGGCGGTCGCGCGGGCGGGAAGGATGAGCGCGTCCATGCCCAGCGCGCTGTCGCGGCCGGCGCGACGGCCATAGGCGGCGAGGCCGGCATCGCTCGCCACCTGCGCCTCCGCCCCCAGCAGGTTGCCGCCATCCGCCAGACGCGCGGCACGCAGGGCGGCGTAGATCTGGGAGCGCGGGAAGTCGGCGGTGATGGCGGTCAGCCGCTTCATCAGGTCGTCATAGCCGGCGCCGTCAAAGGCGAGGCGCTTCGGGAAATCGTCGTCCGATGCGGCGGCGCCATAGAGGCTGACGCGCGCCTTGCTGAGATCGTCATCGGGTGGGGCGAGGCTCTCGAAGATGTCGAACGTGACGCTGTTCCTGTCACGCAGCCCAGCTTCCTTGGCCGAATCGGCAGACTCCTTGGCGATGTACTGGAGCTGACGGATCGGCGTCTTGCGGTCGGCGATGGCGACCCCCAGCGCGTGGGTCAGCGTGACTTTGCCGACCTCCCAGGGCTGGGCGGAAAGGAAATTGCCGACGAAGCCGGTGGCGAGCCAGGCGGGCATAACGAAGCACATCTCGTCGCCACCCCAGAGCAGCGTCTCGAAGCGCAGGCCGAAGTGGCCACCGTCATCCAGGGCGAAGGCGCTTTGCAGGCTTCCGCGAGCACCGGCCGCCAGGGGGCGCAGCAGCCGGGCCAGCAGAGCGCGCTGGAGCGGGCGTACTATGGCGGAGAAGGCGCTTGTGGAGCCGGCGGCGGCGCGCGCATCGCCGAAACCGTTGCCATCGGCATAGACGACGGCGATCTTGTTGGCGACGGCGAGCGGCAGCGTCGTCGGGCCATCTTCCACCATCGCCTCGAGATCATCGGTGAAGCTGAGCGCCTCGTTACCCATACCCAGAATTGCATCGCCCAGCGTTTGGCCCAGCGCGATCTCCATGCGGTAGAAACCCTGCCGGGCGTCGCGGCCATAATCCTTGCGGGCCCGCACGCTGCCGGACACCGGCAAGGGCGCGGGAAGCTGACGCTCGGAGCCGAGCACGCGCTGGCGCATCTTCAGCTCATGGGTGGCAGGGCGGAAACCGTCCAGCGCGTCCGCCTGGCGCGCCGTGGCGCTGAAGGGAATCGCAGGGGTGGTGAAGCGGCGGAACTGGCGCTGCCGGGTGCGGGCGGTGGCGCGCTCCAGCGCGGCCTCCTCCGCGTTGGCGCCGTCGCCGAGCGGCACGGCCACGGCGATGAAATCGAGATGCGGAAAGGGCTCCCCTTTCGCGCCCGGCCGCGCGAGGCGCTTTTCGGCGGCGGCGGCGATGGCCGCGGGAATGTCGGCGAGTCCGGCGGGCGCGGTGAAGCAGATGGCGGCCTGCGAGGCGCCGGAGAACACCGGGACCGCCACCGCGCCGATATCGCGGGCGATGGCCTCGGCGAGGTCGCCAGCGTGCAGCAGCCCGATGGAGGCGCCGCGCACCGTGGAGAGATCATTGGTGTCGTACAGGGTGGCGGCGAAATTCACGCCTTCGACGCGCAGCAGCCACGCGGTCATGGCCGCCCCCGCTCTGGTGGACACGCGCACCCCATAAGGCCCCGGCTCCGCTGCAACCCCTGGGCGAAGCATTCCCCAGCTCTGCCAAAGCTGCAAGCACCGGAATACCCGACATTAGACTTTGGAGCGATTCCAAAAAATTCGCGCTCGGGCGCAATCCCGGGCGGTCCACGCCGCCGGCCGCCGCCGGCAAAACGGGCAGGAGACGGCAAACGCCTGCTGGAATAAGCCTAAATATCAGAAATATAACTAATTTTTCCGGTAATTGAAGAGTATTTTCGTGTTTTGTTCTTTGAAGAGGTTGCCGTATTGGCGAGACTGCTGGAATGGCCGCCGGAAAGGGCGCCCTTGACAGGCGGCTGCAACCCCACCAGTCTGACACTGCTCCGCGACACGCAGCGGATTGAGACGCGGCTGCCTGCTCCAGGCAGAAGGATGCCATGAGTCTGACACTGCTCCGCGACACGCAGCGGATTGAGACCTCCGAGCGTTTTTAGTTCGTGGTAGTTTCCTTCGGCAGTCTGACACTGCTCCGCGACACGCAGCGGATTGAGACAACTTCCACCCAAGCAACATCGCCCTTATGAGGTCTGACACTGCTCCGCGACACGCAGCGGATTGAGACGTTCCTTTTGGTACATGAATTTTAGCAATAGCCGTCTGACACTGCTCCGCGACATGCAGCGGATTGAGACGGCCGGTTGTCCAAATGGCGATGCCATGGCCGTCTGACACTGCTCCGCGATACGCAGCGGATTGAGACTCGGGTTTCTCCGGATGTGTGCACAGGGTGCGTCTGACATCCCTCCGCGACACGCAGCGGACTGAGACGCCATCACTCACCCCTCTCCGCGAGAGATGAACCTGCCCCCGTCGACCTTCAGCGGATTGGGACAGCGCTTTGTCCCGCGCGTCGGAGGGGTGGACCGTCCAGCATTCCGCTCCGGCAGGTGGCGGATTGATATGCCGCGCGCTTACGGTCTCGTGGTCCACTGTGTCGGCCTTGATACCCCCGCACGGCACGCCACGCGCGGCGGGGGCG
The DNA here is from genome assembly GCA_964543245.1 of uncultured Starkeya sp. GTDB lineage: Bacteria > Pseudomonadota > Alphaproteobacteria > Rhizobiales > Xanthobacteraceae > Ancylobacter. The sequence goes on from CAZIXP010000114.1 coordinate 10,254, forward strand.
CATCTGCGCTCCTGCCGCTCCCCGGCGCGCGGGTGGTCCTCCGCTCGGTCGCTCAGGCGAGGCGCTCACGTGAGGTCTTGAGCGAGATCCTCGACGAGGGCAAGCGCCTGCGCGCACGCCGGGGGTGGGCCTTCCATGCCCCAATAGCCGCGCGCCGGCAGATCGCCGCCCCACCAGCTTCCCGGCACCGCCCGCGCCAGCGCGGCGATGAAGGCGCCGTCGCCATAGGCGGCGAGCTTTTCCGGCATCACCACCACCAGCCGGTCGAAGCCCGGCCCGCCCAGCGCAGGCAGCAGCGCGTCGACAATGGCGGTGGAACCCGTCGCGGGCGTGTCGATGCGGGTGAGGCGCCCGTGCTGGCGGCGCGCGGAGATGGCGGCCTGCGCCTGCGCCTCATCCGCCGCGCTCACCCCCTGCGCCGCACGGTCGGCGGCGCGGATGGCGCGCATCTCCTCAAGGCTCGCCCCCAGCGCCTGCATCGCCGGCACATGGCCACGATCATTGGCGGCGACGAGCGCGAAATGCCGGCTCCAGCGCGCCGCCGGCAGGCCAAGCCGGGCGAACACCTGCTCCAGCGCCGTCGGCTGGTCCTGCCCGGCGCGCGGGCCGTGATGATCGATCAGCACCAGCCGCTCGCGCCCCGGAAATTCGGCGGGCAGGTCGTCCGCCAGTTCCACCGCCACCGGGCAGCGGCCCCGCGCGGCGAGCCCGGCGATATCCTCCGCATAGGCCGACAGCCGCGCGCCCCAGGCGAGCTTGTGGTCGATCACCTCCGCCCCCTCCCGCGCCAGCAGATCGGCGATGGTGCGCATCTCGAGATCCGCCCCGCCGAGCAGATAGGTGTCCAAACTCCGGCTCATCCCGGCGGCCGATCCAGAAACGCCGCGAGGAAGAACAGGCCGGCGGCCACCGCGCAGGTCACCGTCAGTGTCGACAACAGCCCGATGATGCGGCTGGCGGCACGCGAAGGGCTCCCGGAAGGGATGAGGCGCAGCAATTCGCCGAGGATGAAATAGCCGAGGCCGACCGCGGTGAATGTCACCGCGATATCGGTCATCCACCCCACCGGCACCAGCGGCGCCGCCTTCCCCATGGCGAATTTGCCGAACCAGGGCACCCCCTCGCCCACCAGCGCCAGCACCGACAGCGGCACGCTGGCGCCGAGGCCGGCGGCGGCGAGCACGTTCAGCTTCATCGCCGCGTCGCTCTGGTCCGCCTGTTCCTCGGCTTGGAGGAACTCGTTCACGTCGGCGAGCTGGCGCGAGACTTCCTCATAGAGGATCTCGGTGCCGATCTGCTGGCGCATCCTTGCATAAAGCTCCCGGGCCTGGATCTGGTTCGACACATTGGTGAACCAGAATTGCTGGACGAAGCTGACATAGAAGGCGCGCAGCGCGCGGATTTCGTCGCGCAGGTGCTGGTGCTTCCATTCCTCGAGTTCGGATCGCGGACCCGGCCCCGGCACCGCGTCGGAAATCCAGTTGGAGAGGGCCAGCAGCGCAGCGAACTGGAACTGGTTCAGCAGCATCATGTCCGCATACATCCGGCGGAAATGCTGCTCGATGACGGTCGAGAACAGGGGCTGGAACGGCGTTCCGACCGCGATGAAGGAATAGGGCGAGATGAGATAGCGGGTGCCATAGCTGCCGTACCAGTGCCGGTCGTAGCAATAGCGCGCCTTCCAGTCCGGCTCGAAGTCCGGATTGTAGGCAAAGCCGTCGCCGGGCTGGTCCATATAGACCAGCCGCAACCAGTGCGGGTCTGTCCAGCAGCCGGCCGTGGGGCAGGAGATGAAGGTCATGCAGGGCATGCGCTCGTCGACCACCTGCCGCCAGGCCGGGCGCTCGGCGCTCGCCTTCGGGTCCCCCTGCACGCGCAGCGGCAGCAAGACGTCGCGCCAGGCCTGCGACATCGGCGCGTGGCGCTGGAACCTGGTCGCCTTGTCGTCGTCCTGCGGCGGCCGCGTCACGGGAACGCTGTCGATCCACTTTTGCGGCGAGCGTTCGTCGCTCCCCAGCGGGTCCCCGTTCTCGCCAATGAACTCGATCCTGGTCGGGAACTCGCGCAATTCCGCCGCTTCGCCGTTGAACGCGAAATAAGGCGGGTAGACCCGACGCACCGCATTCTGCAGCGCGAGGAGGTGGGTGAGCGTGGTAGCCTCCGGCGTTGTCTGCGCCTCTGCAGGGACGGTGCCGTCCCCTGTCGTGGGTTCCGTCTTGAGACGGGTCACAACACCGGTGTCCCCACCGGCCAACTCGACACACAGAATGGCGACGCCAATGGGAAAGACGTAGAGGTTGAACCGCTCGCAGGTCAGCGTCGCGGTGAACGGCTCCAGCTTGCCGTCATCGCTCCGCGCCGTCGTGATGTCGACCTCACGGATATCGGTTCGCCGGAAGAGCCGGAGATCACCATTT
>CAZIXP010000115.1:0-12609 GCA_964543245.1 uncultured Starkeya sp.
TTTGCCGCATTTTCTTCACGCGAACCGGAATCCACTTCGCTCGAAAATGCTCTAGCGGCGGCAAGGCGTATCGATGCGCCGCCGGCTATTCGAGGTTGGTATGGTTGGCCCGCATGGCGGCGGGCGTCACCGCCAGCCGGTCGCGCAGCGCCAGGATCAGCACCTCGAACAAGACATAAAGGGCGCCTTCATAGAGCGAGCCCATCGGCAGCACCGACGTGGCGGCCTCGCCCTGATCGCGCGCCATGGTCTGCGCTGGCACCACGAGAACCGTGTCCGCCAGCAGCGCGGCGCCGCCGGTCGGCTCCGCGGTCACCAGCAGGGTGCGCGCCCCGGCGCGGCGGGCCACGCCCATCAGGGCGGAGACCGTGGAGAAATCACCCGGTCCGGCGGAAACGACGAGAAGGTCGCCCTGCCCCACCGGCGGTGTCGTCATGTCGCCGACCACCGCGGCCCTGAGGCCGAGATGGAACAGCCGCATCGCCAGCCCCTTGATCTGGAGCCCTTCGCGGCCGACGCCGTAGAGTGCGATGCGCTGAGCCGAGGCGAGGGCCTCGACCGCCTCCCCGAACTGGGCAGCGTTCACCTGATCGAGGCAAAGCCGAATCTCGTCCAGAGCCTGGCCGAAGAGAGTGGTCATGTCGGTGGACCCGGAAATGCGTCACGCAAGAACGGGGGCGGGCGCCGGCGCGTGGGAGATCCGGCGCCCGCCGAAGCCGGCCCCCTCCGCACCGGAAATGCGGAAGAGGACGGCATCAACTCACTGCAGGAGCTTCTTCTTGCCGTCGTAGTAGCCTTCCTTGCCGAGGATCTGCTCCATGCGGGTGCCGATCTCCTTGGAGCCGGCCTCGACGGACACTTCGCCGAGCATCATCTTGGAGCCCCATTCGGCGACGATCTCGGAAATCGCCGGCCACGCCGGGAAGCGCGGGCGATATTCCGGCACGCCGGCCTGCCAGGAGGCGACCATCGGCTCGACGAACTTGTACTTCGCCCGGATCTCGGGGTCGTTGTACACCGCCATGCGGCCGGAGACGCCACCCGCCTCGACATAGGACTTGGCGATCTCTTCCGACGTCGCCCACTGGATGAAGAGCCAGGTGGCCTTCTGCTGCTCGGGCGACGCCTGCGAGGCGACGGCGAGCGAGAAGCCGCCGAGCGCCGGCAGGCGGCCGGCCGGACCCGCCGGCTCCGGCGCCACCGCGAGGCAGTCGCCCAGCTTGGAGGTCGCGGGGTCCGCAAGCGTGCCGTAGAAGGCGGACCACTCGGTGATCATCGCAACCTGGCCCTGCGCCAGCGCGTTGACGGCCTCGGCATGGTCGAAGCTGACATCGCCGGGCGGCATGTACTTCATGAGGTCCTGACGGAACTTGAGGCCGGTCTGGCTGCCCTCGCTCAACAGGTTGGACTTGAAGTCCTTGTTGAGCAGCGAACCGCCGAAGGGCCACAGGAAGCGCATGAAGCTGTCGGCCGACTGGGTCTCGCCGCGGCGGGACTGCAGGGCATAGGCGAACTGGTTCTTGGACGCATCGGTCAGCTTCGGACCGTAGACATCCTTCAGCTCGGCCCAGGTCGCGGGCGGCTTGTCGAAACCGGCTTCCTTCAGCTTGCAGGAATTATAGAACAGCAGGCCGGAATAATTGTCGAAGGGCAGGCCGTAGGTGGTGCCGCCCCACGAGCCGAACGCCTTCAGCAGCAGCGGGAAGAAGCCGTCGAGCTTGAGGTTCGGGTCGGTGATGGCCTTGTCCTTGGCGAGGTCGTCGACAGGAACCAGCCAGCCGTTCTCGGCGAACTCGCCGATCCACACCAGGTCGACCAGCGCCATGGTGAGGTCGCCGCGCGAGGTGAAGTTCAGCACTTCCTTTTCGCGGGCGTTCTCGTAAGGAACGATCTCGTAATTGACCTTGATCCCGGTCTTCTTCTCGAACTCGGGCAGCAGCTTGATGATCGCGCGGTAGCCGGGGCGATCGAGGAAGATGCCGTTGATCTCGGTGCCCTTCAGCGGCTTGGCGGCCGTCTCCAGCCAATCCGCGAAAGCTGCCACGGGCATCGCCGCGGTCGCGACCGCAATGGCGGCGACGCTGGCGCAGATTCTCAATGCACGCTTCATTTCATTCCTCCTTGGGAATGGCGCAGCGCCCCTGTGCTCGGGCGAGGCCGTCATTCGGACGGCTCGGCTGGCCGTCTTCTCGCAATTGGCGGGTGGACCCGCACCGACAGATCGACCGGAGCCGACCCTTCTGGCAGCACTGCACCTTCGCCGCAGGTCAAGACCACGACGTTCGGCAAACTTCCAAAAGGAAGCCCGATCAATGAGTTGGGGAACGCGTCCGTCGCGTCACGGGTGAAAGCGATACATTTGTAATTCAGAATATGCAATAGCATGCACGCCAAACATGTGTTCTCTTTGTGCGATCGTTGTGAGGGAGGAAAGCGTGATGGCCACAGGGGCAGCCGATGCGAATGCGCTGGGCGAGCGTCAGGCCTTCGCCGAGAAGCTGGCGAAATCGGCGGGAAACAAGGCCCGCTCCTTCTTCCTGCGCCGTGACTCCCTCACCACCGAGCTGAAATCCTCGTCGCAGGACCTTGTGAGCGAAGCCGACCGCACGGTGGAGGCGTGGCTGCGCCGCCAGATTCTGCGCAGCTTTCCCGCCGATGGAATCGTCGGCGAGGAAGACGCGACCGTGCAGGGCAGCTCGGGTTTCGACTGGGTGGTCGATCCCATCGACGGCACCATGCCGTTTCTTGTCGGGCAGCCGAACTGGACGGTGTCCATCGGCCTCGCCCATCGCGGCGAGCCGGTCGCCGGGGCGATCTACGCGCCGGTGCTGCGGGAGCTGTATAGCGCCCGCCGCGGTGGTGGCGCCTGGCTCAATGGCCGGGCGCTCCGCGTCAATCCGGAATGGGGTCTTGATTCGACCACGGTCGGTTTCGGTGCGACGCAGAAGGCCGGCGCCCGGCAGGTCGGCGCCTTCGTCGAGGCGCTGTACCGTGAGGGCGGCGTCCTGTTCCGGGTCGGCTCCGGCGCGCTGATGCTGGCCTATGTCGCCTCGAACCGGCTGGCCGGCTATTACGACCCCATGCTCTGCTGCTGGGATTGCTGGGCGGGCATCATCCTGATCCGCGAGGCGGGCGGCGAGGTGACCTTCGACGGCGACCTCGCCCGCCCCGGCGCGATCTGGGCCGGCAATGCCCGGGTCCATGCCGACCTGCGGCGGCTGAGCGCCGCCATCGCCTGAGCGGCCGGCCGGCGGCTTTGGCAGGGGCGCAAGGTCCCTGCCCTGCCCGCTACAGCCCCATCCGAGCCCGCCGCGCGGCGACCCAGCGTCCGATCATCCGATCCGCCAGAATGCCGAGAAAGGCGATCGCAAGGCCCGCTGAAAGGCCCTTGCCCGGATCCGCCTGGGAAATGGCGACCTGGATCTGCTTGCCAAGGTCGTTGGTGCCGACGAAGGACGAAACCACCAGCATCGACAGCGCCATCATGATCACCTGGTTCACGCCCAGCATGATTTCCGGCATGGCGTAGGGCAGTTCGACCTTGCCCAGCCGCTGGGAGGCGGTGCAGCCCGCCATTGTCCCGGCTTCCTGCAGGCTGGGCGGAACCCGGCGCAGGCCGTGGTCGGTGTAACGGATCGCCGGCACCATCGCATAGAGCACGATGGCGACCAGTGCCGAGACGTCGCCGATGCGGAACAGCATCACCACCGGCAGGAGATAGACGAAGGACGGCAGGGTCTGCAGCGTGTCGCACATGGCGCCGAGCGCGTTGTGCATCCGCTCCGAACGGCTGCCGAGGAAGCCCAGTGGCAGGCCGATCAGCGTGGCGATGACCACCGAGATCGAACACAGATAGACCGTCGTCATGCCGCGCTCCCACAGCCCGGCGACCGGAATGAAGGCCATGAGCGCGGTCATCCCGGTGGCGAAACGCCAGCCGCCCAGTGCCCAGGCGCCGCCCCACACCAGCGCGAGCAGCCCGACCCAGGGAAAGCCGACCATGAAGGTCTTCATCGGAACGAGGATGTAGATCAGCAGGAAGGTACGCAGCGCGTCGGCGGTGGAGAAGAGATGAATGTTCACCCAGCTCACCAGGTCCGACCACATGTTGCCGGTGGAGATGCGGTACTCCGCGGGCAGTTGCTCCAGCGCCGGAAAGGCGAGCGACAGCACGGTGAAGCCGACCAGCAGGATGAACCCGGTGATCACGAGATGCCGCCGCCGCCGCGCCGCCGCGCCATGAACCGGCCGCAGCTCGACCATGGCCCGGCTCATCCGATCGAGCACGATGGCGAGCGCGACCACCGCCAGCCCCGCCTCCAGCCCCTTGCCGAGGCCGTTGGCCTGCCGCAGCGCGTTCAGCACGTCGAAGCCGAGGCCGCCGGCGCCGATCATGGCGGCGATGATGATCATGTTCAGGGTCAGCATGATCACCTGGTTGACGCCGACCAGAAGGTCGTCGCGCGCCGAGGGTATCAGCACCTTCCACAGGGTCTGGCGCGGCATGCAGCCGGTCATGCGGGCGAGTTCGTCGAGTTCCGGCGGCACGCGCTTCAGCGCCATCATGGTGACGCGCACCATCGGCGGCATGGCGTAGAGGATGGTTGCCAGCATGCCGGAGACCGGGCCGACGCCGACGAGGAAGACCAGCGGCACCAGATAGGCGAAGGTCGGGATGGTCTGCATGAAATCGAGCGCCGCCACCACGGCGCCTTCGAGGCGCGGCATCCGATAGGCCAGGATGCCGAGCGCGATGCCGCCGCCGACACCGGTCAGCACCGCCAGGATCACCTGGGACAGCGTGACCATGGCGCTGTCCCACTGCCCGAAGATCAGGATGTAGCCGAATCCCACGAAGCCCAGCACGGCGAGCCGGACGCCGCCGAGCATATAGCTCCAGACGGTGACGGCGGCGATGATGCCAGCCCACGACAGCCGGGGAATGTGGAGGGCACCCGGCTCGTCGCCGATGTTTATCCCTGACGACAGCAGCGCCTTCGGCACGTCCAGCGCGTAGCCGAACAGCCCCGAGATGAAGCGCGTCATGTCCTTGAAGGTGAAGAGGCCGAAGGAGAGATCGCGCGCCAGCCAATAGAGGAACGCCTTCAGCCAGTCGCTGATCGGCACGATCCAGCGCGTCGGGTAGGCCTTGGCCCAGCCGAAGGTCTCCGGTGCGGCGTAAGGGATCAGGATCGCGAGCGCCACGAGGCCGGTGACGATCCAGCCTGCCGGCACCCGAAAACCGGGCCGGCTTTCCTGAAGCGCGATCTCGCTCACTGGCCGCCTCCGACCAGATTGGCGATGACGGTCGCCCTGTCGAGCTTGCCGACGAGGGTGCCTTCGGCATCCACCACCGCGGCGGGCAGCTCGGAGGCCAGCACCGCTTCCGCCACCTCGGCCACCAGCGCACGCGCGGCGACGACGGGACCCAGCGCCTCGCCGAGCATGGCAGGGGTGCAGACACCGCCGGCTGAGAGAACCTTGGCTCGGGAGACATGGCGGGTGAAGGCCGACACATAGTCCGAGGCCGGGGTGAGCACGAGCTCCTCGGCCGTGCCCACCTGAATGATGACCCCGTCCTTCATGATCGCGATGCGGTCGCCGAGGCGGATCGCCTCGTCGAAATCATGGGTGATGAAGACGATGGTCTTGGAGAGCATGCGCTGCAGGCGCAGGAACTCGTTCTGCATCTCGTGGCGGATGAGCGGGTCGAGGGCGGAGAACGGCTCGTCGAGGAACCAGAGCGCCGGCTCCACCGCCAGCGAGCGGGCGATGCCGACGCGCTGCTGCTGGCCGCCGGAAAGCTCACGCGGGTAATGGCCTGCCCGTTCGCCGAGGCCGACGAGCTCGATCACCTTGCGGGCGCGCTCCTCCCTCTCCTCTTTGGCGAGACCCTGCACCTCCAGCGGAAAGGCGACATTGCCCAGCACGGTGCGGTGCGGCAGCAGCGCGAAGTTCTGGAACACCATGCCCATCTTGTGGCGGCGCAGCTGGATCAGCTCGCCGGGCGTCATGCGGAGCAGGTTCTGGTGCTCGTAGAACACCGAGCCGGCCGTGGGCTCCACCAAGCGGGAGAGGCAGCGCACCAGCGTCGATTTGCCGGAGCCGGACAGGCCCATGATGATGAAAATCTCGCCCTGCCGGATTTCCAGCGTCGCGTCGCGCACCGCGGCGAAAAGGCCGGCGGCGTGGATGTCGGCCGGCGTCGGCACCGGGTTGTCCCGCAGGAAGGCCTCGGCATTGGCGCCGTACACCTTCCAGAGGTTGCGGCAGATCAGGGCGGGCGGCGCATCGCTGGCGGCACGTACCTTGCCGGGCGGGATCGTCGTCGGGGTGGTCGCGAGCGAAGCCATGGCCATGCGGCGGCCCCTTCATCTATCGTTGCCTGGGAGAAGGATGCCGCCGCGTGCGGCGGCATCGTCCGGCGCGGGCGCCGGCTGGCGCGAGGCGCTCAGTACTCACCCTTGTGCTTCTCGACATAGGTCGCGACGACCTCGTCGAGGTTCTTGCCGTCGACGTCGACGTCCTTCACCATCAGGTTGAGCTCGCCGCCATCGACCTTGAACTTCTTCAGCACCTCATAGGCGGCCGGCCACTTCTTCTTGGTGTCGGCGGAGGTGTATTTGAAGATTTCGCCGTGCGGCTTGCCGCAGTCATAGGCCTTGTCGGGGTTCACGCCCCATTTGGGATCGGTGTAGCAGGCCGGCTCATATTCGGGGAACTGAACCCATTCGCCCTGGAAGACCGAGGGCACCCAGTGCGGGGAATAGACCCACAGCATGATCGGCGCCTTGCGCTCATAGGCGGATTTCAGCTCGGCGAACATCGCCGATTCCGTACCGGCATCGACCGCGACGAAGGGCAGTCCCAGCGCTTCGATGCGCTCGGGGTCGTGGCCACCCCAGGTCGCGTCCATGCCGAGATAGCGCCCCTTGGGCGCGGTTTCGGGCGCGGAGAAGGCTTCGCCGCACTTCAGCAGCGCGTGCCAGTCCGGCAGGCCGGGGCACTTCTCCTTCATGTACAGCGGATACCACCACTCCTCCTTGGCCGCGGGGCCGAGCGGGCCGAGATTCTCGGTCTTGCCGGTGGCATCCGACGCCTTCATCGCATCGCCCGCCGTGGTGGCCCACAGCTCCGACATGAAGGTGACGTCGCCATTCTCCATGGCGGTCAGGCCGGTGAGATAGTCGATCGTGACGTACTCGACCTTGTAGCCCTTCTGCTTCAGCAGCTCGCCCGCGATGTGCGAGGTGATGTGCTGTCCGGTCCAGTCGTGGAGCGCGATGATGATCGGCTCCTTGGATTCCTGGGCCTGTGCGGCGATCGGCAGGCCGCCGAGCACGCCGCAGACGGCAAGAGCTTTGATAAGATGTTGAACGCGCATCATGTCGTTTCCCTCGGATGGTTCTTTGGAGGCACGCGTCGCGGGTGAGTGTCCTTATAGGAACATCTCTTTCTTCACAGGCAAATTGCAGGCCAAGGCGTCGGCATGTCGATCAGCCGGAAGCGACGGGAGGCGTCAGTCCCGGGGGTAGACGATGATCGACAGGTAAGTCATGGGCACGCTGATCAGCTCTTCCGGCCCGTGCTGGGCCGAGGCGTCGAAGAACAGCGTGTCGCCGGGTTCAAGGTGGTAGACCTTGTCGGCATGGCGATAGCCGACCGATCCGGTCAGCATGTAGATCAGCTCCACCCCCGCATGGCGGAAGGCCGAATAGGGAACAGCGTCGGCGGCGAGGGTGATGAGGAACGGCTCGATCGCCACATCCGCGTCCAGGGAGTGGCCCAGCAGCTCGTAGAGATGGCCGGAGCGGGTGCCACGCCGCTCGATCACCACCCCCTGCCCTGCCTTGACGAAGGAACAGTCGCGGCGGTCGTCATAGCCGGCGAAGAGCGAGGCGATCGGCACGTTCAGCGCGGCGGCGAGCGCGGTCAGCGTGGCCAGCGACGAGGATATCTGCCCGTTTTCGATCTTGGAGACCATGCCGGGCGAAATCTTCGCCGTTGCCGCCAGCTCCGCACTGGTGATGTCGAGCTTCTTGCGGTGCTGACGGATCTGCGCACCGATGGCCTGCTCGATGGTCGGGCTGACAATGCGCGGGGCGTTGGAGCCGGTCGCGATCGTCTCTTCGGGGGAAGACGGGATCCGTCCCGCCGCGGAGCCCGCCGGCCGGTCGGGCGCCTCTCCCGCGGCCAATCCACCCGCAGGTCGGCTCAGGGTACGCAAGGGCAGGCGCATGCCGGTCTCAGCTCTTTGCCGGTAGAACGGACTGGCGCGGAGCGGTACCCGTCGGCAGGTCCGCACCGTCGTCGAAATTGGCGAGGTAGGCGACGGCGAGGTCGCGATAGCGGGTGAGTCCCTTGTAGTCGGCGATCTCCGGGTGCAGGTCACGCAGCACGCGGTGGAGCCGTTTGCCCCAGATGTCGACGCGGGCCAGGTCCTCGATACTGCAGAGGTAGCACCGGATGCCGAAAAGAATGGCATTCGAGCGGGGAAGCCGGAACAGGCTCTGCAGTTCGACCCGCAGATGCACCTTCCGCCCGACATTCTCCGCCGTCACCGTGGTGCGGTCCGGCCCCCACTGGGGATAGTTCTCCGGGCTGGTGTCGAGCCGGGGATTGATGGTCATGGTCCAGTTCAGCCGCCGCACCGGCTGGCCGAACTGCAGCCGCAGCAGGAATTTCAGCGCGCGGTCGAACACGCCCTTCTGGTGCGCCAGCGGAACCGGGCCATGCCACTGATGGAAGGTCATGCCGACATCGAAGTCGAGCGACCAGTCGGCCTGTGTCGTGACCATGCCGCCATCGATGAAGAGGTTGTCCTCGCGCTGGTCCTGCAGGGTGAAGTCGCCCTGGGCCTGCCGGGTGATGTATTCGAAGGGCGGCAGCGGCAGGGTGGAGGCGTCGCCGAAGGTGAAGCTGTCGCGGATGCCCAGTGGGCGGTTCTCCCAGGTCCAGCGCGTGCCCTCGCGGGTAAGGCTGAACAGCTCGGGATAGGAGGTCGCGAAGCTCTCCATGATCAGTTCGAGCGTGTCCCACTGCGCCGCCATCATGTGCGGCAGCACCTTGCAGCGGCTGGGGTCCTGTTCCAGCACCCGGGCGCGCTCGGCGCATTCGGCGACGTAATGCTCGTCGACGTCGAACGGGTTGTCATAGGCCGGGCTCGGCCCGCCGGGCACATGCGGCTCGATGTTGACCGAGTACATGTAGGCGTCTTCCGGGAAGGGGAACGGAAAACGCAGCACCGCGGCGTCGGAATTGGAATAGCTGAAGTCGTCGCGGAACGTCTCTTCCGGCTTGAACTGGATGGTCACGGCAGGGCTCCGTCGTCCGGTCAGAGGTCGAGTACGAGGCGAGGGGTCTGCGCGCGCGACACGCAGGTCATGATGAGGCGGTTCGAGGCGCGCTCCTCGGCGTCGAGGAAGTGGTCCCGATGCTCGGGAATGCCCTCCGCCACCGGGGTGATGCACTGGCCACAGGCCCCGCCGCGGCACAGGCAGGGGGCCTCGACCCCGGCGGCCTCGATCGCGTCCAGCAGGCTGGTGTCCGGCCCGACCTTCACCTCGATGCCGGAGCGGCGCAGGACCGCGACGAACGCCTCGCCCCCTTCCGCAGCGCCGCCGAAGGATTCGGCATGCAGCCTTACCGGCGGCCAGCCCGATGCCAGGGCAAGGTCCCGCACCGCCTCCATCAGCAGCGCCGGCCCGCAGGTGTAGACATGCGTGCCGAGCGGCTGGCGGGTCAGCGCCTGCGCCAGTCCGCCGAGCTCCGCATCGCAGCGGATGTGAATGCGCGCGGCGGGATAGTGGGCGAGCAGCGCCTCGAACGCGCCGCGCTCGTCGGCACGGCAGAAATGGTGCAGCTCCCACGGCGTGCCGTCGGCCTCGAAGGCGGCGATATAGGCGAGGAAGGGCGTCAGCCCGATGCCGCCGCTCACCATGAGGTGACGCCGCGCGGTGCGCACGACCGGAAACAGGTTTGCCGGCAGCCCGGCCTCGATCACATGCCCCTCCCCCACCTGTTCATGCAGGAAGGCGGAGCCGCCCTTCGAGCGCTCGACACGGCGGACGATGACGGAAAGGTGGCGTCGGTCGGCCGGGTTGGCCACCAGCGAATAGGCATTCTTCCGCGACCACGCGCCGTGTCGCAGGAGCAGCCGCACATGCGCGCCGGGGCCGGACGGCGGCACCAGCCCGCCATCGGCCGCCTCGAAGGTGAAGGCCTTCAGCGTCGGCGACAGCGGCACGGCCGCGACGACCCGAAGAGCGAGAGCGGAGCCGCTCATGGAAAGATCTCCTCGGCCGGCGCGTGGTCGCCCGGCGCCTCGGCATCGGCCTGCACGCCCATGAAGGCGGCATGGGTACGGGAAAAATGATCGCGGACAACCAGATGGGCGCCGCAGCCGGCGCAGGCGGCGATGCTGGTCGTCACGCCGGGCGTGATCGTCTTGCAGTGAACGCAGAACACGTCGCGCCGCAGCGACCCGGCATGGGCGGTCCGGCACTCCGCCGCCTCAAGACCGGCCTCGCGGGCGATCCGCGCCACGTTCCAGACGAAGCCCTCCTCGCCCACCGCATACAGCCGGAGCCCGATGGTCTCGCTCTCCAGCCGGTGCGCCAGCCGGTCGAACAGGTGCGCGACCGCGCGGAAAGACCGCTTTTCGATCGGCGCCGTGCCGGTGATGCTCTCCGGCGAAGGACGGGCATCGACAGCGCTGGTCGCGGCGACCACCCAGTAACCGATCGGGGCCACCGCCGCTTCCGTGCCGTCGATCACCTCATCCAGCGGCCGCGGCGCGTCGGCAAGGATGAGGTGCCGCCGTCCAGCTTCATCAAGGCGCAGGCGCTCATAGACAGGTCGGCTCTTGATGTCCGAGACCAGCATGGCAGAGTCCGTGCAGATGCTTTGCGGAAGGTGCGCCCGGCGGGGTGGTCCGGCGGGCGGCGAACTTTCTTCTCGATAAATTGAAGTGTCCGGCAGGAAACTTATGCCGTCAAGAGGCCGGGCAGCCTAATTTTTGGGCGCGCCGCCGAAGCCGGCAGCTTTGCTGCGCCCGAGTTCTCATCAGGAAACTAACTTGACAATAAAGAAATATAAGCGAGGCTTTCGAGAAGACCGGAAACCGCCCACCTCACGGCAGGGCGGCAAACCGGCTACCTCTCCATCGGGATCACGGGACCACTCAAATGAGCATCCGCGTCGCCATCATCGGGGCCGGCCCGTCGGGCATGGCCATGCTGCGAGCCTTCCAGTCGGCTCAGAAGAAGGGGGCCGAGGTCCCGGAATTCGTCTGCTTTGAAAAACAGTCCGATTGGGGCGGCATCTGGAACTATACCTGGCGCACCGGCCTCGACCAGTATGGCGAGCCGGTCCATGGCTCCATGTACCGTTATCTCTGGTCGAACGGGCCTAAGGAGTGCCTGGAATTCTCCGATTATACCTTCGAGGAGCATTTCGGCCGCCCCATCCCGTCCTATCCCCCGCGCGCCGTGCTGCATGACTACATCATGGGCCGCGTCGAGAAGGCCGGCCTGAAGCCGAGCGTGCGGTTCAACTCCCCGGTGCGCTGGGTGGAGTATTCCGAGGAAACCGGCACATTCACCGTCACGGTGAAAGACCTCGTCAAGGACCACCTTTATTCCGAGGTGTTCGACTATGTGGTGGTGGCCACCGGCCATTTCTCCACGCCGAACGTGCCCTATTTCCCCGGCATCGAAATGTTCCCGGGCCGGGTCATGCACGCGCACGACTTCCGTGCCGCCGACGAGTTCGTCGGCAAGGACCTGCTGGTCGTCGGCTCGTCCTATTCGGCCGAGGACATTGCCAGCCAGTGCTACAAATACGGCGCCAAGTCCATCACCTTCAGCTACCGGACCCGCCGCTCCAACTTCAACTGGCCGAGCTGCTTCACCGAAAAGCCGCTTCTTGAAAAGCTGGAAGGGCGCGTCGCCCATTTCATCGATGGCACCACGACGGACGTGGATGCGGTCATCCTCTGCACCGGCTACCTCCATCACTACCCGTTCCTGCCGGACCATATGCGCCTGAAGAGCGCGAACCGGATGAACCCGCCCGATCTCTACAAGGGCGTGATGTGGGAGAAGAACCACAAGCTGTTCTATCTCGGCATGCAGGACCAGTATTACACCTTCAACATGTTCGACGCGCAGGCCTGGTACGTCCGCGACATCATCCTCGGGCGCATCGCGCTTCCCTCGGATGAGGCCATTGCCGCCGACATCGCGCGCTGGCTGGAGAAGGAAGGCACCATCGAGACGGCCTTCGACGCCATCGATTTCCAGACCGACTACATGAAGGAGCTGATCCCGGCGACCGACTACCCGATGTTCGATCTCGATGCCGTGGCCGCCCTGTTCAAGGTGTGGGAGCACGACAAGGAGCGTGACATCATGGGCTATCGCGACAACTCGTACACCTCGATCATGACCGGCAACCAGGCGCCGCCTCACCACACCAAATGGCTCGAAGCGCTGGATGATTCCTTCGACGCCTTCATCAACCCGCCGGCGGTGGCCGCCGAATAGGCGGCCGTACCGGTCCCACGGGCACCACGGGAACAAACGCCATGAACGTCCAGCTCGGCGCCGC